>DATLIA010000366.1:0-16287 GCA_035540215.1 Actinokineospora sp. | reverse complement strand
CTCAACGACGCCGCGCTCAAGGTGATCTTGAGCGCCGGCGCCGACGTCCCGCGTTTCGTCGGCCGCGTCATCGAAGGCATCGACCCGACCAAGCGCACGCCGATCTGGATGGCCGAGCGTTTGCGTCGCAGCGGCATCCGCCCGATCAGCCTGCTCGTGGACGTCACGCAGTACGTGATGCTCGAACTCGGCCAGCCGATGCACGCCTTCGACACCACGAAGCTCGCCGGTGGCCTGGTCATTCGGCGGGCGAACGCGGGGGAGAAGCTCGTCACCCTCGACAACGTCGAGCGCAAGCTCGATGTGGACGACATCGTGGTGTGCGACGACAGCGGCCCGATCTCGCTGGCAGGCGTCATGGGCGGCGCGACGACCGAGGTCAGCGCCGAGACCAGCGACCTCCTGCTGGAAGCGGCCATCTGGGACCCGGCGTCCATCGCCCGCGGCGTGCGTCGGCACAAGCTGCCCAGCGAGGCGTCCAAGCGCTACGAGCGCGTGGTCGACCCGGCGCTGCCGCCGGTCGCCCTTGAGCGCGCCGCCCGGCTGCTGCGTGAGTACGGCGAGGGCCGCATCCAGCCCGGCCGCACCGACGTCGGCCGCCCGTCGGTGCCTGCGCCGGTCTCGATGGCCATGGACCTGCCCGACCGCGTCGCGGGCGTGCGCTACGACCGCGGCGTCACCGTCTCCCGGCTGCAGCAGATCGGCTGCCGGGTCGACATCGGCACCTTCGAGGACGGCACGCCCTGCGTGACCGCCTTCCCGCCGACCTGGCGCGCGGACCTCAACCAGCCCGCCGACCTCGTCGAGGAGGTGCTGCGGCTGCAGGGCTACGACACGATTCCGTCGGAGCTGCCGCCCGCGCCGCCCGGCGGCGGGCTCACCGCCAAGCAGCGTCGGCAGCGGATGGTGTCGCGCGCGCTGGCCGAGGCGGGCTACGTCGAGGTGCTGCCGTTCCCGTTCATCGCCAAGACGGTGTGGGACGCCTTCGGCCTGCCGGAAGACGACATCCGCAGGCGCACGGTCACGGTGCTGAACCCGCTGGAGGCCGACCGCGCCGAGCTGGCGACCACGCTGCTGCCTGGAATGCTGGACGTCTTGTCCCGCAACGTCTCCCGGGGCGCCCGCGACATCGCGATCTTCCACATCGGACAGGTCGTGCTGCCGCGCACCGAGCAGGTCCCGATGCCCGAGGTGGGCGTCGACGCGCGGCCGGACGACGCGGAGATCGCCGTCCTCAACGCCGCGCTGCCGATCCAGCCCGCCCACGCCGCCGTCGTCCTCGCGGGCAACCGCAGGCACGCGGGCTGGTGGGGCAAGGGCGAGCAGGCGAGCTGGGCCGACGCGGTGCAGGCCGCCCGGACGGTCGCTGAGGCCGCAGGTGTCGAGCTGACCGTGCACAAGTGGGACCTGCTGCCGTGGCACCCGGGCCGCTGCGCCCAGCTGCGCGTCGGCGGGTTCCCGGTGGGTCACGCGGGCGAGCTGCACCCCAAGGTGACCGAGGCGCTGGGCTTGCCCGCGCGCACGTGCGCCATGGAGATCGACCTGGACGCGCTGCCGCTCAGCGAGCGCAGGCCCGTGCCCGAGGTCTCGCCGTACCCGCCGGTGCTGCTCGACGTGGCGCTGGTGGTCGACGACGAGGTGCCCGCGGCCGATCTGTCCCGGGTGCTGCGCGAGGGTGGCGGTGAGCTGCTGGAGGAAATGAGCCTCTTCGACGTGTTCACCGGAACACAGGTCGGCGATGGCAAACGATCTCTGGCCTATTCACTGCGATTCCGCGCCCCCGATCGCACATTGACGGTTGAAGAAGCGACAACGGCGCGCGACGCCGCAGTCGCCGCCGCGGCCGAACAATTCGGAGCAGCCCTCCGCGCCTGAGCTGAACGGCCCACGATGCCTGAACCGGGAATGTCTCGATTTGTTCAAATCGACGGCATTCCCGGTGGAAAAATGGCGTTGGCTATTCCCCTGACCGTTCCCCACCGGGCAGCATCGCGGCGTCCGAGCCGAAACCCAGTTCGGACGAAGGGAACGAAAAGGGGCAATGTGAAAAAGATCGTGGCGATGGTTGCCGCGGCGGGTTTCGTGGTGGGCGGTGTGCTTGTCGCGCCGACGGTGCTGGCCGCACCGAAGCCCGCGCCCGCCCAGGTGGCCTACGACCCCGCGCCGATCGCGTGGGGTGTCTGCGAGCAGCCCGGGCTCGCCCGGCGCGGTGCCGAGTGCGGCATGCTCGAGGTGCCGCTGGACTACGCGGCGCCGTCCGGCAAGAAGATCAAGATCGCGGTGTCGCGGATCAAGGCGAAGGCCCCCGCGGACCAGTACCAGGGCGTGGTGCTGGTCAACCCGGGCGGCCCCGGCGGCTCCGGCGTGACGCTGTCCGTGCTGGGCGAGTACGTGCCCAAGGACGCGGGCCTGACCTACGACTGGATCGGCTTCGACCCGCGCGGCGTCGGCTCCAGCGAGCCGTCGCTGGCGTGTGACCACACGTACTTCGGCTACAACCGGCCGTACTACGTGCCGGTCAACGGTCAGCTGGAGAAGACCTGGCTGGACCGGTCGAAGAAGTACGCGGAGGCGTGCAAGGCCGCCGGTGGCGACCTGCTCGACCACCTGAAGACGACCGACTCGGTCAACGACATGGACGCGCTGCGCAAGGCGCTGGGCCAGGAGCAGATCAACTTCTACGGCTTCTCCTACGGCACCTACCTCGGGCAGGTCTACGCGACCCAGTTCCCGGAGCGGGTGCGCCGCATGGTCCTCGACGGCAACGTCGACCCGCGCGGTGTCTGGTACGACGCGAACATCCAGCAGGACCTCGCGTTCGACCGCAACATCAAGATCTACTTCGACTGGCTGGCCAAGCACGACTCGGTGTACCACCTGGGCACCAGCGGCAAGTCGATCGAGGCGAAGTTCTATCTGGAGCAGCAGAAGCTGCGCCGCGCCCCGGCGGGCGGGGTCATCGGCCCCGACGAGCTGACCGACGTCTTCCAGCAGGCCGCGTACTACATCTTCGGCTGGGAGGACGTGGCCAACGCCTACGCGGCGTGGATGAACAGCGGTGACGTCTCGGGTCTCAAGGCACTCTACGACGGCGCCAACAGCCAGGAAGTCGGCTCGGACAACTCCTTCGCCGTCTACCTGGGTGTGCAGTGCACCGACGTGCAGTGGCCCAAGAGCTGGAACCGCTGGAAGGTCGACAACTGGCTGACCTTCCTCCGCGCGCCGTTCCTCACCTGGGGCAACGCGTGGTTCAACGCGCCCTGCCTCTACTGGGACGCCAAGCCGGGCAAGCCGGTCAAGGTCGACGGCTCGAAGGCGCCGTCGATCCTGCTGATCAACGAGACCCTCGACGCGGCCACCCCGTACGAGGGCGCTCTCGAGGTCCGCAGCCGGTTCCCGAAGTCGGCCCTGATCGAGGGCGTCGGCGGCACCACCCACTCGGGCACGTTGTTCGGCAACGCGTGCGTCGACGACCAGATCGCCGACTACCTGGCCACCGGCAAGCTGCCCGCGCGCGTCGCGGGCCGCAAGTCCGACGCCCAGTGCGAGCCGCTGCCCCAGCCGACGCCGTCGGCCGGGCTGGCTCGGATCCAGGGGAAGGACACCGGCGACGGTGACCTGACGCGAGCTGAGCTACAGAAGGAAATCGGCCGCCGCTAGAAGTGTTTGAGCGCCTCGCGGCGTGACAGCGGTGACAGACCGGGGTGGGTGTCGACGAAATGTCGCACCCACCCCGGTTCCGTCTTCGCGTACTCGCGCAGCGCCCAGCCGATTCCCTTGCGCAGGAAGAAGTCCGGGTCGTCGATGTTGGCCTCGATCGCGTCGACCAGCAGGTCGACATCGGTGTCCTGCTTCGACGCGAGCTGACAGATGACCGACGTGCGGCGCCGCCAGCGATCGCCGTCCTCGGCCCAGACGCGCATCAGGGGCGCGACCTGTGCGGGATGCGCGCGCAGCAGCGAGCCGACCCGGCGGTTGGCGATCTCGTCGACGTAGTCCCACCAGGCGCCGGTGACGATGAACTCCTCGTACAGCGGCAGCAGGTCGACGTCCTGCCAGCGCTGGTACGGCTTGTGGTTCGCCAGGTCGAGCGCGACATAGCGCTGCTCGCGGTGGGTGGCCTGCCGCCACAGCGCCGCCATCGTGTCGATCCACACGGCCCGGTCGGTGATCGGGTGCTCGCTGAAGACAGCCTTGATCAACGCGGCGCGCTCCGGCTTGGCCACTCCGTAGTAGGGCATGTCGGACTTCATATACCGCTGCATGTCCGGTGCTTTGGCCGGGTTCGCCGAGGCTTGCAGTCCAGTGCGGACGGCGGTGACGAGGTCCATGCGGCGGACGCTAGTCGTGCCCACCGACAGTCGCCCGTCCGGTCGCGGGCTTGTTCCTGAGCAGCGCCAGCGCGGTGTGCACGAGCTCGGCGGTGGCCAGTGAGTCGACCTCGGCCAGGTCGAACCACGCCGCCATGTCGGTCGACCCGCCCTGCTCGAAGGTGAGCTCGCCGCCGACGACTCGACCCTCGTAGACGATCCGGACGCCGTGGAAGTCATTCGTCCGGTGGTAGCTGTCGATCCCCAACAAGGAGTCGGGCGCGAAGACGTACCCGGTCTCCTCGGCGACCTCACGCACCGCCGCGTCCAACGGGTCCTCACCGAAGTCGACACCCCCGCCGGGCAGCATCCACTTCGGCCCCTGGCGGCTGGTCCACCGGGCCAGCAGGATCTTGCCGTCGTCGACGATCACGCCGTACGCCGCGAGCCGGGTGTTGCGCTTCTTCTTGCCGAAGATCCCCATGGCCCTACTTTACGAGCCGCTTTTGGATCCTCTGCCGCATGTCCGCGGGTAGATCGTCCGCGCGCAGGAGGTCGGGCAGCCGCTCGGCCTCGGTGGTCAGCGCGCGGAAGGTCAGTCCCATGGTCACGCCGTGCCCTGGCCGGTGCACGACATCGATCTCGTCGCCCGCCTTGATCTCGCCGGGGGTGAGGACCTTGAGGTAAGCGCCCGGGATGGCGGCGTTGGTGAACGTCTTGACCCAACCCTGCTGGTCGAGCCACACAGCGAAGGTGCGGCAGGGGATCCGGGGCACGGTGACCTGCAACTCGGCCGTGCCGACCCGCCAGCGCTCGCCGATCTCGGCGTTGGTCAGGTCGATGCCGAGGGTGGTCAGGTTCTCGCCGAAACAGCCGCTGGGCAGGGGAGTGGAGAGCTGTTCCTGCCAGCGGTCGAGGTCCTCACGCGCGTAGGCGTAGACGGCTTGGTCCTCGCCACCGTGGTTGTCGACGTCACAGATGTGATCACCGGCGACGCCACTGTGTCCGGCCTGCGGCGCGGTGACCTTGACGGGATAGTCGACGGGCCGCTTGTCGATCGCGCTCGCACCGGCCTTGGCCTCGATGGCCCGGGGGACGCCGACATTGACTGTCATGACCTTCATGAACGCACCGCCGTCACATCGATCTCCACGAGCTGTCCGGTGAACCCGAGCGCCGCCACCCCGAGCAGAGTGCTCGCCGAGGTGAACGCGGGGGCGAGCGGGGAGTCTTGCAGCCTGGCCCACACCGAGCCGAGCACACCCTGGGCGGGCGTCACCACGTAGATGACCGTCTTGACGACGTCGGCCGGGGTCAGGCCCGCGTCGGCGAGCGCGGTCATGATGTTGTCGACCACCTGGTCGACCTGGGCCAGGACGTCGCCGTCGCCGACGAGGGCGCCGCTTTGGTCCAGAGGGCACTGGCCTGCGAGGAAGGCGGTGTCGGGGGTGAGGGTGAGGTGGTGGTAGCCGGGCGTGGTGTGCAACTCGGGTGGGTTGCGGCGGACGATGGTGGTCACGGCTCCGACGGTACCGGCGAGGCCAAGTCGTTTGTTCGACCCCGGTGCCTCACCCCTCAGCGTCGCCGCCCCTCAGCGTCGCCGCGACAAGATCGAGCCTTCGATGTGTGACGTCGCGCAGCGGAGGAACCAGCAGCACCGGCATGCCGACCTCTATCGCGGCTCCATCATGGGTGGCACGGTCTCCGACCATCAATGCCTGCTCGGCGGGTGTGTCGAGGCCCGCCAACGCCGCGCGGAAGATCGCGGGGTCTGGCTTCTGCACGCCGTGTTCGTAGGACAGCACGAACACGGCGATGAGGTCCGCGAGCCCGGCCGCCCGGAAGACTGGACGCAGATCGAAAGTGGATGTCACTGAGCACGGCGATTTCGCGGCCACCTGCGGCAATCCCTCGCAGCGTCGGCTCCACATCGATCGCGAACCGGTTGTAAGACGGGTCCGACTCGACGGCATAGAGCGCATCGGCCAGTTCGATGTCGAGTCCAGCGTCGGCGAACACGCTGTAGTAGGTGTCTCGGTGCCGTGCACGGTCGCTGTCGCCATCGATGGCGTCCAGCCGGTCCGGATCGCCCGCGGCGGTTCTGATCGTCCGCCACACTTGATCAACCTGCGGTGGCGTGCTGTCTCGATCAAGACGACACAACGCCTCCCGCACCCATGTCCGCTCGTCAAGGGTCGTCACCAGCGTGCCGCGCCAGTCGAATACGACAGCCCATAGGTCAGTCATGGCTCAAGATCTACCAGGGCTCCGTACCTGGGCGCAGAGAGTTGGCTCACCGTCGGCCTCTCTGGTTCGGTGTCGCCGCCGTCAGGTGCTTATGCTGCGCGCGTGTCGACATCACCCATGATCGCGCCCAGTATCCTTTCCGCGGACTTCGCCCGGCTCGCTGATGAGCTCGCGGCGATTCGGGGGGCCGACTGGGTGCACGTCGACGTCATGGACGCGCACTTCGTGCCGAACCTGACCCTCGGCCTGCCGATCGTCGAGGCGCTGCTCAAGGTGACCGACATCCCGATGGACTGTCACCTCATGATCGAGGACCCCGACCGCTGGGCCATCGGGTACGCCGAGGCGGGCGCGCACAACGTCACCGTGCACGTCGAGGCCGCCGCCGACCCGATCAAGCTCGCCAAGAACCTCAAGGCCGCGGGCGCCAAGGCCGGGCTGAGCATCAAGCCGGGCACCCCGCTTGAGCCTTACGTCGACATCCTCAAGCACTACGACACCCTCCTGATCATGTCCGTCGAACCCGGCTTCGGCGGCCAGAAGTTCATCGCCGACGTCCTCGACAAGGTGCGTACCGCAAGGACCCTGGTCGACACCGGGCACCTGAATCTGCTGGTCGAGATCGACGGCGGCATCAACGCCGAGACGATCGAGCAGGCCGCCGAGGCGGGCGTGGACTGCTTCGTCGCGGGCTCCGCCGTCTACGGCGCGGGTGACCCGGCGAAGGCCGTCGAGGCGCTGCGGGCGCAGGCGGTGTCCGCCAACCACAGGTTCGCCAAGTCCTGACAGACTGTCGCGGTGGATGACACCTCAGCGATGCGGCTGGCGGTCGCGCGCTCCGAAGCCGTGCGGGGGACGACGAGTCCCAACCCGCCGGTGGGGTGCGTCATCCTCGACCGTGACGGCGAATTGGCGGGCGCGGGCGCGACCCAGCCGCCCGGTGGGGCGCACGCCGAGGTCATGGCGCTCGACGACGCGGGCGACAAGGCTCGCGGCGGCACCGCCGTGGTCACCCTCGAACCCTGCGCCCACCACGGCCGCACCCCGCCATGCACCGACGCGCTCATCGCCGCGGGTGTCGCGCGGGTCGTGTTCGCCATCCCAGACCCGAATCCGCAGGCCGCCGGGGGACGCGCTGTCCTCGAAGCCGCCGGGATCACCGTCGAGAGTGGACTCCTGGCCGACGAGGTCGCCCAAGGACCGCTGCGGGCGTGGCTGCACTTCGCCAGGACCGGGCGGCCGCATGTCACCTGGAAGTACGCCGCGACGCTCGACGGGCGGGTCGCCGCCGCCGACGGGACCAGCCGGTGGATCAGTTCCGAACAGTCCCGCGCGGAGGTCCACGACCTGCGGCGCAAGATCGACGTGATCATGGCGGGCCGCGGCACGGTGTCGGCCGACGACCCCGCGTTGACGGCCCGGGACGAGGACGGAACAACCCACGCCCGCCAGCCGTTGCGGGTGGTCGTGGGAACCGGAGACCTGCCAGCCGCCGCCAAGGTGCTCGACGACAGCGCAGAGACACTGCATCTGCGCACGCGCGACCCGGCCGAGGTGCTCGCCGCGCTGGCCGAGCGCGGGGCGGTGGATGTGCTGCTCGAAGGCGGGCCGACGCTGGCGGGCGCGTTCGCCGAGGCGGGCATGATCGACCGGATCCTGGCCTACCTCGCCCCCACGCTGCTGGGGGCCGGGCCTGTGGCGTTGGGCGCATCGGGCGTGTCGACCATCACCGACGCTCACCGGTTCGTGGTCGAAGGGGTCACCATGTGTGGACCGGACGTGCGGGTATCCGCCGTTCCGGTGACGGACTGAGGAGGCAACGGTGTTCACGGGGATCGTCGAGGAACGCGGTGAGGTCGTCGCGGTGGAGGACCTCGCCGACGCGGCGCGGGTCACCATCGCGGGGCCGCTGGTCACCAGCGACGCCAAACAGGGTGACTCGATCTCGGTCAACGGGGTGTGCCTGACGGTGGTCGGCCTTGACGGGGGCGCCTTCACCGCCGACGTCATGCGCGAGACCCTCGTCCGCAGCAGCCTCGACAAGGTGACCGTCGGCGACTCGGTCAACCTGGAGCGCGCCGCCGCCGTCGGCCAGCGCTTCGGCGGGCACATCGTGCAGGGCCACGTCGACGGGACCGGAGCGGTGCTCTCGCGCGAGCCGTCGGAGCACTGGGAGCTGGTCCGGGTCAGCCTGCCCGCGAACCTCGCCCGCTATGTGGTGGAGAAGGGCTCTATCACCGTCGACGGCGTGTCGCTGACCGTCGTCGAGGTCGGTGACGACTGGTTCTCGGTCAGTCTGATCCCTGAGACGCTGCGCGCGACCACACTCGGGGTTCGCAAACCCGGTGACAAGGTCAACCTCGAAGTGGACGTCATCGCCAAGTACGTGGAAAGACTGGCAACACCGCACCTCGGAAACACCGGGCGCGGCGCCGTAGAGGAGAGCACCAGTGAGTGACTTCGACGCCATCGAGCGCGCCATCGCCGCCGTCGCCGCGGGCAAGGCCGTCGTCGTCGTGGACGACGAGGACCGTGAGAACGAGGGCGACCTGATCTTCGCCGCGGAGAAGGCCACCCCGGAGCTGATGGCCTTCATGGTCCGCTACACTTCCGGCTACATCTGCGTGCCGCTCACCGAGTCCGACTGCGACCGGCTCGACCTGCCGCCGATGTTCCACACGAACCAGGACGTGCGCGGCACCGCGTACACGGTCACCGTGGACGCGAAGGAGGGCGTGAGCACCGGCATCTCCGCGGCCGACCGCGCCCACACGATCCGGCTGCTCGCCGACGAGAAGTCCACCCCCGGCGACTTCAACCGCCCCGGCCACGTCGTCCCGCTGCGCGCCAAGGAGGGCGGCGTGCTGCGCCGTCCCGGCCACACCGAGGCCGCCGTCGACCTGGCCAAGATGGCCGGTCTGCGGCCCGCGGGCGTGCTCTGCGAGATCGTGTCGCAGAAGGACGAAGGCGACATGGCCCGCTACGACGAGCTGCGCGTCTTCGCCGCCGAGCACGACCTTGAGATCATCACCATCGCCGACCTCATCGCCTACCGCAGGCGCACCGAGAAGCAGGTCGTCCGGGTCGCCGAGGCGCGCATCCCGACCGCGCACGGCACGTTCACCGCTGTCGGCTACGACTCGCTGCTCGACGGCATCGAGCACGTCGCCTTGGTGTACGGCGACCTCGCCGAGGGCGACAGCGTCCTGGTCCGGGTGCACTCCGAGTGCCTGACCGGCGACGTGTTCGGCTCGCTGCGCTGCGACTGCGGCCCGCAGCTCGACGCCGCCCTGGAGGCCGTCGCCGCCGAGGGACGCGGCATCGTGCTCTACATGCGCGGCCACGAGGGCAGGGGGATCGGCCTCATGCACAAGCTGCAGGCCTACCAGCTGCAGGACAGCGGCCACGACACCGTCGACGCCAACCTCGCCCTCGGCGTGCCCGCCGACGCGCGCGACTACGGCACCGGCGCGCAGATCCTGGTCGACCTCGGCGTGCGCAGCATGCGGCTGCTGACCAACAACCCGGCCAAGCGGGTCGGCCTGGAGGGCTACGGCCTGACCGTGGTCGACCGCGTGCCGCTGTCGGTGTGGCCGAACCCGGAGAACGTGCACTACCTGCGCACCAAGCGCGACCGGATGGGCCACGAGCTGGGCCAGCTGGAGCACTACGAGGGCGGCACCAAGAGCGTTGCGGGAAAGAACACAGCGGTGAAGACGGGAGACGACAAGTCGTGAGTGGTGAGGGCAAGCCGCAGACCTCGGTCCCGCGGTGCGAGGGCATCCGGCTGGGCATCGTGGCGACCAAGTGGCACGCCGGGATCACCGACCAGCTGCTCACCCGGGCGCTGGCGGCGGCCACCGAGGCGGGCATCGAGGAGCCGACCGTCGTGCGCGTGCCGGGCGCCGTCGAGCTGCCGGTGGTCTGCCAGGAGCTGGCCAAGCACCATGACGCTGTCGTCGCGCTCGGTGTCGTCGTGCGTGGCGGCACCCCGCACTTCGAGTACGTGTGCGACGCGGTCACCTATGGGCTGACCAGGGTGTCCCTCGATGAGGCGACCCCGGTCGGCAACGGCGTGCTCACGGTGAACACCGAGGAGCAGGCGCACGACCGCAGCGGACTGCCCGGGTCGGCGGAGGACAAGGGCTACGAGGCGTGCGCCGCCGCGCTGGAGACCGCCCTGGTCGTGCGCGGGCTGCGTCAGCCGTGGACCGAGCAGGGGTTCCGGTGATCGCTCGTCCGCACCGGGTCCGGTTCGTAACCGGGACTATCGCGGTGGTGTTCGTCGCGATCTTCTCGGTCGTGGCCGTGCTGCTTCGTAACACCCCGACTGGCGTCTTCTTCCAGGCCTCCGACCAAGTCGCCATGGTCGGGATCGGCGTGCTGCTGGCCTGTGGCGCGCTCTGGTTCACCCGGCCGAAGGTGGCCGCCGACGCCGAGGGCGTCGAGGTGCGCAACCTTCTCGGCACGACCCGGTTCGAGTGGGACGTGGTCGAGTCGGTCAGCTTCCCCAACGGCGCGTCGTGGGCCCGGCTGGAGCTGCCGGACGACGAGTACGTGCCGATCATGGCGCTGCAGTCGGCCGACGGCGCCCGCGCCGTCGCGGGTATCCGGGAGTTGCGCAGGCTGCTCAAGGAGTCCCGCGAGCGGTCGAGCGAAGGGTCGCAAAACGGGTAGCACCCGGGGTAGCATTGCTGGTGTGAAGCTGAGTGTGAGCCTGCCGGAGGACGATGTCCGGTTCATCGACGAGTATTCGGCGCGCGCCGAGGTCGCGTCGCGCTCGTCGGTGATCCAGCTCGCCATCGCCCGGCTGCGCGAGTCCGAGCTGCAGGACGAGTACGCCGCCGCCTTCGCCGAGTGGGACGCGGCCGAGGACGCCGCCATGTGGGACGTCACGGCGGCCGATGCGACGCGGTGACATCCACCTGGTCGACCTGGACCCGACCCAGGGTTCGGAGGCCAACAAGACCCGCCCTGCCGTGATCGTCAGCAACGACGCGGCCAACGCGGTCGCGGCCAGGACCGGCCGCGGCGTGGTCACGGTCGTGCCGATCACGTCGAACACGGACCGAATTTTCCCATTCCAGGTGCTGCTTCCCGTCGCGTGCGGACTCGCCGTGGCGTCGAAGGCGCAGGCTGAGCAGGTCAGATCGGTGGCCACGACCCGGATCCGCAAGCGGATCGGCAGGGTGACGCCTGAGCTGCTGACCCGGATCGACGAGGCGCTGCGGATTCACCTCTCGCTTGGCTGAACCCTTCACCGAACGTGGACGTAGGGCGTGGTGTAGTTCCGCAATACGGACATAGGAAGCACTGGAGGCCACGCGTGACCGCTGTAGAACCCACCACGACCCCCGAAACCCGGTCCCGGCGCGAGGTGCTCTGCGGCTTGATGGTCGCGTTGGTCGCTCCCGGCGCGCTCGTCGCGGCCTGCGCCGACTCCGCGGGTACGCCATCGAACTCGTCCGGCACCGCCACCTCCGGGGCCGGGGGTTCCTCCAGCGCCGCGGGCTCCGCGATCGTCGCCGCGCTCGCCGACATTCCGCAGGGCGGCGGCAAGGTCATCACCGGCACGCCCAAGGGTTCGCTGGTCGTGGTCCGGCCCACCGCCGACACGGTCCGCGCCTTCGACGCCGCGTGTCCGCACCAGGGCAACCCGGTCGGCGCGCCGTCCAACGGCACGATCACCTGCCCCAAGCACGGCAGCACGTTCGACGGCGCGACCGGCGCGCTCAAGGGCGGCCCGGCCAAGACCGGCCTCAAGGAGGTCGCGGTCAAGATCGAGGGCGACAAGGTCGTACTCGCCTGACCCGCGAACCCGCGGACGGCCGGGTGTCGACCGTCCGCGGGGCATGGATCAGGACCGGCCGAGCACGCGCGGGTCCGCGTGCAGCCCGCTGGTCAACCTGATGGTGATGAACTCGTTTTTGTCGGGCTTGCCGGGCGTGCGGCCGGACGAGAACGGGAAGTTGTTGTCGTTGAGCACGCCGAGGGTGCGGTCGTCGAGGATCACGACGTCCTCGATGGTCGTGAACGGGAAGGTGAACGGGTCGCCGAAGCCGCCGGTCGCGCGCGGGTTGGCGATGTTCATCAGGTCGGCGACAAGGGTCTTGTCGAGCTTGCCGTCGTGGTCACGGTCGCGCTTGTCGGCAAGGTAGATCTTCTTGACCTTCGCGTCGGCGCCCTGGAAACCGTCGCGCTCGATGACCAGCAGCCGGTCGCGGTCCACGGTGATCGAGTCGCCGATGGCGTGCGTCGGGCTGTCGAGCTGGTAGATCCACTTGGTGCCGGTGTACGCGCCGGTGCGCAGGTCGAACTCGTTGAGCCGCAGGCTGCCCGGCTCGTCACCGGCGACGGTGCCCTCCAGCAGCGCGTTGAGCGTGCGGCGGTCGGGGGAGATGGCCAGACCCTCGAAACCCTTGCTGCCGCCCAGGTTCGGCGTGCCCGCCGGGTTCTCCGGGGCGAACACGCCCGGCAGCGGGACCGGTGGGGCCACGAGCCTGCCCGCGCGGTCGAAGTGCAGCAGATACGGGCCGAACTCGTCGCCGATCCAGTAGGAGCCGTCGGCGGCGCGGACCATCGACTAGACACGCCCTGACCACCATCGACCGCCACGTCGACAACTACATCACCCAGGCACGCCTCAGACCCGCCGCCTGAAAACGTGACTCACACGCTCAGAACCTGATCCCCAAGGCTCTAGGTGCGGCGGGTGAACGTCCGGTGGCCTGCGGCGAAGCGCTGAATGATCAGCTCAACCTGGCCTGGGCCCGCGCCTTCCACGACCACGAGCCGCTCGTGTCCGAGCAGCGCAGCACCTGCTCCCACGCCCGCGTCGCCGCGCGTCGGTCGCCCGCGCCCGCCAGGGCAGCGCCGTACTCGTAGAGCCTGCGGGCGGTCAACTCAGTCCCGGACGGGGCCGCGGTGAGCGCGTCGGATTCCAGGACTTGCTCGAAACCAGTGCGGGCGGCGGCGAACTCACCTCGGGCGAGGTCGAACCTGGCTTGCCACTCGACCAGGAGCATCGGACGTTCGCGGGCCGCCCACGCGTCCTCGCGCAGGAACTCGAACTCGGCGGTCGCCAGGTCGACGTCGCCGGTCAGGCACGCTTTGGTGAAGCGGTGGTCGTGCGCGTTCATCACCCAGCGTTCCGCGTGCGGGTTTCCCGCGGCCGCGGCGGCGGTGAAGACCGACAGAGCGGTGACGAGGTTCGCGTCGTACTCCTCCGGGGTGATCCGGCCCGCGTGGAAGCGGACCAGGTCGCGCACGAGCGCGCTGATCCAGCCGGACACCTCGCGGCCCGCCTGGTGGGCGGCCTCCGCGCTCTCGTCGAGGTAGTCGATCGCGGCGTCGACCCTGGCGTGCAGGTATTCCAGGTAGCCGCGCTCGTAGAGTGCCCGGGACTGGTCGCCGCGGACCTCGGTGATCTGGTCGAGCAGCGCGGTCGCGGCGGCCAGGTCGTTGTTGCGGCGGAAGCGGGACGCGGCGATCTCGGCGAAGTCGGCCCAGATCGACGCGGGTTCGAGATCGTCGTCGCCGCCCGGCGCGCGCTCGGTGACGAAGTCGAGGTCGGCCAGGTAGCCGAGCACCTCGCCGTAGAAGGCGTCGAAAGTGTTGCGGTAGCCCAGAGCGGAGAGCACGGTGTCAGCCCCGAGGTCGCCGTCCGCACCCCGGACGGCGTGTTCGGCGAGGAGCCTGGCGGCCTCGGTGCCGCCCATGGCCGCGTCGGCGGTGGCGAAGTCGGCGACGGTCCGGGTGGCGCCGACGACCTCGATCTTGCGGGCGATGAAGCCAGGGTCGGCGAGGATCGCGACGAGGTTGTCCACGCACCACTGCCGGTCGTCGGAGCCGCCCTCAAGCGCCGAGGTCAGGTGGCCGACCACGTTGGCGAGCGCGTAGTCGTCGCGGCACGCGGCCCAGTCGGCGCCATAGGTCGCGATCAGCTGGGCGGCGGTGTCCTGGTTGCTCATGGCCGCGTCGATCCAGCTGTGGGGTGCGTGCGCACGCGTCTCCTCCGCCGTGAGGTATTCGGCGAGGGTGAGGTGAAAGATTCGCACGCGCTCGGCCGACCTGGTCAGGAACTGGAGCATGTCATGGCTCGCCCGCTCGGCGACGTCGAGGGGCTGACCAGCCATGACGGCCCACTGCGCGAGGGTCAGCGGCCCACGCGCGACCACGACGACACCCAGCATCCGACCGTGGACCCGTTCCCAGCGGTCACCGGCGGCCTCGCGGAGCATGACCATGAACAGGTCGTAGAGGTCGGTGAGCGACGCGGGAAGCTGGTCCTGGTCGGCCAGCGTCGCCACATCGGCCCAGCGGCGGGCCTGTACCGCGTGCGACAGCGCCCGCGACCACGAGACGAGGAACAGGAAGTTCCCGTCGGCCTTGGCCGCCGCGGCGCGGGCGGACTCACGAAGCGAGTGGCCCCTCTTCTCCAGCGTCTTGCGCAGCGCGCGGTCCTCGGCGAACTCGTCGGCGTAGTCGCGCAGGTCGTCGCCGACCTTCTTGCTCGCCGCGTCGATCGACACCTCGCGCAGCCGTCCCCGCTGACGCAGGCGGTAACCCGCCAGCAGCACCGGGTCCGGTCGGCTGGCCACGACCACGGTCACGTTCGGTGGCAGCGCCGGGCAGTTGACCAGCCAGTCCGCGATGGTCCACCCCGGACTGGGCGGCTGGTGGCGCAGCTCGTCGAGCCCGTCGATGAGCACGACGATCCGCGCGTCCGGGTCGTGGGCGGCGAGCACGTCGGCCGGGTCGAGCAGGGCGAGGCGCTGCAGGGTGGGCGCGTCGATCCGCCAGACGTCCTCGACGATCTCGTCGGCGTCGACGCCGACCTGTTCACCGCCGAGTTCGCCCGCCGACTGGCTGACGGTGATCTCCGTGGGGCGGAACGGATTCGCGATGATCCGCCTGGCCTGGACACCCACTGACCGGCCGCCCGCGCCGACCCGGTCGGCCGTCTGGGTCACGTCGATGCGCAGCGGTCGGTCGGCCATCGCCTCCGGGCAGAGCCGGGCGAGCTGGCGGCCGAGGGCGACCAGCAGGTGGGTGGCGTCGCCGCTGCCGAACGGGGTGAGGCTGTCGAGCCGGATGAAGTAGCGCGGGCTGAGCCGGTGTCGGGTGGTCAGCCACGCCATCAGCGACGACTTGCCCATGCCCGCCTCGGCGGTGATCAGCACGTGGCGGCAGTCGGCGTCGTCGAGATGCCTGTCGACGGCGTCGGCGAGCCAGCGGCGGCGGATGAACGGGCGCTTGTCCAGGTACTGGTCGAGCACGTCGCCCTGGAGTACGGCGGACTGGAGTAAGGCCGCCTCAGGCATTCGGCTCGTCCTTCTTGTCGTCAGGGTCCTCCATGCGCGCGCCGATCGCGGTGCCGCCCGCAAGGACGTCGCCGACCTCTACGACGCCGACCACGTCGTCATAGGACTTGTCGGCGGACACACCGACCACGGTGCCGCCGACCGACTTGGCCTTCGCGGTGCCTGAAATCCGCCGACGCTTGTCCGGGGCGCCCTGCTTGCGGAGGGCCCACACGGAGATCGCCAGCGCGGCGACGCCGACGAACAGACTGGCCACACTCGCGAGCTTGTCGGCGGCGTCCAAGCCGACCAGGACGAGGCCGAGGACGATCAGCCCGACGCCGACCACCGCGACCACGATCACTACCGGACGGCCGACTCTCACGCGTCACTCCCTGCGGTGCGGATCCGGGGCGGGAGTGATCATG
>DATLIA010000365.1:0-39035 GCA_035540215.1 Actinokineospora sp. | reverse complement strand
TCGCCAAATCGGCCGTCGGACGGCTCCATGGCGTGGACCCGCTCCGGCGACACGGGGACGTGGTCGAGCAGCGCCGCGCGAGCCTGGGTCTCGTTGCGGTCGCCGTGGCCGGACGGGAGGAACCTCTCGTCGCCCCAATAGAAGTCGATCCGGCCCCAGTCGATCGCGTCACGGGCCGGGGCGGCGCGCAGCTGTTCGAGGACCATGGTGCCGGTGCGGCCGCCGGTCAGCACGACCGACGCGTGGCCGCGCGCGGCCTGGGCGTCGACCAGCTTCGTCACGAGGCGAGCCGCGGTGGCGGCGGCGAGTAAACCCGGCGCCGGGTAGACGACGACCTGGGGACGACTCATGACGCGGCCTTCGCGGTCTTGGCCTTGGCGGCGGTGGACTTCGCGGGGGCGGCCTTCGCCGCTGCGCTCTTCCCCGTGCCCGCCTTGGCGGTGCTGGACTTCGCGCTCGTCTTCGCCGCTGTTGTCTTGGGCGCGGCCTTGGGCGCCGCCGCCTTCGCCGTGCTCGGCTTGGCCGGGCTCGCCTTCGCCGCGGCGGGCTTGGCGGCGGCAGCGGGGTTCGACGCCGGTGCGGGCCTGGCCGGAGCCGAAGCAGGCGCCGGGGTGGTCGCCGCGACGCGGCCACGGGTGACCTTCGCCAGGCCCTTGAGGGTGGCCTCGTAGATCTCGTCCGGGTCGAGCCTGCGCAGTTCCTCCGACAGGCAGTCCCGCACCTCGCGGCGCTGCAGGGCGACCCGGCGGGCGGGCTGGCCTGGCTGGGTCAGCGTGCCGACCTTGCCGTCCGGTCGGTTCAGCTCGACCTTCCCGGACCGCCGCTCCAGTTCGACATGCACGATGCCTTCGCCGTCGGTCGCCTTGACCCGCTTGACCGGGATCCTCAGGAACGTCGCCAGCCACGCCGCGAGCAGGTCGGTCGACGGCGAACTCGCCGCCCCGCTGACCATCGCGCCGGTGACCTTCTCGTAGGGCGGCAGGTCGAGGGAGGCGGCCAGCACGGCCCGCCACAGCGTCAGCCGGGTCCACGCCAGGTCGGTGTCGCCCGCGACGTACTGCTTCTGCCGGATGTCCAGTGCCCGGCCCGGGTTGCCCGCGGCGGCCGAGTCGGTGATCCGGCGCTGTGCGAGTCGCCCGATCGGGTCGTCCGACGGCCGCGCGGGCGCCTCGAACGGCCACCACGCCACAACCGGCGCGTCGGGCAGCAGCAGCGGGATCACGCAGCTGGCGCCCTCCTCGGCCAGCGGGCCGTAGAGGCGCAGCACGACGACCTCGCTGGCCCCCGCGTCACCGCCGACGCGGATCTGCGCGTCGAGCCGGGCGGCGGCCTTGCGGGCCCCGCGCGCGACCACGATCACCCGGCACGGGTGTTCCCGGCTGGCGTCGTTGGCCGCGTCGATGGCGTCCTCGGTGCGCTCGCCGTCGTCGGTGACGATCACCAGCGTCAGCACGCGGCCGAGCGTGGTGGCGCCGCCCTGCTCGCGCATGTGCACGAGCTTGGTGTTGACCTGGGAAGTCGTCGTCGATGGCAGGTCGATGATCAAGGCCGCCTCCACTGGCGTCCGGTCCGGGAGAGCATCTTGTCAGCCGACTCGGGCCCCCACGTGCCCGCCGGATACCCCTCCGGCTTGCCCGCGGTCTTCCAGTGCTTGAGGACGGGCTCCAGGATCTGCCAGGACAGCTCGACCTCCTGGTTCACCGGGAACAGCGACGGCTCGCCGAGCAGCACGTCGAGGATCAGCCGCTCGTAGGCCTCGGGAGAGGACTCGGTGAACGCGTGGCCGTAGGAGAAGTCCATCGACACGTCGCGGACCTCCATCGTGGTCCCCGGCACCTTCGAGCCGAACCGCATCGTCACGCCTTCGTCCGGCTGCACGCGCACGACCAGGGCGTTCTGCCCCAGTTCCTCGGTCGACGTGTCGTCGAACGGCAGGTGCGGCGCGCGCTTGAAGACCACGGCGATCTCGGTGACCCGGCGGCCCAGCCGCTTGCCCGTGCGCAGGTAGAACGGGACCCCGGCCCAGCGGCGCGTGTTCACCTCCAGGGTGATCGCGGCGTAGGTCTCGGTGGTGGACGTCTTGGCGAAGCCCTCCTCCTGGAGCAGGCCGAGCACCTTCTGCCCGCCCTGCCAGCCGCCGAGGTACTGCCCGCGCGCGGTGGTCTCGTTGAACGGGCCGACCGGCTTGGTCGCCTCCAGAATCTTGATCTTCTCGGTGCGCAGCGCGCTGGGATTGAAGGAGACCGGCTCCTCCATCGCGGTCAGCGCGAGCAGCTGCAGCAAGTGGTTCTGGATGACGTCCCGTGCCGCGCCGATGCCGTCGTAGTAGCCTGCGCGGCCGCCGAGACCGATGTCCTCGGCCATGGTGATCTGCACGTGGTCGACGTAGTTGGCGTTCCAGATCGGCTCGAACAGCTGGTTGGCGAAGCGCAGCGCCAACAGGTTCTGCACGGTCTCCTTGCCGAGGTAGTGGTCGATGCGGAACACCGACTCCTCGGGGAAGACTTCGTTGACGACCTTGTTCAGTGCCACCGCCGAGGCCAGGTCGTGGCCGAACGGCTTCTCGATGACCACGCGCCGCCAGTGGTCCGGCGAGTCCGGCGTGGCCAGACCGGACCGGGCGAGCTGCTTGGTGACGATGGGAAACGCGCCGGGCGGGATGGAGAAGTAGAAGGCGTGGTTGCCGCCCGTGCCGCGCTGCTCGTCAAGTTCCTTGATCGTCGCGGTCAGCCGGTCGAACGACTCGTCGTCGTCGAAGGTGCCCGAGACGAACCGGAAGCCCTCGGCGAGGCGGTCCCACACGGCTTCGCGGAAGGGCGTGCGCGCGTGCTGCTTGACCGCCTCGTAGACGACCTGCCCGAAGTCCTGGTTGGCCCAGTCGCGGCGAGCGAAGCCGACAAGGGAGAAACCCGGCGGCAGCAGACCGCGGTTGGCGAGGTCGTAGATCGCGGGCATGAGCTTCTTGCGCGACAGGTCACCGGTCACGCCGAAGATCACCAGGCCGCACGGCCCGGCGATGCGCGGCAGCCGCTTGTCCCGCTCGTCGCGCAGCGGGTTCGTCCAGGTACGGGTCACGCGCTCACCGCCGCCAGGGCGGAGACGAGGTGCGCCAGGCCCGCGGCCCGGTCGGTGAAGTGCAGGCGCAGCACGGGCCTACCGTGTTCGGCGAGCACCTGGCCGTCGCCGAGCGCCTGCGCGCGCTGCAGTACACCGAGGGTGTACGGGCGCTCGGGCACCGCGAGGTCGTTCTCGACCACGCCGGTGATCTGCAGGAACACGCCGTTCTGGTGCCCGCCCTTGTGGTACTGGCCGGTCGAGTGCAGGAACCGCGGCCCCCACCCGAAGGTCGTCTGCAGGCCGCTGTGCCGGGAGAACTCCGACCGGAGCAGCAGCGCCGAGGCGTCGTCGAGCCGGTCGAGGTAGGCCTGGACCGACAGGTAGCCGAACTCGGGCGCGGCCTTGATGAGCGCGGTCAGCGCGCCGGTCAGCGAGTCGGTGCCTTCCGGCAGCCAGCCTTCCGACGCGTACACCTCGACCGTTCCGTCCACAAGCGACGGATCGGTGGCGGTGTCGTCGGCAGGCGTGTCCAGCAGCGCGCGGGACGCCTTCTTGGCGGCCTCCACGTCGGGCTGGTCGAACGGGTTGATGCCCAGGAGCCTGCTCACGACCGCGGTCGCGTACTCCCACAGCAGGAACTGCCCGCCGAGGGGTCCAGAGGTCGAGATCGCGCCGCCGTCCGGGCCGACGCCGATCGTGGTGGCGTCCTCGCCCGCGTCGGCGAAGCCGGGGGAGTCGGTCTTGTCGACGACGACGGGCAGCAGGCCGGTGCCGTTCTTGCCGGTCGACTCGGCGACCAGCTGCTCGGCCCAGTCGCCGAAGCCCGCGATGCCGGAGCCGGTGTCGGCGATGACGATCTTCTCGGCGCCGCGCGCGTGCGCCCCGCCGAGCGCCGCCGCGAGGACGAACGCGGGGTTCTCGGGGCTGTCGACACTGAGCACGGCCGCCGCGGCCGCCGCGTCATCGAGCAGCGCGGCGACATCGGCGCCCGCGAGACCCGAGGGAACAAGGCCGAACGCGGTGAGCGCCGAGTAGCGGCCGCCGACGTTCGGGTCGGCGCGGAACACCTTGCGGTAGCCCGCCTCGACCGAGGCGGCCTCCATCGGCGAACCCGGGTCGGTCACGACGACGATCCGTGAAGCGGCGTCAATGCCCTCGGCGGCGAACGCCTCGGCGAAGATCCGCCGGTGGCTGTCGGTCTCCACAGTGGACCCCGACTTGGACGACACGACCAGCACCGTCCGCGAAAGATCACCCGCGAGGGCGTCGGCCACCTGGCCGGGATCTGTGGTGTCGAGCACGACCAGCGGGACACCCGCCGTGCCGGTCACGACCTCCGGCGCCAGCGACGAGCCGCCCATGCCCGCGAGCACGACCCGGTCGACACCCTCCGCGCGCAGTTCCGCGCGGAGGGCGTCGATCTCGGCGAGCAGCGGGCGCGAGGTCTCGTGCAGCGTCGTCCATGACAGCCGGATGGCCGACTCGGACTCCGCTTCGGGACCCCACAGCGTCGCGTCCTGAGCCGCGAGCCTGGAGGCCACCTTGTCGTCCACCAGTTGATGGACGAGCGGAGCGGCTTCCTCGGTGAGCCGCTGGTCATTGATGGTTACTGCGACGGTCTCGCCGGGGTTTGCCACGGTGGCCTCTCTACTCAGGTGACTACTTGGCCTTGTCCAACTGGCCCTGAACGGTGTCCAGGAGTTCTGCCCACGACTTCTCGAACTTGTCCACGCCCTCGGTCTCCAGGACCTGGTACACGTCGTCGATGTCGATACCGACCGCGGCCAGCTCGTCGAAGACCGCCTGCGCGCTCTCGCCGGTGCCGGTCACGGTGTCACCGCTGATCTTGCCGTGATCGGCGACAGCGTGCAGTGTCTTCTCCGGCATGGTGTTGACCGTGTCGGCGACGACGAGGTCGTCGACGTACATCGTGTCCACGTAGTCCGGGTTCTTCACGCCGGTCGACGCCCACAGTGGACGCTGCGCCCGCGCGCCGTCGGCCGCCAGGGCCTCCCAGCGCTCGCCGGAGAAGACCTCCTCGAACGCCGCGTACGCCAGGCGCGCGTTGGCCACGGCCGCTTTGCCGCGCAGTGCTTCCGCGGCTGTGCCGCGCGATGATCCAGCTTCCTCGTCGATGATCTTTTCCAGCCGCTTGTCGACCTCGGTGTCCACACGGGAAACAAAGAACGAAGCGACGGACTCGATCGACTTGAGCTCGTGGCCGTTCTGCTTGGCCGCCTCAAGCCCGGCGAGGTAGGCCTCCATCACCGCGCGGTACCGCTCGACCGAGAAGATCAGCGTGACGTTGACGCTGATGCCCTCGGCCAGGGTGCGGGCGATCGCGGGCAGGCCCTCGACCGTCGCCGGGATCTTGACCAGCAGGTTCGGCCGGTCCACGGTCTTCCACAGGTCCTGCGCCTCGGCCACGGTGGCCTCGGTGTCGGCGGCGAGGCGCGGGTCGACCTCGATCGACACGCGGCCGTCGACGCCGTCGGTGGCCTTCCAGATGTCGCGGAACAGATCGCACGCGTTGCGCACGTCCGTGGTGGTCAGCTCGCGCACGACCGCGTCGAGCGACGCGTCGCGGGCGGCCAGCTCGCGGACCTGCTCGTCGTAGGCCTCGCCGTCGGACAGCGCGCCTGCGAAGATCGTCGGGTTCGTCGTGACGCCGACGATGTGCTTGTCGCGGATCAGCTCGGCGAGATTGCCGGAGGTCAGGCGCTCGCGGGACAGGTCGTCCAGCCAGATCGAGACGCCCGCGTCGGAAAGGGCCTTCAGATTGTCGGTCACTTCTGGTCTCCGTTGACGGTCAGCAGGGAGCGGCGGGCGGCGGCGACAACGGCCTCGGTGGTGATGCCGAACTCGCGGAACAGCGTCTGGAAGTCCGCCGACGCGCCGAAGTGCTCGATGGAGATGATCTCGCCCGCGTCGCCGACGAACCGGTGCCACGGCTGGGCGATGCCCGCCTCGACCGCGACCCGCGCCTTGACGGTCGGCGGGATCACGCTGTCGCGGTAGGTCTTGTCCTGCGCGTCGAACCACTCGACCGACGGCATCGACACGACCCGCGTCGGCACACCGTCGGCCTCAAGGGCCGCGCGGGCGTCGACCGCGAGCTGCAGCTCCGAGCCGGTGCCGATCAGCACGACCTGCGGGGTGCCGCCGGTCGCTTCCGCCAGCACGTAGCCGCCCTTGGCCACGCCATCGGCCGCCAGTTCCTTGGTGCCCTCGAGCACCGGGAGGTTCTGCCGCGTCAGCGCGAGGCCGACCGGCGCGTCGGTCTGCTCCAGGGTCGCCTTCCACGCCGCCGCGGTCTCGTTGGCGTCACCCGGGCGCAGCACGACCAGGCCCGGGATCGCGCGCAGCGCGGCCAGGTGCTCGATCGGCTGGTGGGTCGGGCCGTCCTCGCCGAGGCCGATGGAGTCGTGCGTCCAGACGTAGGTGACCGGCAGCTTCATCAGCGCGGCCAGGCGCACCGCCGGGCGCATGTAGTCGGCGAACACGAGGAACGTGCCGCCGTACGGGCGGGTCGGGCCGTGCAGCGCGATGCCGTTGAGGATCGAGCCCATGGCGTGCTCGCGGACACCGAAGTGCAGCGTGCGGCCGTACGGGGTGGCGTTCCAGTGCTTCGTGGCCGAGGCGACCGGGCCGAACGAGTCCGAGCCCGCGATCGTGGTGTTGTTCGACTCCGCGAGGTCGGCCGAGCCGCCCCACAGCTCCGGCAGCAGGCCGCCGATCGCGTTCAGCACGTCGCCGGACGCCTTGCGGGTCGCGACGCCCTTCGGGTCCGGGTCCCAGCTCGGCAGCGCCTCGGCGAAGCCGTCGGGCAGCTTGTGCGCCGAGGTCCGGTCCAGCAGCGCCTTGCGGTCGGCGTTGGCCTGGCCCCACGCCTCGAACGCGGTCTCCCACTCGGCGCGCGCCGTCTTGCCACGCGCGGTGACCTCCCGGGAGTGGGCGAGCACGGCCGGGTCGACCTCGAAGGTCTTGGCCGGGTCGAAGCCCAGGATCTCCTTGACCGCGGCGACCTCGGCGTCACCCAGCGCGGCGCCGTGCGCCTTGCCGGTGTTCATCAGGTTCGGCGCCGGGTAGCCGATCACCGTGCGCAGCAGGATGAACGACGGGCGCGGGTCGGCCTTCGCCGCCGCGACCGCGTCCAGGATGCCCTGGACGTTCTCGCCGCTGATCACCGTCTGCACGTGCCAGCCGTAGGCCTCGTAGCGCTTGGCCACGTCCTCCGACAGGGCGATGCGGGTGTCGTCCTCGATCGAGATCTGGTTGTCGTCGTAGAAGACGACGAGGTTGCCCAACTCCTGGCGGCCCGCGATGGACGAGGCCTCGGAGGTCACGCCCTCCTCGATGTCGCCGTCGGAGGCCACCACGTAGATGTGGTGATCGAAGACACTCTCACCGGCGGGCGCCTCGGGGTCGAACAGGCCGCGCTCGCGGCGGGCGGCCATCGCCATGCCGACCGCGGAGGCCATGCCCTGGCCCAGCGGGCCGGTGGTGATCTCAACGCCCTTGGTGTGCCCGTGCTCCGGGTGCCCCGGGGTCAGCGAGCCCCAGGTGCGCAGCGCCTGGATGTCCTCGAGCTCCAGGCCGTAGCCGGAGAGGAACAGCTGCAGGTACTGGGTGAGGCTGGAGTGACCGCACGACAGCACGAAGCGGTCGCGGCCGATCCAGTCCGGGTCGCTCGGGTCGTGGCGCATCACCCGCTGGTAGAGGGTGTAGGCCAGCGGGGCCAGGCTCATCGCCGTGCCCGGGTGGCCGTTGCCGACGTTCTGCACCGCGTCGGCGGCGAGCACCCGGATGGTGTCGACCGCACGCTTGTCGAGGTCGCTCCAGTCCTCGGGCAACACCGCGGTGGTGAGTTCGGTCAGTGTGACGTCGCTACTGGGGACATCGCTGCTTACGGACACGGACTTGAGCTCCCACTTCCACATCTGGCGGCGTCGGCACTATCCTCCACCATCGGGCTCTTGATCGATCCCGCGAGCGGCGACCCGGCTCGACCCGCATGTCATCCCTGGTCCGGGGGTCAGCCTAGTCCGCGCGCTCGGTGAGTGTGATTCCTGACCGTTCCCGGGCGCCGCCGCGCCACCCGATAAGGGCGCCCACAAGCCGCGCGGTTAACATTTCCCACGGTGTCGCGAGAGTTCTCGTGGCGTGGACGCAACCGCCGTGACCGGCGTCTCACCTGGTCACGGGCAGACTTGAGGAGCGAGATGTCGTCGGTGACCCCCGTGCCCGCCGACGCCCGCCCGACGCAGGCGCCGAGCCGCGCGGAGGTGGTCAAGGCCTATGTGGCGCTGACCAAGCCCCGCATCATCGAGTTGCTGCTGGTCACGACCGTGCCCGCGATGCTGCTCGCCGAGCGTGGCATCCCGTCGCCGTGGCTGGTGCTGACCACGCTGTTCGGCGGCACGATGGCCGCGGGCAGCGCCAACGCCCTCAACTGCGTCGTCGACGCCGACATCGACGCGCTGATGAAGCGGACCAAGCAGCGTCCGCTCGCCCTGCACACGGTGCCCAAGCGCAACGCGCTGATCTTCGGCCTGATCCTGGGCGTGTTCTCCTTCGCCTGGCTGTGGGCCACCACGAACCTGCTCGCCGCGGCCATGGCCGTCGGCGCGATCCTGTTCTACGTCCTCGTCTACACGATGATCCTCAAGCGCCGGACCTCGCAGAACATCGTGTGGGGCGGGGCGGCCGGGTGCATGCCGGTGGTCATCGGCTGGTCCGCGGTCACCGGTGACGTCGGCTGGCCCGCGTGGGTCATGTTCGGTGTGATCTTCTTCTGGACCCCGCCGCACTTCTGGGCACTGGCGATGAAGTTCCGCGACGACTACGCCGCCGCGGGCGTGCCGATGCTGCCCGTGGTCGCCACGCCGCAGCAGGTGGCCAAGCAGATCGTCATCTACTCGTGGGTGATGGTCCTGTGGACGCTGCTGCTGCTCCCGGCGACGGGCTGGGTCTTCGCGGCCTTCTCGATCCTCGCGGGCCTGTGGTTCCTGCTCTTCGCGCACAAGCTCAACGGCGCCATCCGCCGGGGCGAGCCGGGCAACCCGATGAAGCTGTTCCACCTCTCGAACAGCTACCTGACCCTGGTCTTCGTCGCCCTGGCCGTCGACTCCGCGCTCGCCCTCCCCGTCACGGGATGGCCTTTCTAGTCCGGTAGCCGGACGCCCGTCAGGGTGTCGAACAGGTGCACCTGGCTGGGGTCGATCCCGAGACCGACCTGCATACCCCGGCCCGGCACGTTCCGCCGGTCGCAGCGCGCGACCAGCGGGATCTCGCCGTACGGGGTCACCGCGGTCAGGTAGAGGTAGTTGTCCTCGCCCAGTTCCTCGACCGCTTCGACGGTCGCGTTGATGCCCGAGCCCGCGCCGACGACCCGCAGGCCGCTTGGCCGCAGCCCGACCGTGATCGCCTTGCTCTTGAGCGCGGCCCGCTGGCGCGGCGTCGTCGGCAGGTCGTAGGGGCCGAACCGGATCAGCGAGCTGCTGATCACGGGTAACTCGACCAGGTTCATCGGCGGTGCGCCGGTGAACCCCGCGACAAACACGTTCGCCGGCCGGTCGAACACCCGCCGCGGGGTGTCGACCTGCTGCAGCTTGCCCTCGTTGAGCACGGCGACGCGGTCGCCCATGGTCATGGCTTCGACCTGGTCGTGGGTGACGTAGACGGTCGTGGTGCCGAGCCTGCGTTGCAGCGAGGCGATCTGAGTGCGGGTCTGCACGCGCAGCTTCGCGTCCAGATTGGACAGCGGCTCGTCCATCAGGAACACCCGCGGCTCCCGGACGATGGCCCGTCCCATCGCGACCCGCTGCCGCTGGCCGCCGGAGAGCTTGGGCGGCTTGCGGTCCAGGTAGGGCTCCAAGTCGAGCATCTTGGCCACCTCACGCACCTTCTGCGTGATGTAGGCCGGCGTCTTCTTGGCGATCTTGAGCTGGAACCCGAGGTTCTCCGCGACGGTCATGTGCGGATAGAGGGCGTAGTTCTGGAACACCATCGCGATGTCCCTGTCCTGGGGTCTCGCGTTGGTGACGTTCGATCTGCCGATGTGGATCGCGCCTTGGTCGACTTCCTCCAGGCCCGCGAGCATCCGCAGGGCGGTGGTCTTGCCGGACCCCGAGGGGCCGACGAGCACCATGAACTCGCCGTTGCGGATGTCGAGGTCGAGGTGATCCAACGCGGGGACGTCGGTTCCGGGGTAGACGCGCGTGGCGCCCTGATACGAGACGGAGGCCATGCGAGTGCTCCCTGTCGCCGACACTGAGTGTGCGAAGATGCCAGAATCCGGCGGCTCCGCACAAGAGTCAGCCGCTGACCCTTCTGGCCTGCGCGTAGTCGCGTATGACCATGGATTCGCGCGCGAACACGCGACCCTGCGGCCCCAGATCGTGCATCTCGCGTTCATCTGCCGGAAGGCGAGCTAGTAGATTGTCGCGGCGAGCAGACGCTCGACGGTCGGGTCGTCGAGGGACTCCTTGATGCAGGCCCACAGCTCAAGGTTCGCCGTGGCCCACCGGGAGTACGCCGCCGCGGCGGCGGGGGAGTAGAAGTAGAAGCCCTCGTCGTGGACGTCGCGCTGCTCGCCGACGATCTTGTCGGCCAGCTCCCGCAGACTCACCCCGTTCTCGGCGAGGTACTTGTGCGCCAGCACCACAGGCGTGACCGGCAGGGCCTTGAACAGCGTGTCCGCGTCGCTCAGCGCCTGCGCCTCCAGTGAGATGTCGCGGTGCCTGGTGCGCATCTCGGCCTCGTCGACCAGGGCGTCGATCCAGTCGATCAGGCCGTCCCGCAGGCCCGCCTCGGTCAGGATCGTCCGGCGGAGATCACTTCCGGCCGCCGCGGCCGAGTTGCGCCTGACCAGGTAGTTGACGTCGTGGACCAGCGCGGTCACCTCGACGACGGCGGTGTCGGAGCCGTTGAGCAGGGAGAACTCGACGGCCTTGTCGCGCACGAAGCTCACGTGGTGCCACCCGTGGAAGGGCAGGCTGTCGCGCAGGCAGAGCGCGTGCACCCGCTGCTCGACGTAGGCGATGGTCGCGGTGCTGATCGTGGACATGGGAACCCCTCCCGAGCGGTGGGAAAGCCGGGCGGGGCCAGCACCTGATGGGGTATTCATCGGCGATCCTCGGTGTTCGTGTGTGGATTGTCGTGGCCGTTGTACCTGCCGAGTTTGGCGGGTGGTTGGTGGTCTTAGTCCAGAGTCTTGTCGGTAGGTGGTCGTAGCGTGGGGTGTGGTCGCCCGCCGGTCGGGGGTTGACGGCGGTCTGATGGCGGGAGTCGATTGGGTGGAGGTGAGTAGACAGGGGTTCCGGGTGGAGTTGGCGCCGACCGATGTGCAGCGGGTGCGGCTTGGGCAGCATGCCGGGTTGTCGCGGTTGGTGGAGAACTTCGCGTTGGAGCGGGTGAAGGCCGCGCTTGATCAGCGTGCGGCGGAGAAGACCTACGGGGTACCCGACGGCGAGTTGATCCCGGTGCCGTGGTCGGCGCCCGCGTTGGAGTCGGCATGGCGTGCCGTGCACCCTCGACTGTTTCCGTGGTTCGCCGATGCCGGGTTGTCCTCGCGCGTGCCGAAGGAGGCGTGTCGGGTCCGGGCGGCCGGGTTTCGGGTGTTCTTCGATTCCCGTTCCGGCAAGCGCAAGGGCCGTGGGATGGGGTTCCCGTCGTGGCGCAAGCGCAAGCATGGTGGCCGGTTCCGTTACGACGCCGACCGTGCCAGGCCGGTCGATGTCCGCACGGTGCGGTTGCCCGGTGTCGGGGCGGTGTCCACCCGGGAAGACATGACCTGGTTGGTGGATCGGTTCGCGGGCGGTCACGCCAGGGTGCTAGGCGCGACGGTGAAGGAGCGGGCCGGCCGTTGGTGGGTCTCGTTTCAGCTTGAGGTGGATCGCAGCGAACTCGACCAGCGCCGGACCGTCCCGCCAGGTGCCCCGACATGCGGGATCGACCTGGGGTTGACTACCTTCGCGACCATCGTCGATGCCGACGGCGCCGTCACCGAGGTGCATGCGCCGAAGCCGCTCAAGGCGACGCTGCGGAAGCTGCGGAAGGCGAACAAGGCGTTGGCCCGTTCCAGGCGGGGGTCGGCGAACCGGATCAAACGGCGAGCCGAGGTGGCCCGGGTGCACCTGCGGGTCGCCCACCGGCGAACCGACTTCCTACACAAGACCACCACGACGTTGGCGAGAACCAAGTCGGCCATCGCGGTGGAAACTCTCAACATCGCCGGGATGGTGGGCAATCGGCGGTTGGCCCGCGCGATCGCCGATGCCGGGTGGGGCGAATTCGTCCGACAACTCGTCTACAAGACCTCGTGGTACGGGTCGCGGGTGTGGAAAGCCGACCGCTGGTTCCCCAGCTCCAAGACCTGCTCCACCCCGGGCTGTGGGCAGCGCCACGGTGAGCTCACTCTTGCCGACCGGACGTGGACCTGCGCCGGGTGTGGCGCCGTCCATGACCGGGACCGCAACGCCGCCACCAACCTCCTCGCGGCCATGCTCGCCGATGCCTCGTGACCGGAACCGCTCGCCGGGAAGTTCCCCGGAGAGACGAAACGCCTGTGGAGACCACGTCAGCCTTCGGCCACGTCGAAGCCACGGTCAGCGAAACAGGAAGAATCACTGAGATTCAACGAACGGTCGATGGTAATTGTCAGATGCGGTTGGTCAGGTCCTCCAGTCTGGATTCGACGGGCACGTGCCGGTGCCCGATTCGCGTCGCCGGGTCGAAGGACAGGCTGGCCCGGGTGACGGGCCGGGACTTGACGAGGAACGTCATCGTCGAGTCCGCCGCCCGGGGGATGCGGTGGAACTCGTCGGCCAGCAGGTAACCGGAGTCGCCCGCCTGGCACTCGGTGCGGCGCAGCAGGGTGGCCGAGGTGATCAGGCCGGTCGCCGGGTCCAACGCCGTGGCGTACCGCTCGTGCAGGTAGCCGCCGCTGAGGATCACGGTGCAGAAGTGGTAGCGGTGGTTGTGCACCGAGTCGGCGTAGCCCGGCCGCCAGTCCGACTGCGGCTTGTACTCGTGCAGCCAGAACGTGAACGGTTCGGCCGCGCGGTCGCGCAGGCACCACGCGAAGTGGGTCGTCGTCTCCCGGGACCGGTCGACCAGTGCCGCCGCCCGCTCCGGGCCGAGGCTGAGCAGATGGGCCCGCAGCAGCGATCTCAGCGCCGGGCCGTCCACCCACGATCCGAAGGTGTCGTGCACCGCCGACCACCGGCGCACGGGCGTGTGGCGCATCCGGTCGGCTAGTTCGGACAGCGCGGTCGACAAGGCGGTCAGCCTTTCAGTTCGGCTTTCGCGGAGAACTCATGGCGGAAGACATGGAATTTCGCTTCCAGGGCACGGAATTTCTGGTCCGACAGCGTCGTCCCGGTGACCTTCGCGAAGTGCGCCAGGAATTCCGGGCGGCTGGTGTCGGGGGTGATCTGGAACCGGCCCGCGTCCCGGGCGGCCCGCAGCCGGGTGAAGTCGGCGCGCTCCATCGCGTAGATGAACGAACCCTCCGAGAACCGCAGGGTGCGCGGGTAGAGCGAGGCCACCCCGGCGACATCGCTGTAGAGGGTGACCCACACGCTGTCGTCGAACATCTCGACGCGGTCCAGCGGCGGGTCGGCGATCACCGTCACGTCGATCACCGTGCATCTGGCCCTGGCCAGGTACAGCCCGACCAGTCCGATGCTGATCTCCTCGTGCAGCGTGGCCTGGATGCGCTCGTAGTCGGCGTCGGCGCCCGCGTGCCGGACCAGGTGCCGGGCCCGGCCGCTGATCGCGGTCCGCTCGCGCGGGTCGGCGACCACGGCGCGGACCTCCCACTCCGCGTTGGAGTGCAGCAGCCGCACCGCGGCGTAGCGGCCGGAGAAGCCGCGGAACCAGAACTGCCTGGTGGCCTTGAGGTCGCGCATCATCAGCGCGTTGAACGCCGGGTCGGGGTCGGTGGTCGCCTCGAAGACGTGGGTGGGGAAGAACTCCTGGTTCAGCGAGCGGTACTCCGCCGACAGCTCGCGCAACGCGCGTCTGCTCTCCTCGATCACCGGGGTGACCATCGCCCGCTGCGCGGCGCTCGCGGTGATCAGCGTCTGGCCGAAGCCGACGACGGCGGAGACCATCGTGCCGGTGCCGAGCGCGGCGAGCAGGTTCTTCGGTGTTCCTGCGGCCAGGCCGCCTGCCAGCCACATCGAGGCACCGGACACCACCAACAGGATCAGCAGGAGCAGACCCGTGCGGGTCCAGAACAGTTCCCTGATCGGATTGGCGTTCGCCGCGGCGCCAGGTGCGGCGCCTGAGCCCCCGGCCTGCGCGGGCACGGTCGGTCACCTCCTTGGCGGGCGCCTGAACGGACGAGTGCTGTCAGTGTCCGATCGGGCGCGCGGAGTTACTTTACGCGCAGATCCACACTGGTGGAATGCGAAATTCGGGTGAGGATTACCGTTCCGGCACACCGGGTGCGGCCCGCCGGGAGGGCTTTTCTAGACTCGGGGACCATGCACAACGTCGGCAAGATCATGATCGCGGCTGCGGTGGCGGTGGGCCTGTCGGCCTGTGCCCCCTCCGAGCAGGCATCCACCCAGTCGGCCGGTGGCGCCAGCTCCCCGGCCGCCGCGTCGAAGCCTTCCCCCACGAGCGCGCCCAAGACCAGTGAGAGCGCCGCGACCGGTGCCCCCGCGGGCCCCGAGTGCACCGCGGACGACGTGAAGGTGGCGGGCGCGGCGAACGCCAAGCCCACGGTCACCATCCCGACCACCTGCGCGCCGCCCAAGAAGCTGATCATCAAGGACCTCACCCCCGGCACCGGCAAGGAGGTCGTGAAGGGCAGCACCATGCTGACCCACTACCTGCTGGTGACCTGGTCGAACAAGGAGGAGAAGGACTCGTCCTGGTCGCGCAACCAGCCCTTCCCGCTGGAGAACGTCGGCCAGGCCGCCGTCATCCAGGGCTGGAACGAGGGCTTGCTCGGGATCAAGCAGGGCGGTCGGCGTCTGCTGATCGTCCCGCCGGAGCTGGGCTACGGCGTCGACGGCGGCGGCCGCATGACCCCCAACGAGACCCTCGTCTTCGTCATCGACGCCGTCGAGGTTTCCTGATCGGCTGAAGTCCGTCCGCCCCGCGAGCCCAGTGCTCGCGGGGCGTTTTACTTTCAGGGGATCAGCAGGAGTTTCGCGGAGGTGCGGCGGGCCTGGAGGTCCTCGTGCGCCTGACGCGCGTCGGCGAGCGCGTACCGGCCGCCGATGCCGATGGACAGCGTGCCCGCCTTGATCGCGTCGAACAGGTCGCCCGCGCGCCAGCGCAGTTCTTCTTCAGTCGCGGTGTGGTCGCCGAGCTTGGGCCGGGTAAGGAACACCGAACCGGCCGCGTTGAGCCGCTGCGGGTCGACCGGGTCGACCGGGCCACTCGCGGCGCCGAACAGCGCGAGTACGCCGCGGCGGTGCAGTACCGAGAGACTGCCGTCGAACGTCGTGCGCCCGACGCCGTCGTAGACCGCGGCGACGCCCTCGCCGTCGGTCAATTCCCTTGTGCGCGCGACGAAGTCCTCCTCGGTGTACCGGATCACCTCGTCGGCGCCCGCCTCGCGTGCGAGCCGCTCCTTGTCCGAAGTGGACACCGTGCCGATGACCTTCGCCCCGCGCGCCTTGGCCAGCTGCACCAGTAGCAGGCCGACCCCGCCCGCGGCGGCGTGCACCAGGATCGTGTCGACCGGGCGCACCGGGTGCGTGGAGGTGACCAGGTAGTGCGCCGTGAGTCCCTGCAGCATCGCCGCGGCGGCGGTCTCGTCGCTGACACCGTCCGGGACCCGGACGGCGACGGCGGCGCGCACGACGACGTACTCGGCGTAGCTGCCCAGCGCGTCGGCCCACGCCACGCGCTCGCCGACGCTGAAGTCGGAGTCCTCGCCGACAGCCTCGATCGTCCCGGCACCCTCCAGACCCAGCACGAACGGCCGGGGGAGCGGATAGAGCCCGCTGCGGTGATAGGTGTCGATGTAGTTGACCCCCGCCGCCGCCACGCGGACCACGATCTCGCCCGGTCCCGGCGCCGGGATGTCCCGATCGGTGTAGGTCAACACTTCCGGGCCGCCGGTCTCCGCGACCACCACTGCCTTCGCCATAGGACAAGCATGCCCGAGTGGGCCGCCTCATATTGGTTGGGTGCGATCAGCGTCAAGGTCCTAAGCTCGGCCCGTGGCTGACGAGAACACCGAAACCCAGGTCCCCGCCCAGGCCGTCAAGGCCGCCACCGCGTTCGTCGCGGCGCACGGCGCGCCGACCAAGGCCGTGGTGGCGAACATCGGCCGCAAGGGCGCGCGAGTGGTGCTGGTCGGCGACGACGGCGCGCTCGGCGACGTGATCGTCCCCGCGCCCGCCGTCGGCGAGGCGCTGGTGGAGCGGGTCGAGGGCCTTGAGCTGTCGGAGTGGGACCGCGAGACGGTGTCCGCCACCAAGATCGGCGCGAGCCACCGGCGCAAGATGGCCGCCAGGACCCGGGGCTGACCCACGCTTTGAGCCTTTGGCGCAACCGGGGCTTCCTGCTGTTCTGGGCCGGTCAGACCCTTTCCGTGCTCGGCGGGTCCATCTCGCTGCTCGCGCTTCCCCTGCTCGTGCTCGACTCGACCGGCTCGGTCGTGCACATGGGCATGATCACCGCCCTGGCGGGCGTCGTCACTGTGGTGACCGGCCTGGTCGCGGGCCACTTCGTCGACACCGTCGACCGGCGGTCGATCCTGGTCTGGTGCGACTGGGGCCGGGCGGGTCTACATCTGCTGATCCCGTTGATCTGGCTGTTCGCGGAGCCGCTGTGGGTGCTCTACGTCGTCGCCGCGATCGGGTCGGCGCTGACGATGCTTTTCCAGGTCGCCTACATCACCGCGGTGCCCGGTCTGGTCGGGCCTGATCAACTCACTGAGGCCAACGGGAAGCTGCAGAGTGGTTTCGCCGTCGCGGCCATCGCCGGGCCGGTGATCGCGGGCGTGCTGGCCGGGCTGGTGGGTCCCGCGTGGGCGATCGGCATCGACGGGCTGACCTACATCGGCTCCGCGGTGAGCCTGCTGTTCATCAGACTGCCCGCGGTGGAATCCGCGGACCCGGGCGGGATCAAGGCGGCGTTCATGGTCGGCTTCCGCTTCCTGTGGGGACACCGGATGCTGCGCGCGCTCACCGTTCTGCTGACAGCACTGACCTTCGTGACCATGGGCGCACGCGACCTGCTGGTGTTCCGCCTCGGCGGTGAACTCAGCCGCGGCGCCTCGACGGTCGGCGCGGTCATGGGAGTCGGGATGGTCGGCTCGATCGGCGCGGGCCTGGTCGCCGCCGCCGCGCGCAGGCGGCTGGGCTTCGGGACCTGCTGGCTGGCCTCGGCCGTGCTCATCGGTGGCTCGATCGCCGCCTTCGGCCTGTCCGACGACCTGGGCGTGGTGGCCGCGGGTGCGACCGGGCTGATGTTCGGGCTGACGCTGGCGGGCATCTGCTCGATGTCGCTGCGCCAAGAACTGACGCCCGCCGCCCTGTTGGGTCGGGTGACGTCAGCGTTCTGGACGGTCCACTACGCGTCGGGCCCGCTGGGCGCCGCCGCGCTCACGGTGGCGGCCGGTCGGTTCGGGGTCGGCTCGGTGGCGCTGGTCGCGGTCGGGCTGTGCGCGGTGATCGTGGCGGCAGGTGCCGTCTCGCCGCTCGCGCGCGGATAGTCCCGGGTCCCGCACCAGAGCGCCGCGGTGGCGACGATCACCGACATCGCGCCGAGCACGTGCAGGGACACAAGCATCTCGGGTACGCCGGTCCAGAACTGGATGAACCCGAGCGACCCCTGCGCGACGACCGTCGCCAGCAGGATGAAGAAGCGCGGGCGTAGCGAGCGGTCGCCGTGGACCAGGAATCCGGCGGCCAGCAGCATGCCGAGGAAGACGAACAGGAACGACGAGTGCACGTGCGCCAGCGTCTCGACCGGCAGGTCCAGCCGCGGTGTCTCGGGGTCGCCCGCGTGCGGTCCGGCGCCGGTGACCATGGTGCCCGCGATCAGCAGCCCGGTCAGGACGACGACCATGGCGGTCAGCACGCCACGCAGCCCGGCGGGCCCGCGGCGGACGGCCGGGCCGTCACCTTCGTCGACCGCGAAGACCAGAAGGACGGCCAGCCACACCATGACCGTCGAGACCATGAAGTGCACCGCCACGGTCCACCACAACAGGTCGAGTCGCACCGTCGCCCCGCCGATGACCGCCTGCACCACGACCCCGACCGGCATGATCAGCGCGAGCCGCACATACCGCGCGCGGCGCGGCCGGTCGAGATAGGCCAACGCGAACGCGGCGAACGCGATGAACCCGACGACGCCGGTCAGCATCCGGTTGCCGAACTCGATCCACTGGTGCAGCGCGGCGAACTCGGGATGCTCGACGGGAACCATGCTGCCCGGGTGGCACTGCGGCCACGTGGTGCAGCCCAGGCCGGACCCGGTCACCCGGACCACCGACCCGGTCACCGCGATCAGCGCCTGCGTCACGACGACGGCGATCGCGACCGCCCGCTGCGTGCGCGCGCTCGACCCGGGGAGACGTTCGATCCGGTCCTTCAAAGATGGCACCCGCCGATGGTAGGCGGGCCTCCCTGAGAGCCCGTTGTGGGCCGGGGTGAGTGTGTCGGCTCTCGCATCGTGCGCGGCCGTGGGAAATTCCTGGCATCTTCCGCGGGAACGCCCACGCAGCGATCATGAGCTACTACACTCGGTCGCCAGAGGGCGAACTCCCCCATCGCCTTCAGTTCAGCTGTCACCGGGCCGGTTGCATCCCCCCCCTCGACCGGTCCGGTGGCAGTGACCTTGATCGGGCTCTAACGTCAGCCCATGAACATCATCGTGTGGATCGTGCAGGGCGTCTTGGCCGCGGTGCACCTCGGCGCCGGGATCGCCAAGCTGAGTCAGTCTCGCGAGGCCCTGATGGCCAACCCGAACATGGCGTTCGCGGAGGACTTCACCGGCCCGGTACTGAAGATGGTCGGGACTCTGGAGATCCTGGCCGCGATCGGCCTGGTCGTGCCGTGGTGGACGGGCATCGCCCCGATCCTCACCCCGATCGCCGCGCTCGGCCTGGTCGCCCTGATGATCGGCGCCACGATCACCCACGGCCGGCGGGGCGAGACGAAGATGCTCCCGGTGACGGTGTTCCTCGCCCTGCTGGCCGCTTTCGTGGCCTGGCAGCGCTTCGGCGACCTGTAGGGCTACTGCGAGTTGTAGGCCTTGAGGCTCACCGCTGAGACGTAGGAGTTACGTGCCACCGCGGCGGCCGCGACCGCGTCTCCGGTCAGACTCACCACGACGGTGCCGTGCGCGGGCACCGTCGTCAGGCCGCCGACCGGCGTGACCTCGACGGCCTGTTGGGTATCGCCATCGGCGGGCTGGTCCCAGAGGATGTAGACGATCCGCGCGGAGACCGGGATCTCATCCTCGTTGGTGAGTCTGACCGCCGAGAAGCGTTCGAACCGGGTGATCTCGCGGCCTTGGTGGTCCAACGCCTGGGCGGTCACATCCTGCGTTCCGGCGGGGATCCGGGCGGCGGCGACGCTCTCCACCGTCACGCTGACATCGGCCACGTCATGCTCGCCTGGCCCCGAGAACCGCAGGATGTCGAAGCTCATCCCGGACGGTGCCACGAAGTCGCCCCGGTCGCTTCCGTACACGGTGCTCACCTTGACTTGGAAGAGAGGCCGATGGCTCTTGTCCAGGGCCGTCAAGGACAGGACGGGAGCCGCTGAGGTCCGAGAGCGGTTCTCGATGTGCAGCAGTTGGTTCATCGTGCCGTCCTCGCCGGACTCGCCCACATACACGAAGGACAGCGATGCCCGCGACAGCTGGGTGCTCGCCTGCAGCCTGCAACCGCCCAACAACAGTCCGGCAATCGCCATCACCACACCTGCGATGGCCGTTCTTCGCCGTCGCACCAGCACGACTTGCCCCCGGTTTGTTTGTTGGCGCGGGCCGTTAGACCAGTTTGGTCGTGCGGCTCGCGATGACCGCCGCGCCCGCGCCCCACACCGCGAGGGTCGCGAACACCGACCAGTCCGGCACCGCGCCGTTCACCAGTGCCGCGGTCAGGCCGTCGGTCAACGCCGCGGAGGGCAGTAGGCGGACGAACGTCGCCATGCCGTCCGGCAGCGAATCGGCCGCGACGATGATGCCGCCTGCCAGCAGCAGGACGAACCACACGATGTTCGCCAGCGCCAGCACGACCTCGGCCTTCAGCGCCCCGCCCAGCAGCACGCCGAGCGCGCCGAAGGTCAGGGTGCCCAAGATCACCAGCAGCACGGCCCAAGCCACACCCGATGCCGATGGCGCCCAGCCCAGGAGCAGGGCCGTCACGGCGAGCACGACCAGTTGGATCGTCACCACGACAAGTCCCGCGAGCACCCGGCCGGCGACCAGGAGCCAGCGGGGGAGCGCGGTCGCGGCCAGCCGCTTCAGCACCCCGTAGCGGCGGTCGAAGCCCAGCGCGATGGCCTGGCCGGTGAACGCTGACGACATGACGGCCAGCGCGAAGATCCGAGGCGTGACCGTGTCCACCCGCGGCTCGGCCATGTCGATGATCTTCAGCAGGCTCAGGCCGACCAGCAGGACCAGCGGGATCAACAGCGTCAGCAGGACCTGCTCGCCGTTGCGCAGGGTCAGCATCGCCTCGGTGCGGGCGTGGGCGGCGAGCATCCGCAGCGGGCGACCGGCGCCGGGGGCCGGGGTGAACGTGCCGGGCTGGAAGGTGGTCACGAGCGCAGGTCCCGTCCGGTCAGTTCCAAGAACACGTCCTCCAGGCTGCGCCTGCCCACCTGCAGCTCCTCGGCCAGCACACCCTGCTGGGCACACCACGCCGTCACCGTGGACACCACCTGCGGGTCGACCGTGCCGGTGACCACATAGCCGCCGGGGGTCGGTTCGGACACGACGCAGTCCGCGGGCAGGGCCTGGACCAGCAGGGCCGTGTTCATCCCCGACTTCGCCCGGAACCGCAGCTGCTGCTCGTCGGCGCTGCGGGTGGTCAGCTCACGCGGGCTGCCCTTGGCCACGACCCGGCCGTGGTCGATGATCACGACCTGGTCGGCCAGCGCCTCGGCCTCGTCCATCAGGTGGGTGGTCAGCAGGACAGTGACGCCGTCGGCGCGCAGGGCGCCGATCAGGTCCCACACCAGGCGGCGGGCCTGGGGGTCCATGCCCGCGGTCGGCTCGTCGAGGAAGACCAGCTCGGGCCTGCCGACCAGCGCGCACGCCAGCGACAGCCGCTGCTGCTGGCCGCCGGAGAGCCGCTTGTACGGGGTGCGCGCCGCGCTGGTCAGGCCGAGGATGTCGAGCAGCCAGGCCGGGTCGAGCGGCGTCGCCGCGCAGGCCGCGACCAGGGCGAGCATCTCGTCCGCGCGGATGCCGGGGTAGGCGCCGCCGCCCTGCGGCATGACGCCGATACGGGGGCGCAGGCGCTCGCCGTCGGCGCCGGGGTCGAGGCCCAGCACGCGGACCTCGCCGCTGTCGCGGCGCAGGAAACCCTCGCAGATCTCGATGGTCGTCGTCTTGCCCGCGCCGTTGGGGCCGAGCAGCGCCAAGACCGAGCCCGACGGCACGGTGAAGCCGAGTCCGGCGACGGCCTTGGTCGACCCATAGCTCTTGGCCAGGTCGGACACCTCGACGGCGGGCACGCTCACGACCACGAAGCCTAAGGCGTGCCGGTGGTCACGCCATCGCCGGGCGTGCGCGGTATGTACCGCCACACCACGGCCAGCGCCACCAGCGTCGCCAGGACCGCGGCGACATAGGTGTAGGGCAGCACGAAGACCCGGCCGTCGAAGGTCGAGCCGGTCGGCGCGAGCACCACGGCCATCAGCACGCTGATCGCCATCGCCGCGGTGCGGAACCGGGTGTTGCCCGCCGCCGCGGCCAGCGGGACCGCGGCCCACAGCAGGTACCAGGCGTGCACGGCCGCGCCGAAGATCAGGATCGCGCCGAGCGCGACGCCCAGGCCGGTCAGCGGGCGCAGCTTCCAGCGGAAGCTGTCGAGCAGCAGCTTGGCCGCGATCACCGGGCCGAGAACCGTGCCGAACACGCGGGCGACGCTGATCGCCGCGTCGATGTGGTTGCCCAGGCCCATCAGGATGCCCAGGAAACCCGCGCCGTAGCCCAGCGCGGTCATCGGGGCCATCCAGCTCTTGATGGTCGACGCCGTGTTGAGCGTGCTCACCCAGCCGTAGCCCAGACCGCTGCCGAACGACGTCGCGCTCAGCACCACCAGGAACACCACGCCGAGCCCGCCCGCGACCAGGAACAGGTGTTTCCACTTGCCGCCCATCCGCCGGGCGATCATCACCCCGAGGAAGCCCAAGGCCAGCGCGGCCGGGATCTTGACCGCCGCGCCGAGCGTGATGACCGCGGCGCCGACCGCGTACATGCGCAGTTCACCGGGCTGCCAGGGCGGGAACGGCCCGTCCGGGGTGACCTTTGCCATCTTCGAGAGCGCCAACTCGAAGCCGACCATCATCAAGCCGATCGCCAGCGACTCGTTGTGCACGCCGACGACGAGGTGGAACAGGACCAGAGGGTTGGCGGCGCCGAGCCACAGCGCGCTCACCGGGCTCACCCCGAACCGGCGAGCCAGGCGGGGCAGCGCCCACACGATCATCGCCAGGCCGATCAGCGCGAACACCCGGTGCATGGCCACACCCATGACCACGTGGCCATTGGTCATCCAGTTGATCACCCGGCCGATCACCAGGAACACCGGCCCGTACGGCGACGGCGTCTCCCGCCACACCGTGGGCACACCCTGAGTGAGCGGGTGCTCGACGCCGAGTGCCTGGGCGGGACCCAGGGCGTACGGGTCCAACCCGCGCGCGTAGATCTCGCTCTGGGCGAGGTAGCTGTATACGTCGCGGCTGAAGCTGGGCACCGTGAAGACCAGCGGCGCGATCCACATCGCCAGCGTGCGGGCCATCTGCGACACCGACATGACCCGCACCCGACCGGGCCGCGACAGCCTGCCCAGGCCCAGCCAGGCCAGCACGATCATGAACACGCCGGTGAACGCGAACGCCATCGACACCGTCGTCATCCGGCTGAACAGGTTCAGCACCGGAAGCCGCAGCACCGGGTTGAACACCGGCGCCGCCCCCGCGCCAAGCGAGCCGATCGCCAGCAGGAGCGCTCCGACCGTGCCGAATCGCCGAATCACGTCGAGTTGCCTGCGCTCGACCGCGTTCAGCGCGCCCGCGTCGTCATCAGGCACGCGCACCCGTTGCCCCACCTCTGCCGCCACCACGGGAGGACGGTATCGAACTGTTCGAGGCTCTGTGTCCACCCGTTCGGAATGTGCTGTTGGGGAGGTCGCACTGGATCCTGACGTGGGAGTGACTGTCGGTGGTGGTCGGTACGGTCGCCCGCAGGGTCGGCCCGGACCGTAGTACTGGGCAGCGCCCGTCGGCGCGGTGGCGCAAGAGCCAGGCCCGCATCGCGCGTGTGCACGCGTCTGTGGCAAACGCCCGGCGCGACGGGCTGCACCGGCTCTCGACCCGTTTGGTCCGCGCCCACGGGACAATCGTCATCGAGGACCTGAACGTCGCCGGGATGCTACGTAACCGGCGCCTCGCCCGGCACATCGTCGGGGTCGGCATGGGCGAGCTCCGCCGCCAGATCACCTACAAAGCCGAGTGGGTCGGCGGTCATGTGCAGGTGGCTGACCGGTGGTTTCCGTCATCGAAGACCTGCTCGGCCTGTGGCGCGGTGAAAGCCAAACTGCGCCTGTCCGAGCGGACTTACCGCTGCGACCAGTGCGGCCACGCGCTGGATCGTGACCTCAACGCCGCCCGCAACCTCGCCGCGCTCGTCGGCGAGGTCACCGGTGGCATGTCCTCCCCGAGTTGCGGGGCGACACGAAACGAGCCCGATGGAAACCCACGTAAGACCTGCACCACGCGGGCAACGGGTACCGCCACGGGAAGGCCCACGAGGCCAACGCCGCACCGCAAGGTGACGGCTCACGACGCAGAGCTAGCGTGTCGTGAACGGTATCCATGACCTGCGTATCGGTGAGGCCGGTCACCCGGCTTTGCTCCTCGCCGGGAAATAAGACACACTTGTGTTGTGAAAAAGACCGCCCCCGCTCCGCGCACCCCCGAGGAGACCCTGAGTCTCCCCGTGGGCGGGTCCCACGACGGGCGCACCCGCGTCGCCGTGGCCCGGATGCTGCTGGAACAGGGGCCGATCGCCGCGGTCGCCGTCGCCGACGCGTTGGGCCTGAGCCCGGCCGCCGTGCGCAGGCACCTCGACGCGCTGGTCGCCGACGGCGAGGCGCACACCCGCGACGCCCCGAGGCTGGGGCACCGCGGCCGCGGCCGCCCGGCAAAGCTCTTCCTGCTCACCGAGTCGGGCCGCGCCCGCTTCGGCCACGCCTACGACGACCTCGCGATCTCGGCGCTGCGGTTCCTCGCCGAGACCGGGGGAGACGACGCGGTCCGCGCGTTCGCCGAGCGCCGGATGCTCACCCTGGTCGACCGCCACCGCGTCGCGGTGACGTCGGTGGCCGCGCCCGACGCCAGGGCGCAGGCCCTGGCCACCGCCCTGACCCGGGAGGGTTACGCTGCGTCGACACGCAGTGTGGGCGCGGGCGAGCAACTGTGCCAGCACCACTGCCCCGTCGCGCACGTCGCGGCGGAGTTCCCCCAGCTGTGCGAGGTCGAGACGGCGGCGTTCGCCGCCCTTCTCGGCACCCACGTGCAGCGACTGGCGACCATCGCGAACGGTGACGCCGCATGCACCACGCATGTGCCGCTCGCGAGGCCAGGCAGTACCGAACACCCCGTTCCGCATGGAGGGAAGTCCCTATGACTGCCGCTGCCGAGCAGCGCACCACCACTCAGCTGACCCAAGACGAGACGATCGACTCGCTGGGTCGCTACGAGTACGGCTGGGCCGACGCCGACGTCGCGGGTGCCACCGCGAAGCGAGGGCTGTCCGAGGCCGTCGTCAGGGACATCTCGGCCAAGAAGAGCGAGCCGGAGTGGATGCTGGAGTCCCGCCTCAAGGGACTGTCGCTCTTCGACCGCAAGCCCATGCCGAGCTGGGGCGCCGACCTGTCGGGCATCGACTTCGACAACATCAAGTACTTCGTGCGGTCCACGGAGAAGCAGGCCCAGTCCTGGGAGGACCTGCCCGAGGACATCAAGAACACCTACGACAAGCTGGGTATCCCGGAGGCCGAGAAGGCCCGCCTGGTGTCCGGTGTCGCGGCTCAGTACGAGTCCGAGGTGGTCTACCACGCGATCAACGAAGAGCTTGAGAAGCAGGGTGTCATCTTCCTCGACACCGACACCGCGCTCAAGGAGCACCCGGAGCTGTTCGCCGAGTACTACGGCTCGGTGATCCCGCACGGGGACAACAAGTTCTCCGCGCTCAACGGTGCCGTGTGGTCGGGCGGCTCGTTCATCTACGTCCCCAAGGGCGTGCACGTCGAGATCCCGCTGCAGGCCTACTTCCGGATCAACACCGAGAACATGGGCCAGTTCGAGCGCACGCTGATCATCGTCGACGAAGGTGCCTACGTGCACTACGTCGAGGGCTGCACCGCGCCGATCTACTCGTCGGACTCGCTGCACTCCGCGGTCGTGGAGATCATCGTCAAGAAGGGCGGCCGCTGCCGCTACACGACCATCCAGAACTGGTCGAACAACGTCTACAACCTGGTCACCAAGCGCGCCAAGGCCGAAGAGGGCGCGACCATGGAGTGGATCGACGGCAACATCGGCTCCAAGGTCACCATGAAGTACCCGGCCGTCTACCTGATGGGCGAGCACGCCCACGGTGAGGTCCTGTCCATCGCCTTCGCCGGCGAGGGCCAGCACCAGGACGCGGGCGCCAAGATGGTCCACCTCGCGCCGCACACCAGCTCGAAGATCGAGTCGAAGTCGGTCGCGCGCGGCGGCGGCCGGACCTCCTACCGGGGTCTGGTCCAGGTCAACAAGCGGGCGCACCACTCGAAGTCCACGGTCAAGTGCGACGCGCTGCTGGTCGACACGATCAGCCGCTCCGACACCTACCCGTACGTCGACATCCGCGAGGACGACGTGCAGATGGGCCACGAGGCCACGGTGTCGAAGGTCAGCGACGACCAGCTGTTCTACCTGATGTCGCGCGGCCTCACCGAGGACGAGGCCATGGCCATGATCGTGCGCGGGTTCGTCGAGCCCATCGCGCGCGAGCTGCCCATGGAGTACGCCCTCGAACTGAACCGCCTGATCGAACTGCAGATGGAAGGGGCCGTCGGCTAAATGACCGCCGCTGTTGAAAACCCGCGCTCGACGGGAGCGCGGGTTCCCGAGGCGTCACGCGCCGAATGGTTCTCCTCCTACGACGTGGCAGCTTTCGAACAGCCCACGGGCCGCGAGGAGATCTGGCGCTTCACCCCGATGAAGCGCATCGCAGGTCTGCACACCGGTGTCGAGGCGACCGGCGTCGCGACCATCGAGGTCGACGCGCCCGCCGAGGTCACCGTCGAGTCGGTCGACCGCGCCGACGCGCGCCTGGGCCAGGGCGGAGTCCCGGCCGACCGGGTCGCCGCGCAGGCCTACAGCTCCTTCGACAAGGCCACCGTGCTCACCGTCGGCAAGGAGGCCCGCGCGTCCGCGCCGGTCACCGTCACGGTCACCGGCCCTGGTGCGGGCAAGGTCGCCTACGGGCACCTGCAGGTGCGCGCCGAGCTGTACGCCGAGGCCGTCGTGGTCATCGACCACCGCGGATCCGGGGTGTACGCCGACAACGTCGAGTTCGTCGTCGGCGAGGGCGCCAAGCTGACCGTGGTGTCCATTCAGGACTGGGCCGACGACGCGGTGCACCTTTCGGCGCACCACGCCAAGATCGGCCGCGACGCCGTCCTCAAGCACACCGTGGTCACCCTGGGCGGCAACGTGGTCCGGCTTTCGCCGACCGCGTCGTTCGCCGACAAGGGCGGCGAGGTCGACCTCACCGGCCTGTACTTCGCCGACGCGGGTCAGCACTTCGAGCACCGCACCTTCGTCGACCACTCGGCGCCGAACTGCACGTCCAATGTGGTCTACAAGGGCGCGCTGCAGGGCGAGGGCGCGCACACCGTCTGGATCGGCGACGTGCTGATCCGCGCGGTCGCCGAGGGCACGCAGACCTATGAGCTCAACCGGAACCTGCTGCTCACCGACGGCGCCCGCGCCGACTCGGTGCCCAACCTGGAGATCGAGACCGGCGAGATCGCCGGGGCCGGCCACGCCAGCGCGACCGGTCGCTTCGACGACGAGCAGCTCTTCTACCTGCAGGCCCGCGGCATCCCCGAGGACCAGGCTCGCCGCCTGGTCGTGCGCGGCTTCTTCCACGAGCTGCTGATGAAGATCACGGTGCCCGAGGTGCGCGAGCGCCTTGAGGCCGCGATCGAGGCCGAGCTGGAAGCTGTCGGGGTATGAGTTACGCGTGCCCATTGGCTGATCTGCTCGACGGCAAGCCCCACGCCGTCGAGGTGGATGACGTCGCGGTCGTCCTGGTTCGCCAGGGCGACCAGGTGCACGCGCTCGCCGACAGCTGCTCGCACGCGGAACTGGCGCTGTCCGAAGGGGAGCTGACCCGTCAAGGGCTGGCCTGCTGGCTGCACGGGTCGTGCTTCGACCTGCGCACCGGAGCCCCGTCGTCGCCGCCCGCGACCGAGCCGGTCGACGTCTACCCGGTGTCCATCGTGGACGACCAGGTGCACGTCGATGTCACCACCACACTGAACTGACTTCTCAACACACCGAACTGCAAGGAAGCCGAAGCACATGGCCACGCTGGAGATCAAGGACCTGCACGTCTCGGTCAGCACCGACGAGGGTCCCAAAGAGATCCTCAAGGGTGTCGACCTGACCATCAAGGCTGGCGAGACCCACGCGATCATGGGCCCCAACGGGTCCGGCAAGTCCACCCTGTCCTACGCCATCGCCGGTCACCCCAAGTACGAGGTGACCTCGGGCACGGTCACCCTCGACGGCGAGGACGTGCTGGCCATGTCGGTCGACGAGCGCGCCCGCGCGGGCCTGTTCCTGGCCATGCAGTACCCGGTCGAGGTGCCCGGCGTGTCGATGTCGAACTTCCTGCGCACCGCGGCCACCGCCGTGCGCGGCGAGGCGCCGAAGCTGCGGACCTGGGTCAAGGAGGTCAAGGCCGCCATGGGCGAGCTGGACATCGACCCGGCCTTCGCCGAGCGCAGCGTGAACGAGGGCTTCTCCGGCGGCGAGAAGAAGCGCCACGAGATCCTGCAGCTCGCGCTGCTGAACCCGAAGATCGCCATCCTCGACGAGACCGACTCCGGCCTCGACGTCGACGCGCTGCGCGTGGTGTCCGAGGGCGTCAACCGGTACCAGTCGACCGGCGACCACGGTGTCCTGCTGATCACGCACTACACCCGCATCCTGCGCCACATCACCCCGGACTTCGTGCACGTCTTCGCGGGCGGCAAGATCGTCGAGTCCGGCGGCAAGGAGCTGGCCGACCAGCTCGAGGCCGAGGGCTACGTGAAATACGCCGGGATCCAGGAAGCTGCGACGACCGCCTGACGTTGTACCCGGGGGATACTCAGGTGGAGAAGGGTGTGACGGTGACCGGTTACGACGTCGAGCGGGTCCGCAAGGACTTCCCGATCCTGCAGCGCAGGCTCGCGGAAGATCGGCCGCTGGTCTATTTGGACAGCGCCAACACCTCGCAGAAGCCGCAATCGGTGATCGACACGCTGGCTGAGCACTACTCGCAGCACAACGCCAACGTGGCGCGCGCGGTGCACCAGCTCGGCGAGGAGTCGACGGCGGCGTTCGAGGGCGCGCGCGACAAGGTCGCCGCGTTCATCAAGGCGCCCAGCCGCGACGAGATCGTCTTCACCCGTGGCATCACCGAAGCGCTGAACCTGGTCGCCAACGTGCTGGCCTGGGACGGTCCGTACAAGGTCGGGCCCGGCGACGACATCGTCGTCACCGAGATGGAGCACCACTCCAACATCGTGCCGTGGCAGCTGCTCACCCAGCGGACCGGCGCGACGCTGAAGTGGTTCGGCATCACCGACGAGGGTCGGCTGGACCTGTCGAACATCGACGAGCTGATCACCGAGCGGACCAAGGTCGTCTCGCTGGTCCACGTGTCGAACATGCTCGGCACGGTCAACCCGGTCGCCGAGATCGCCCGCCGCGCCAAGGCCGTCGGCGCGCTGGTCGTGTTGGACGCGGCGCAGGCCGGTCCGCAGCTGCCCTACGACGTCACCGCCACCGGGGCCGACCTGATCGGCTTCACCGGGCACAAGCTGCTCGGCCCGACCGGCATCGGCGTGCTGTGGGGCAAGTCCGAGGTCCTCGCCGCGCTTCCGCCGTTCCACGGCGGCGGCGAGATGATCGAGGACGTGCGGATGGAGCGCTCGACATACGCGCCCGCGCCGCACAAGTTCGAGGCGGGCACCCCGCCCATCGCGCAGGCGATCGGGCTGGGCGCGGCACTGGACTACCTCTCGGCGCTGGGCATGGAGAACGTGGCCGCGCACGAGCAGGAGATCACCGGCTACGCGCTCTCGCGCATGCTTGAGGTTCCCGGTCTGCGCGTGCTCGGCCCGACCGAGATGGTCGACCGCGGTGGGGCGATCAGCTTCACCATGGAAGGCCTGCACCCGCACGACATCAGCCAGGTGCTCGACTCGTACGGCATCGCCGTACGCGGCGGGCACCACTGCGCCAAGCCCGCGCACCGCAGGCTCGGCGTGCCGTCGTCGACGCGGGTGTCGCCGTACCTCTACACGACGACGGCCGAGGTCGACGCGATGATCGAGGGCCTGCACCAGGTCCGGGCGTTCTTCGGGGTGGCGTGATGCAGCTGCAGCAGATGTACCAGGAGATCATCCTGGACCACTACAAGAACCCGCACGGGCGCGGCCTGCGCGACCCGTTCGACGCCGAGTCCTTCCAGGTCAACCCGACCTGCGGGGACGAGGTGACGCTGCGGGTCCGTTTGGACGGCTCGACGGTCGCCGACGTGTCCTACGACGGCCAGGGCTGCTCGATCAGCCAGGCGTCCACGTCAGTGCTCACCGACCTGGTCGTCGGCCACAGTGTCACCGAAGCTCTGTCCACTCTGGACGCGTTTGTGGAGCTGATGCAGGGCCGCGGCCAGATCGAGCCGGACGAGGACGTGCTGGAGGATGGCATCGCCTTCGCGGGTGTGGCCAAGTACCCGGCGCGCGTGAAGTGCGCACTGCTCGGCTGGATGGCTTTCAAGGACGCGGTGGCCCGCGCGAACGGAGTGGATTCCCATGAGTGACGAAGAAGTCCAGCGCGGCGCTGCGGGCATGCCCGACCAGGCGCCCCGCGCCGACCTGGCCTCCCTGGACGACCTCGAGGAGGCCATGCGCGACGTGGTCGACCCCGAGCTCGGCATCAACGTGGTGGACCTCGGTCTGGTCTACGACATCCGGGTCGAGGACGACAACACCGCGACCATCGACATGACGCTGACTTCTGCGGCCTGCCCGCTGACCGACGTGATCGAGGACCAGACCCGCACCGCGCTGACCGGGGGAGTGGGCCTGGTCAACGACTTCCGGATCAACTGGGTCTGGATGCCCCCGTGGGGCCCGGAGAAGATCACCGACGACGGCCGCGAGCAGCTGCGCGCCCTCGGCTTCACTGTGTAAATGGCGCGGCTGTGTAATGGCGCGGCCTTCGGCCGCGCGGCTCGGCCGCCTTTAAGCTGGTGACGAGAGGGTCCCGATTTTCAAGGCTGGAAAGATGCCTTGAAAATCGGGACCCTCTCGTCACCAGCGCGGCCTCGCGGTGGCGGGCAGGTGATGAGGCGGGCTGAGTGAACGGCGCGCTGTTGGGCAAGTGGCGTGGATGATCTAGTTCTGGTCCCATGGAGTGGTGTCTCCGCCTACCCGCGAGCAACTCGCCGCCGCCCGCGACCGCACCATTCCCGATGTCCTGGGCACCGATCTGACCGTGCTGTTCTGCGGGATCAACCCGAGCCTGTATTCGGCGTATACCGGGCACCACTTCGCCAGGCCCGGCAACCGGTTCTGGCCCGCGCTGCACCTGTCCGGGTTCACTCCGCGCCTGCTGCGGCCCGCGGAGCAGAACTTGCTGTCTGGCTTCGGTCTTGGCTTGACCAACCTTGTCGCCCGCGCGACTGCCCGTGCCGACGAGGTGAGTCAGGAGGAGTTGGCCGCGGGCGGCGAGCGGCTGCGGGCGCTGGTCGACCGCTACCAGCCCAGCACCATCGCGATCGTCGGCGTGACGGCCTACCGAGTGGCGTTCGACGACCGGGAAGCTGTGATCGGCCCGCAGAGTGCGGGATTGGGGACCGCCGCGTTGTGGGTGCTGCCGAACCCGAGTGGGCTCAACGCGCATTATCAGCTCAACGATCTGGTCGCCGAGTTCCGAGCGCTGCGGGAGCGAGTTCGCTGATCAGGTCGGCGAGTGGCAGTGGCGGCGGGGTCAGGTCGGCGACGGCGGCGACAGTGTCCTGATAGGCGCTGGGGTGCATCGGCGGCAGGTGGGCGGCGATGTCCGCGCGAGACGCGTCGCGCGCCGCACACAGGCCAGCGGCCAGGTCAAGGTCGCCCTCGGCCACCGCGACTCCGGCGAGGCCTTCCAGGCACCAGGCCAGATACAGCGGGTTCCCGATGTCCAGGAAGGTCGCCGCCGCCTCGGCGAACGCCGCCTTGGCCGCCTCGACATCGCCTTCGGCCATCACCGCGTGGCCGAGCATGGTGGCCGCCATCGCGACCGACCAGCGGTCGTCGAACCGCCGTGACCCGGCCAGGCCCTCCGCGGCGAGATCGCGGGCCTGGCGCGGATCGCCTGCCAGGAGCGCGACGTGTGAGAGGTGGGCCAACAGTTGCACGGTGACCCGTTCGTCGCCCAGTGACTGGTGCAGCACGAGGCATTCCCGGTAGTCGGCCTCGGCGCGGTCGAGGTCGCCGAGCATGGCCGCCGTCGTGCCGCGCTGGCGCAGCCCCTCGGCTATCTTGACCGTCTCGCCGAGGTCGCGGAACAGCTCGACGGCCTCGGTGGCGTAGTCGTCGGAGCGCTGCCAGTGGCCCGCGTGCATCTCCTGCCAGGCCAGCAGGGTCAGCGCCGTGGCGAGGTCGCGGGCGTCGCCGTTGGCGCGGATGGCGGCCAGGCCCGCTTGGGCGAGGTCCTCGGCTCGGGTGGTGTCACCGGCGAAGAACGCCGCATAGGACAGTCCGATGAGGGCTTCGGCGTGGTCGTGCCCGCCCGGCTCGGCGACCGCGGCGGCCTCCGCATAGTCCGTGGCCGAGTCGGCGTAGCGGTCCTCCAGTCGGGCCAGCGACCCGCGCGTGTTGAGTGCGGCGGCCAGGTCGTGTCCGGTGCGCCTGGCGATCCCGACCGCCTCGTCCGACCACGCCGCCGCCTCGGCGACGTCCGACACGTCGAGCGCGAGTTGGGCGGCGCTGAGCAGCGCGGCGCAGCGGGTGCGGTCGTCGGCGGGCAGGACGAGGGCGGCTCGCACCTGGCCGAGTCCCTCGATGACGTGCCCGCGCCGGTACCAGGACCGGGCGAGCGCGGTGCACAGTCCAAGTGCGGTGTCGGCGTCCGCGCGGTCGATCGACCGGGTGACGGCCGCGCGCAGGTTGTCGCGCTCGGCCTCCAGCACGCGGTGCGGTGCGTCGGATTCGGCGAGGGCGCGGTAGTGGCGGGCGTGCGCGGCGATGGTCGCGTCGGCTTCCCCGGCCGCGGTCAGACACTCGATCCCGTACTCGCGGATCGTTTCCAGCACCCGGATCCGGTTGCCCTCCACCGTGGCGAGACTGGCGTCGACCAGCTCGCCCAAAGTGTCCCAAAACGACTCTTCGGACTCCAGGGCGCTCGTCGGACAGCCGCCGTCGAAAACGCTGATCCGCCGGAACAGCCCGCGGGCCCGCTCGGACAGCAGGTCGTAGCTCCACGCGATGGCGTCACGCATCGTGCGCTGCCGGTCCGGCAGGTCGTGCGGGCCGCCGACCAGCAGCGGGAGCCGCCGGTCGAGTCTGCGGAGCAGCGCCTCCGGGGGCAGCAGCCGCACCCGGGCGGCGGCCAGCTCGATGGCGAGCGGCAGGCCGTCGAGCCGTCGGCACAGCTCGGCCACCACCGGCGCCGACCCGGGCGGCAGGTCCAGGCCTGCGGCCCGCGCCCGATCGGCGAACAGCATGCACGCAGGCGCGGTGTCGGTCCCTGGCGGAGGCAGCTCCAGCGGGGCGATCCGGTATTCCCGCTCGCCGCGCACCCGCAGCGGGACCCGGCTGGTGACCAGGGCGCCGACCCCGGGACACGCCGCGAGCAGCGCCACGACGTCGGCGCGCGCGCCGATCACGTGCTCGAAGTTGTCGAACACGATCAGCACCTCGCGGTCGCGCAGGACCGCGAGCAGCCGGTCCCACAGCGGCGCCGCGTCGCGCTCGTCGAGGCCGAACTGGCGCGCGACCGCCGTCATGACCAGCTGCTCGGCGCGCAGCGGCGCGAGGTCGACGAACACGGCGCCGTCGGGGAAGTCGTCGGCGATGCGGTCCATGACCTCCAGCGCCACCCGGGTCTTGCCAACCCCACCCGGGCCGGTCAGCGTCAGCAGCCTGCTCTCGGCCAGGTCGAACAGGTCGACCAGCGCGGCCGACACGCTGTCGCGCCCGATCAGCGGGGTCATTGCCCGAGGGAACAACCGGGTCGGTCGGCGCGGCGGGCCTGGGCGGGCCGCCGCGAGCAGGTCAGGGCGCGCTTGCGGGCCGAGGGCGTCGGCGAGCAGCGTGACCGTGTCGAGCCGGGGTGTGCGGTGCGGGTCGCGTTCCAGGTCGCTCACCGCGCGCGGGCTCACCCCGGCGCGGTCGGCCAGTGCCTCCTGGGTCAGGCCCGCCGCCAGCCGCAGCCGCCGCAGCGCCTGCCCGAAGCCGTCCTTCCCGGCCATCGGTCCGTCCCGTGTTCGGTGAGTGCTCGGTGGGGGCTCGTCGTGGGCCGGGACCCGGCCGACGGCGAGCCTTGACTGTGGCACGTGGACAGGAGGAACGCCATGTCACCGGAAGAGCTCAAGGCGTGCGGCAGGCGCGTCACCGAGGAGCTGTTCAACCAGGGCGACCAGGCCGTGGCCGACGGTCTGCTCGGGCCCGAATACACCGACTACATCGTCGCCGACGGGAAGTCCTTGACCGCCCTCGACCTGCGCGAACTCGTGGTCCAGCTGCGCGCGGCGTTCCCCGACCTGCGGTCGCAGATCGAGGAGCAGATCGCCGAGGGCGACACCCTGGTCCAGCGGCTGACCGTCACCGGCACCCACCGTGGCGCAGCGTTCAACGGGGTGCCGACGAGCGGCAGGCGGGTGCGGATCAGCGCGGTGTCGATCGCGCGGATGGGGCCGGACGGGCGCTTCGCCGAACAGTGGACATTGCACGACCGGTACGCGGTGCTGGCCCAACTCGGAGTGGAGACGACGTCATGACCGACCGACCGATGAACATCACGATGCTCCGCGCCGAGACCGGGGCACCCGACACCGACGACATGGTCGCCGTGCACCGCATCTTCCGCCGTGAGTTCCGGCTGCTCGCCCGGGTCATCCGGACGAGCCCGCCGGTCGCGGTGCCGCGCACCGAGGCGATCGCCAAGCACCTCGAGTTCATCATGACCGCCCTGCACAACCACCACGAGACCGAGGATGAGTTCCTGTGGCCCGCGCTGGTGGAGCGGGCAGCGCCGTCGGCCGCGGTGACCGAGCGGATGGAAGCCCAGCACGCCGCCGTCGCCGTGCACCTCGACCGGGCGTCAGTCCTGCTCGCGCAGTGGCGCGTCGACCCCGGCCGCGCCGTGGCCGCGGACCTGGCCACGACGCTTACCGAGCTGTCCAAGGCGCTCATTGAGCACTTGGACGACGAGGAACGGGAGATCCTGCCGCTGGTCCGTGATCACCTGACCAGTGCGGAGTGGACTGAGTTCGGCCAGAAGTCCTTCGACAAGTTTCCCCGCTCCGCGCTGCCGATGATGCTCGGCCAAGTGCTGGAAGAGGCCACTCCGCGCGACGTCAAGGTCTTCCTCGGCGAGCTGCCCCTGCCGATCCGACTGGTCTGGCGGCTGCGCGGGCGCGCGCAGTACGAGCGGTACATCGGTGCCATTCGCGGTGTCGTGGCAACCAGTCCGCGGCGCAACCGCATGCGGAGCCAGGGCAACAAGCTAGGTGTCGCGACGTACCGCCGCAGCGATGGCAGGATCGGCGGCAGAGGCGCGAAGGGACTGAGGGTCCTGTTGATCACCGTGCCGGGACGGCGCACCGACGTCCCGCACACCACCCCGGTTCGCTACTTCCCCCACGCGGGCGGCTATCTCGTGGCGGCCACGGACGGCGGGAGGGTCGCCGAGCCGCAGTGGATGCGGAACCTGCGCGCAGCTGGGCGCGCGGAGATCCAGGTCGACGCCGAGCGGTTCCCGGTGACCGTCGAGGTGCTCGACGGCCCCGCCAAGGACCAGCTCTGGCAGGACGTCGTGCTCGCTCGCGCGCCGTTCTTCGCCGACTACGTGCGCAAGTCCGGCCGCGATGTCGCGATCGCGCTGCTCACCAGAGAATCCAAATGATCACTGAGGCCAGGGTCGAAGCGGGCCCGCGCCGGACGCTGACTGTCCTGCGGTCCGCCGCGGTGCTGCACACGCTGGCCGTGCTGGCGCAGCCGTTGCTGGCCGGGGTGTACCTCGGCGGCGAGGTCGACGCGCTCGGCATGCACGAACTCAACGCCCACGTCACGTCCGGTCTCGGCGCGATCCAGCTGTTCTGCGCCATCGCGTTCACGTGGCGCGGGAGGGGCGCGCGGTGGCCGGTGTGGACGGCGCTGGCCATCGTCATGGCCGAACAGGCGCAGGTCGGGCTGGGGTATCAGGGAATGCTGGCCTTCCATGTCCCGCTTGGCGTCATGATCGTGTCGACCCAGCTCCTGTCGGTGGTCTGGCTGTTCCGTTCGGTCATGGAGAGGCCGCGATGAGCCTGTCCCGCCGGGGTTTCCTCGGTGCCATGGGGTTGACCGCGATCGGCGCGGCAGGCGTCGGGGCGGTGGTGTTCCCGTCCGGCGAGACCGCGGAACTGCTCCGCAGCCGCGCCTCGCTGCCTGAGCCGTTTCGGGTGCCGCTGCCGATCCCGGCGATGCTCGAAGGGGACTGTGAGATCATCCAGCGGGTCGCCGACCTGGAGATCCTGCCCGGCCTCCGCACCTCGATGCTGACCTACGGCGGGACGTTCCCCGGCCCGACGATCGTCAGCCGCCGCGGCACGCGGACCGTGGTCACCCATCGCAACGAGCTGCCCGTGCCGACCGCGGTGCACCTGCACGGCGGCCACGTCCCGGCCGACCAGGACGGGTATCCGACCGACATGCTGCTGCCCGCGGGCTGGGACCACCACAGCGCGCACGGCGGCGCGGTCACGCGGGTGACCCGCGAGTACGTCTATCCGTGCGATCAGCGCGCGGCGACCCTCTGGTACCACGACCACCGGATGGACTTCGCGGGCCCGCAGGTCTATCGCGGCCTCGCGGGTTTCCACCTGATCACCGACGACGAGGAAGACGCGCTGCCGCTGCCCAAGGGCGACCGCGATCTCCCGCTCATGATCACCGACCGCGCCTTCGATGCCGACGGTTCCCTGCGGTACCCGTCGCTGGACTCGACGCTGCGGCAGGTGCCCGGCGTGGACCCGGACTTCGCCGAGGGCGTGCTCGGGGACGTCGTGCTGGTCAACGGCGCCCCGTGGCCGGTGCACGAGGTCGACGCGGTCCGCCACCGGCTGCGACTGCTCAACGCGTCCAACGCCCGCCGCTACCGCCTTGAGTTCGACCCGCCCACCTCGCTCGTCCAGATCGGCTCGGACGGCGGGCTTCTCGACCGGCCGCGTCCGCTGGACGACGTGGTGATGGCGCCGGGGGAGCGGTTCGACGTGGTGGTGGACTTCGCGGCGCACTCGCCGGGCACGGAGGTGACTGTCCGAAATGGACTCGACGGCGGACCGGTGATGCGCTTCCGGGTGCGCGGCAAGGCCTCCGATGACACCCGCGTGCCAGAGACGTTGAGCCGCTACGAACGACTGGATCCGGCGGCGACGGTGCGTACCCGGGTCTGGCGGTTCAGTCGGAAGTCGGGCACGAAGTCACACTCCTGGCGGATCAACGGCGAGCCGTTCGACCCGGACCGCGTCGATGCCGCCGTGCCGCTGGGCGAGCTGGAGATCTGGCGGTTCGTGTCCGACCTACACCACCCGGTCCACGTCCACCTCGACCCGTTCCAGGTCGTCGCGCGTCGCGGGCATGCCCCTGGCCCGTATGACGGCGGCTGGAAGGACACCGTGGACATCGGGCCTGCGGACTATGTCGACGTCGCGGTTCGCTTCACTGGCCACAAAGGACAGTATTTGGTGCACTGCCACAACCTGGAACACGAGGACATGGCCATGATGGCCCGCTTCGACACCACGTGACCCACTCCTTGCCGAACAGCGCCGTTCACAGGACGTCCTCGGGGGTACGACACCAGGTTCTCGTCTGGTTTGGCGACGAAGAACGGCACCCGCGCCTGGGTCATGTGTCCTTGCGGAACAACACCGCCCAGAGAAACGACTCACCGAACGCCGCTGACTCCGCAGGTTCGTCACGCATCCGACGCGACTCGACCTCGGTGAGGTTCGAGAAGATCCACCGCAACGACTCCGGCGTGTACGCGAGCCCGCCGCCAAGGCCAGCAGTGCGGTAGAACTCCGCGTCGTCCAACTCCGATCCCATAGCCCCGGCCGCGAAGCAGGTGAGGGCGAGGTGTCCGCCGGGAGTCAGCGTCCGCTCGAGGAGATCGAGGTAGCTGACGCGGCGGTGCGGGGGAAGGTGGTGGAAGCACCCGGAGTCGTAGATCAGGTCGTAGGGAACGTCGAGATCGACCGCGAACGCGTCCGCGCACCGGAACCGAACCTCGACCCCAGCCGCCCGGGCTCGCTCACCAGCCCACGCGATAGCCGCCGGCGACAGGTCGACCGCGTCTACCTCAAACCCCACCGCCGCAAGCTGGATCGCGTTGCGCCCCGGCCCGCAACCGAGATCAAGTGCGCGGCCCGGGGTGAGCAGGCCGCGTTCGATGTAGTCGAGGAGGCTCTCGTCCGGCTTCGCTACAAAGAACGGCACCGGCTTACCACGATCGGCGTAGAACCGGTCCCACCAATCAGAACCCCCGTCGAGCGTCCACCGGTCGGCCTCCCTGGCGAACAACCCGTCCAAGAGCCTGAGCACGTCGTCGACTGAGCGGATGTTTCGGCCCATCGGGCTACCGTCAACCACTAGACGATCTTAGCCCGAAACGGAACAAAACGTCAGCTCAGAGGCCGTTTCCGCCGCATCGACCCGGCAGATTCGGGCCTCGGCGCGCCCCACCCGTTTCGGCGCTATCCCCGGACAACACATTTCCGACGGCTGACTACCTGACCCACCAGGTGTGCCTCGAGGCGGTTGGGGCGCCCCTCAGCGGGCAAGGCTACCCATGGCCGCCCAGTCCCAGTCGCATGCAAGGCGCGCTGGCCTCGGCTGTCCTTGTTGCGGACGGGTGCGTCGGCCCGCACGGGCTGGCTTGCGACGGACGGGAGTGCATCGGCTCGCTGGACCGACTTGTGACGGTCAGGTGCGTCGGCCCGCTGGGTTGGTTCGTGACGGTCGGGTTCGCGGACCGCCGGGCCGGTGCATGACGGCAGGGATGTGTTGATGGACCGGGAGAACGCCGCTTGGCCGTGTGCTTGGCCGATGTCCGCCCTCGCTGTTCTCTCCTGATTGAGCTCCTTTCGGTGATCGCTTCCCTTTCTTGCACGATCGCTCGCCCAGACGACCTTGTCTGCCTTCCGGTGGCGGTGCGGCAGGCATCGGCGTGTTCGAACAGTCGGCGGTCGCTACTTCCTGCTGATCACCTCCATCTCGCGGTCGGCTTGGTCGGCGCAGGGGC
>DATLIA010000364.1:0-3547 GCA_035540215.1 Actinokineospora sp. | reverse complement strand
CATCGTCAACACGGGCGCCGCCGGCACCCCGCTGACCACCGCCGACAAGGCGCTGCTGACCATCGACGTGTGGGAACACGCGTACTACATCGACTACCGCAACCTGCGCCCGAAGTTCGTCGAGACGTTCCTGACGTCCCTGGCCAACTGGGACTTCGCGGAAAAGAACTTCGCCTGACGATCGGGCCTTCGGGCCCGGCATCCGCAGCGAATGGGCCGGTCGTTGACCGGCCCTTTTTTTTGGGTTCTTCGCCGACCGGCGTGAAAAGTTGGCACTCGCGCGTGCGGGCGAACTGCCACCTGCCGAGCACGCCCGCCTTCTGAGGTAGATTGCCGCCCAGAAAAAACCACGACAGGGGGGCGGCGATGTCATCACGATCGCTGGGGAAAGGTCCTTGCACAGAGCCCATGCGGCCGCAGACCAACGGGAGACGCCGCCGCATGGCGCCTCCGCGAACACACACCCACGACGACTGACGGCACCCCCACGGGGTGCCGCCGCTGCATTCGCCGGTCCTCCGCGCGAATCCCGGCGACACGGTATCCCGTGACCAGATCATGGCGCGCCCATCCCGCGGGCAGCGCCACCGACGACCAACAGGGAGGAAGTGCAACATGGGATTTCGCAGAACGTGGCGATGGGTGTGGGCGGCGGGCTTCTGCCTGGCGCTGAGCGGGTGCGGCGGCGGCGACTCGGCTTCGGCGTCTTCGCCGGTCTCCTCGGTCGATCTGGTGTCTTACGAGGGCGACATTCCGCCTCGCGTCGACGTACCGGTGAAGCTCGAAGATGGTTCAGGGACGGTGTATGCCAGTGTGCGGGTGGAAGGCTCGTCCGCGGTCGTCGCGACCTTCCAGGTCACCGGCGACAAGACAGGGACCATCCGGGTGGCCGGGGCCAGCAATGCCCAGCCAGCCGGCACCTACGCCGGGAATGTCGTGCTGATCCTCTGCGAGGACTCCGGTTGTGCCAAGGTGGCGGGCAGCAAGGCGTTTCCGTTCCAATGGGTCGTACAGCCCGGTCTGGCCGTCGAGCGAGCCGAAGTCAAGCTCACCGCGCCGGAGGGCGGGTACGCGATGGCGTCCATCGGCGTGAAGGTGCCGGCGATCGCGGGCGTGCTGAGCACGGAGACCCGGGATGCCGCGGGGGGCTCCGCCACATGGCTGTCCGTCGCACCCGCCGGCCCGGGTCACTATGACATCAAGGTCGACGCGGCCGGCCTTCCCGCGGGGGGGCGAACCGGCAGCGTGGTCTTCTCGTACGTGCGCACTGACGGGGGGGCGCGGATGACGCGCACGGTGGCGGTCGCGGTGACCGTCGGAACCGGCCTCGTGCAACCGGCGCCCGTCACGGTGAGCCTCGACGCGACGACGCTGCCTCAGGCGCTCGCCGGCACGGTGCCCGTGGCGCATGCAGCGGGTGCGACGGTGGCGTTCACTGCATCCGCCGATGCACCGTGGCTGGTCCTCGGTGCCGCGGGGGGCACGACGCCGGGCAGCATTTCGTACACCATCGACGGGGCCGCTGTGGCGTCCCTGCCCGCGACCACGGTGCCGAAGGCGAACATCACCATCGCGGCGGCAGGCCTCACATCGATGGTGGTCCCTGTGACCGTCAACGTCGCATTGCCTCGCATCCGAGGCGCCCTGCCATACGGCATCGTTTCCGGGCGCCCGTCGCGCGTCGTGCTCGGCGGCAGCGGCTTTTCGAAGCTGGCCGATGCGGCCTCTGCGATCCGGGTCGACGGCGCCACGCCCACCGACCTGCGGGTGGTGTCCGACTCCATGATCGAGTTCACCTTCCCCGCGTCCTCGGCCGGGCGCTACCCGGTGCGGGTGGGCAACGCCGCCGGCATCACCACCCCTTCTTCGGACGTCGTGGTGTTCGATGCGTTCGACCATGTCGCTGCGGCAGTTCCGCAGGCCGGGGACAAGCGCTCGCTGATCTACGACCCGGTACGGCGTGCGGTGTACGCGGTTGGATGGGTCAACGAGGAACTGGTGCGCTACCGCCTCGTCGGTGCCAGCTGGCAGGTCGACGTGAAGCCGATCGGGGACATTGGTGACATTGCTCTGAGCCCGGATGGCCGAAAGCTTCTGGTCAGCACCACCACACAGTCGATGCACGTGCTCGACCCGGACACGCTTGCGTTGCTGCGCACCCGGACCGATCCCCAGTTGAGCGGCGGTCTTTCCGTGAGTCGCACCAATGGCATCGCGGTGACCGCGGACGGGCGCGCGTGGGTGGACGAGCTGTCGAAGTACTTCCGCATTGACGACGAGGTCTTCGATCAGGCGGGATGCGGTGGTTTCTGCGGACTGGACCAGATGTACGCGTCCCGCAGCGGCGACCGCCTGGTGCTCAGTCCCGGTTCCCGCGTCAGTCCGGCCCCGCCGATGCAGACCTGGGCGTTGGCAACGGGTGTGCGCGAGATCAATCGCAGCATTCCGCTCGTGTACGGCGAACTGTCGATGTCCGATGATGGCAGCGGCATCCTGCGCGACAACCTCACGCTCTATGACGCAGCCTGGCAGGTGCGCGGGAGGGCCGAGTTTCCGGTGACCGGTGAAGCCGCTGGCACGAGCATCCTCAGCCGCGACGGCAAGCGGGTCTATCGGCTGGTTCGCAAGTCGAGCAACAATGCGCATCTGCGCGTGGATGTGTTCGACACGGAGTTGCTGGACGCAGGCACGTCGCGGTTCACGCGGGTGGGGTCCATCCCGCTGTCGGCCCAGGCCAACCAGTGCTCCGCGTCCGGCTCCGCGGGATCCGGCTATTGCGACATTCTCGGCCGGTTGACCCTCTCGCAGGATGACCGCACGCTGTTCTGGGTCGCGAATGCCAATCTGGTGGTCATTCCGGTGCCGGCGAATCTCCGGCCACTGGCGGCGCAGCCAACGAACCGTCTGGCAGCCCAGTCCTGGAGGCGCTGACGCGCTGCGGCCCCGGAGGCTCCTCCGGGGTCAGCGCTTGAAGGGTTCGCCGGTCAGCTGCGACCCGGCCTTGATGCCCCGCTTGGCGAACCAGCCCTGGTTCATCTCGAGCACGAAGCGCACGGGCTTGGCCGAGCAGTGGGAGTCCAGGGTCTGCGGCTTCATGTCCTCGATGTTGACGACGGTGCCGTCGTCGGCGATGAACGCGGCCGACAGCGGCAGCAGCGTGTTCTTCATCCAGAAGCACTGGCGGGTGGCCTCGGGGAAGACGAAAAGCATGCCGTCGTTGTTGGGCATCGACGGGCGGAACATGAGGCCGGTCATGCGCTGCTCGTCCGTCTGGGCGACCTGCGCACGGATGTTGTGGATGCCCGCGCCGAGCTTGATCGCGGGCAGGTCCTGCGGGACCTGGGCGGAGGCGGCGCCGAGGGACAGCGCGGTGAGGAGCAGGCAGGCGAGGGTGCGGATCGGTTTCATCGGTGCGGGGGGGCTGCGATTGGGGCTGTGCGCGATTATGGGGCGTAGGCACAGACGGGGCGGGGCTGGCATAGAATCCGCGGTGGGCTTATCCAGCACCATCTTTCCATTGCATCGACCGGAGCAATCATGTACCAGC
>DATLIA010000363.1:0-16876 GCA_035540215.1 Actinokineospora sp. | reverse complement strand
GCTCCTCCAGGACGACGTGGGCGTTGGTGCCGCCGAGGCCGAACGAGCTGACCGCCGCCCGGCGCACGCCGCCGTCGGCGACCTCCCACTCGCGGCCGACCGCGTCGACGGTGAACGGGGTGGACCCGTCGAGCAGCTCCGGACGGGCCTGCTTGAGCCCGGCCAGCGGCGGGAGCTGCCGGTGGCGCAGCGCCAGCGCGGCCTTGATCAGGCCCGATACGCCCGCGGCCGCGTCAAGGTGACCGATGTTCGCCTTGACCGAGCCGAGGAAACAGGGCTGGTCGGCGCCCGCGAACACCTCGCTGAGCGCCGACAGCTCGATCGCGTCGCCCATCTCCGTCGCCGTGCCGTGCGCCTCGATGTAGCCGATGGTCGCGGGCTCGACGCCCGCGTCCCGGTAGGCGCGGGTCAGCACGTCGATCTGGCCGGTGATGCCCGGCGCGGTGTAGCCGACCTTGGCGCCGCCGTCGTTGTTGATCGCCGAACCCTTGATCACCGCGTGGACCGTGTCGCCGTCGCGGACCGCGTCGGCGAGGCGCTTGAGCACGACCATCGCGACGCCGTTGCCCGGCACGGTGCCGTTGGCGTCCGCGTCGAACGGGCGGCACGCGCCGTCGGGCGAGGTGATTCCCTTGGGCTCGTAGAGGTATCCGGCTTGCTGCGGCACCGCGACACAGGCCCCGCCCGCCAGCGCGACGTCCGAGTCGCCCGTGCGCAGGCTCTGGCAGGCCAGATGTACCGCGACCAGCGAGGTCGAGCACGCCGTCTGCACGGTCACCGCGGGCCCGCCGAGGTTGAGCCGGTAGGCGACCTTCGCGGCGAGGTGGTCCTTCTCGTTGCCGAGCACGACCGAGAGCAGGCCGTGGGTGTCGACCAGTCCCGGCTGCGCGAGCACATGGTTGAGCAGGTAGTAGTTGAAGCCCGCGCCCGCGAACACGCCGACCCGGCCGAAGGGCTCCTCACCGGCGAGGTTGCCCGACTCCAGCGCCTCCCACGCGGTCTGCAGCAGCAGCCGGTGCTGCGGGTCCATGATCGCGGCCTCCCGCGGCGTGATGCCGAAGAACTCCGCGTCGAACAGGTCCGGGGCGGCCACGGTGCCCCGCGCTGGGACGTAGGCCGGGTCGTCGAGCTGACTCTCCGCCACGCCCGCGGCGATCAGCTCGCCGCGGGTCAGTTCGGCGATCGTGACCCGCCCGGCCGCGATGGCCGACCAGAGCTCGTCGACGTTCGCCGCGCCGGGGAAGCGGCCCGCCATTCCGACTATCGCGATGTCGTGCGTCATGCGGTCACCCCTGCGGTCTGCAGGTGCAGGTGCTTGGCCAGCGCCCGCACGGTCGGGAATCGGTACAGGTCGGTGAGCGGCAGCGGCCGTCCGCCGAGGCCGCGCTGGATCAGTTTGCGGGCCACGGCCAGGCTCAGGCTGTCGCCGCCGACATCGAAGAACGCCTCGTCGACGTCGAAGTCGTCGGTGCCGAGCGCCTCGGTCCACGCCGCGGCCACCAGGTCCTCGACGTCGGTCAGCGCGGCCGACCGGTCGGTCACCGGTGCTGCCTGTTCCACTGTGGATGGTCCGGTAGCCAGTGCGCTGAGAGCGTGCAGGTCGACCTTTCCGTTGCGGTCCAACGGGAACTCGGCGACGGTGAACCACCGCTGCGGCCGGGCGTAGGGCGCGAGGTCAGGCTCGACGGCCTGTCGGGCCGCGGTCAGCGGGTCCGTGTCGGCGACGGCCTTGACCGCCGCGCACAGCCGGGCCGCGGTCGTGCCCGCGTCGGCGAGGAACACCACGGCGTCGAGCACGCCGGGCTGGTCCTTGATCCGCCGCTCGATGTCGACCAGTTCCACCCGGTGCCCGGCGATCTTGACCTGCCGGTCGTTGCGGCCGAGGAACCGCAGCCGCCCGTCGGTGCCCCAGCGGACCAGGTCGCCGGTGCGGTAGACCCGCCTGCCGAGCGCGGCATGGGTGCCGAAGGACGCCGCGGTGCGGTCGGGGTCTTGGAGGTAGCCGTCCGCGAGGCCCTCGCCGCCTGCCAGCAGCTCGCCGACCGCGCCGGGTGGGACGAGCCTGCCCGCCGGGTCGACGACGTAGAGGTCGGTGCCGCGCACCGGGCCGCCGATGGGCAGCGGGTCGAGCACCTCGGCGGCAGAGTCGATCGGGAACGTGGTGGTGAAGGTCGTGTTCTCCGTCGGCCCGTAGCCGTTGGTGACGCGCAGACCGGGGCAGTGCTCCAGCACCCGCCGCACGTGGGCGGGGGAGACCACGCCGCCGCCGGTGAACACCTGGCGCAGTCCGCGCAGCGCGTCGGGCCGGTGGTCGGCGACCAGGTGGAAGAAGCCGGACGTCAGCCACGCGTGGGTGACCGGTGCGGTGCGCAGGAACTCGGTCAGGTCCTTCGGCGTCGGGTCGCCCGCCGGGTAGACCGTGACCGCGTTGCCCGCTGCCAGCGGGACCAGCAGTTCCAAAGTGGACGCGTCGAACGCCAGCGGGGCCAGCCGCAGCATCCGCGACCCGGCGGCGTCGGCGATCATCGCCGGGTCGGCGGCGAGCCGGAGCACCGCGCGGTGCGGGACGACGACCCCCTTGGGCACGCCGGTCGAGCCGGAGGTGAAGGAGACGTACGCGGCGCGGCTGGGATCGGCGATCGGGCACGGCAGGTCGGCGGAACCGCGCGCGTCGAGGTCGACCAGCGCGCATTCGGCGATCTCGGCGAACTCGGGAGCCGCGGCGACATCGCCGAGGCGGGCCCGGGGCGCGGTCGCCTTGGCCAAGTGGGTCCGCCACTGTGCGGTCGCCGACTTGTCCACCGCGACGTAGGCCGCGCCCAGCCGCAGGATCGCCAGGACGGCGACGGCCTCGGCGGCCGAGCGGGTGACTTCGAGGAGCACCCGGTCGCCAGGGCCGACCCCGCACTCGTGCAGCAGCGCGGCTTGCGCGGCGGCGCGATCGTGCAGGTCCCGGTAGGTCAGGGCGCGGTCCCCATCGGTCACCGCCGGAGCGTCCGGAGTGGACTCGGCGTGCCGCGCGAAGGCGCTCCACAGGTCGTCGGAAGTCTCGAACGAGCCGCCTGCCCCCAGCGCGCGCAGGCGCCTGGACTGGCCAGAGGACAGCCCGGTGATCGTGCCCAGCCGGGTCGCGGTGTCGCGGGCGAACTCCGTGAGGACCGCCTGGAACGACTCGACCAACTCGCCCGCGTCGGCCGCGGTCACCACCGAGGTCGCGTACTCCAATGCCAACCGGGGCCGGTCGGACCACGACTGGAGGTAGAGCAGCGCGTCGAAGACGCTGCCGTGGCAGTGGCCTTCGTGTACGCGCCAGGTGCCCCCGCCCAGCACCTCGGGAACGAGTTCGTGGTGGGCGGCGAAACCCACCTGGGCCAACGGGTTGCGGCCCACTTCGCCGCTGAGGTCCATGCCGCTGACCACGCGCTCGAACGGCAGGTCCGAGTCGGCGACCGCGGCGGCCACGGCGGCGGAGGCGTCCCGCACGTAGGCCCCGACGGTCAGGTCGTCATCGACGCGGCAGCGCACCGGCACGACCCGGGTGCACAGGCCGACGATGTCGGCCATGCCCGCCTCGAACCGGCCGGAGGCGGGAACGCCGAGTACGAGGTCATCGGTCCCGGCCCGCCGCGCCACCGTGAGCGCCCAAGCCGCCATCAGCACGGACGTCACGGTCGCCTGACTGTGCCGGGCCACCGCCTCGGCCGCCGCCGCGGACTCGGCGGACAGGGTGAACACCAGCCGGGCGCCTCGGCCGTCGGACTCGGCGACCGGCGGGAGGTCGGTCGGCAGGGTGACCATGGACGGCGCGCCGTCGAGCCGGGCGACGACCCTGGACAGCGCCGCGTCCAGCGCGCCGGACGCGGTCACCGCGGCGAGCCGGGTGCCGATCCACTCCGGCGACGCGGCGGCGGGCTTCCCCACACCCGCGTACAGGTCGACGAAGTCGCGCCACAGCACGCCGACGCCCCAGCCGTCGATAAGCACGTGGTGCACCAGGACGGTCAGCAGGTCGCGGTCGCCCGCCGTGGTGTGCACGAACACCACCGGCGGCCGGTCGAACGGGTGCGGCGACTCGGCGCTGTCACGACCGTAGAGGTCGTGCACGGTGTGGACAGCGTCGTCGGCCGACGGCAGCGTCTGCGACAGCAGGCGTGGCTGGTGCGGCGCGGGCAGTACGACCCGGTCGACGCCATGGGGAGTCCGCGTGAACATCGTGCGCAGCGACTCGTGCCGGGCGGCCAGCGCGGTCAGCGCCGCCCGCACCCGGCCGAGCTCCAGTGGCGCGGCGGACTCCAGGGTGAACATCAGGTGGTACGGCAGATCCTGGCCGAGCACGTGCGCGGCGAGCATCGCCTTCTGCCCTGGCAGCAGCGCGCGATGGCTCGGCCCGCGGTCCGGGTCGGCGGGCAGCGGCGCGGTGTCGACGAACACGGCCGCGTCGGCCAGCGCGTCGGCGAGCGGGTCGGCCGAGAGCACCCTGGCGATGTCGGCGTCCCGGCCCAGCCGCCGCTGACCCGCCGCGACCAGGCCGATGGCCTGCAGCGACGTGCCGCCCAGCGCGACGAACGACTCGGTGCGCACGGCGTCGGCCACATCGTCCTCTGCCATCGCGAGGACTTCGGCGACCAGCGGCAGCCACGCCGCCAGGTCGTCGGCTCTGAAGGTGACCGGATCGGCCACGGGTGCGATCGACATGGGACTAGGACACTGCTTTCGTCTCGGCCGCGGGCTGGTCCTGCGGGGCGGTGCGGGCGATCTCCCGCAGGTCGGCGTAGCGCGGGTTCTCCAGCACGTGGCCGAACATCACCGCGAGGTTGAGTTCCTGGCGGATCAGCGTGCTCAGCCGCAGCGCGCTCAGGGAGTGGCCGCCGAAGTCGAAGAAGTCGTCGTTCTCGTCGACCTCGTCGACGCCGAGCACCTCCATCCAGAGCTGCTCGAACTCCGCTTCCCAGGTCTTGCTCTTGGTGTCCTGCATCAGGCTTGCCTCACTGTCGTGTTTGTGGTGGCGGGCGCGTCGATGTAGTGGCGCGTGGCCGCGAACGGGTAGGTGGGGACCGGTACCCGGCCCCGGGAGATGTCGTGGACTCGGGCCCACGGTCCGCCGATACCCAGCTCCCACAGCGCCCCGACGGCGGTCAGCAGCCGGGCGTGCCGGTCGGTCGGGGTGGCCGCGGTGCCGCTCGGCAGGTGCGCGGTCACGGCGGTGTCGATCTCGATCCAGGCCGCGGGCTTGAGCTGTTCGACGGTCTCGGCGAGAGCCGAGTCCGCAGGGCTGTGGAGCAGTGCGCGCAACCGGTCGAGATCGGTCGCCTCGGCGTCGGTCAGCTCTTGACCGGTGGGCGAGTACAGCGGGACGCGCGGTGCCCGAGGGGTGATCCGGGCGTCCGGGATCGTGCCGGTGACCAGTCCGAGACCTTCCGGGACGGTCAGCACACCCGCGGCGCAGGCCGCGGCGGCGGCGCCGATGCCGGTGCCGAGCACCGCGTCCGGGGACACTCCGTGGCCGCGCAGCGCGGCGGCGAGGGCGGTCGACGCCAGGAACCGCTCGACCCGCCTGCGCTCCTCCTCGTCCAGCTCGATCCCGCTCGCCCGCAGCGCGCCGACGCCGGTGTCGATGACGTCGCGGTACACCGGGTCGCCGTCGTAGTTCGGCCGGTTGCCGGTCAGCTCACCCGCGCCGGTCAAGGCGAAGACGACGCCGTTCCCCTCGGTGATCCCCGCCCGCACCGGAACCCGCGTCGGGTCCTGGCCAGTGACGAAGGCAGCGCGGAACGGCAGCTCGGTGCGGCCGGTGCGCAAGGTGTGGGCGATGTCGGCCAGCTCGTGCTGGGCGGCGTCGCCGACGAAGGCCGCGATCCTGGCCAGGCTCTCGCGCGCCGCGGGCTCGGTCTTGGCCGACACCATGATCAGCTCGGCCACCTTCCTGCGCCGACCCGGTCCGCGCGTGGGCGCCTCCTCCAGCACCACGTGGGCGTTGGTGCCGCCGATGCCGAACGCGCTGACCCCAGCGCGCCGCACACCGTCGATCGGTTCCCACGGCCGAGCCGCGGACGGCACCGAGAAGACCGAGTCGGCCAGGCCGAGCGCGGGGTTCGCGGTGTCGAAGTGCGCCACCGGCGGGATCGTGCGGTGGCGCAGGGCCAGCGCGGTCTTGATCACGCCGACCACGCCCGCCGCGGTGTCCAGGTGCCCGACGACCGACTTCAGCGCGGTCAGCGCGCACGGCGCCCGGTCGGGGGTGCCGGTGTCGAACACCTGGCGCAGCGCGGCGACCTCGATCGGGTCACCCAGCGCGGTGCCGGTGCCGTGGGTCTCGATCAGCCCGATGGTGTCCGGGTCGACGTCGGCGACCTCCAGCGCGGCGGCGATCACCGCGGCCTGCCCGGACGGGCCGGGCGCGGTGAACCCGGCCTTGCGGGCGCCGTCGTTGTTGACCGCCGAACCGGCGATGACGGCGTGGATCGTGTCGTGGTCGCGCAACGCGTCCTCAAGCCGTTTCAGCACGACCATCCCCGCGCCATCGGCGGGGACGGTGCCCGCGGCCTGGCTGTCGAACGTGCGGCAGTGGCCGTCGGGGGAGAAGATCCCGCCCGGCTCGTGCAGGTGCCCGCGCCGCGTCGGCGGTGCGATGGTCGCGCCACCCGCGAGGGCGATGTCCGCGTCGTAGGTGAGCAGGCTCTGGCAGGCCAGGTGCACCGCGACCAGCGAGGTCGAGCACGCGCTCTGCAGCGTCAGCGCCGGGCCCTGCAGGTTGAGCTTGTAGCCGATCCGGGTGGCGGCGAAGTCCTTGTCGCTGGAGATGACCAGCTGCAGCCCGCCCGCGGCCTTGAGCGCGCGTTCGTTGGGCCACAGGTTGTCCAGGAGGTACACGTTCATGCCGGTGCCCACGTAGACGCCAGTCCGGTTGCCGTCCTGGGCGATGGGGGAGAGCCCGGCGTGTTCCAGCGCGCTCCAGGCGCATTCCAGCAGCACCCGCTGCTGCGGGTCCATGAGCGCGCTGTCCTGCGGCGAGTAGCTGAACAGTCGCCCGTCGAACCGGTCGGCGTCGGGCAGGATCCCGCGCGCGGGAACGAAGTTGGGCTGGTCGACCACCTCAGCTGGGACGCCCCAGCCGAGCAGTTCATCGCGCTCGAAGAAGCTGATCGAGTCGACACCGTCCCTGATATCGCGCCAGAACAGGTCAAGGTCCCGGTTCGCCCCCGGCACCCGGACCGCCATCCCGACGATCGCGATCCGGCCCGCGTCGATGTCCTCAGCCACGGTCGCCACCTCCCTTTCCCTTGCGTCGCTCGGCCAGCTGCAGTCGGCCCGCCCGGCGCTGCTCGACGCGCGCCTCGGGCAGCGCGGCGGCGGGCCGGAAGTGGGCGGCGCAGGCCGCGACGGTGCCGGAGCGGAACAGGTCGGTCACCGAGATCGCCAGACCGTCGGCGGCCATCCGCTCGTGCATGGTGATCAGGGCGAAGCTGTGCCCGCCTAGATCGAAGAAGTTGTCGTTCAGTCCGACGTCCGAAGTGGACAGGACGTCCATCCAGATCCGCCGGATCCGCTCCTCCAGCGAGGAACCCTTGAGTGGGGCGGGTGCGGTGACGGTCGCGGTGTTCTCGCTGAGCAGGCGGCGGGTGTCGACCTTGCCGTGCTGGGTCAGCGGGATCGCCGGGACCACGACGATCCGGGTCGGCACCATGTAGCCGGGCAGAACGCCTCGGACATGGGCGCGCAGGTCCCGTTCGGCGTCTTGGTCCAGCCCGCCGCAGACGAACGCGGCCAGTTCGTCGCCGTCGGCGGCCACCGCGCACGACTCGACCGCCGGGTGGCTCAGGAAGGCCCGCTCGACCTCGCCGCACTCCACCCGGTGGCCGCGCACCTGCACCTGGCTGTCGTTGCGGCCCAGGTAGACCAGGGTGCCGTCCGGGCTCCACTTGACCACGTCGCCGGTCTTGTAGATCACGCCGTCGCCGAACGGGTTCGACAGGAACCGCTCGGCGGTCAGACCGGGGTTGTCCAGGTAGCCCTTGGCCACCAGCGGGCCGCCGATGTACAGCTCGCCGGGCACCGTGATCCCCACGGGCCTGCGCTTGTCATCAAGCACGTAGCACCGGCCGGACGGCAGGGCGACGCCGATGTTCCCCTCCCGCGCGGACCCGAGGTCGGCGGTGGGCACCGCGGCGATCGTGACGTGGATCGTGCCCTCGGTAATCCCGTACATGTTGACGAACACCGTGGGCAGCCACGGCGCGGCGGCGGTGATCGCCGCCACCCGCGACCAGCTCAGCGCCTCCCCACCCAAGACCACGTGCCGCAGCGCGGACGTGCCGGCGTCGACCAGGTCGAGGTAGGGCGGCAGCACCCGGTAGAGCGAGCCAGGGGTCTGGCTGAGCATCGAGACGTTCTCGTCGCGCACCAGCCGGGCCAGGCGGGCCGGGTCGACCAGGTCGGCCTGGTCGGCGACCACCAGCCGGGCGCCCGTGGTCAGCGCGCCCCAGACCTCCCAGACGGAGAAGTCGAACGAGAACGAGTGCGCGCACAGCCACACGTCGTCCGCCGAGGTGTCCAGCCCGGCTGGGGTCGGCGCGAACAGCGCGTTCAGCCCGGCGTGGCCGACCATGACGCCCTTGGGGACGCCGGTCGAGCCGGACGTGTAGATGACGTACGCGAGGTCGTCGCCGTCCGGGACGACCCGCGGCGTGGCCGGGCCGTCGGCGGCGAACACGTCGAGGACGGTGCCGTCGGTGGTGAGTTCGGCGGCCAGGTCGAGCGTGTCCGGCTCGGCGACCAGCACCCGGGTCGCCGCGCTGCCCACGATCAGGTCGAGGCGGTGGCGCGGGTACTCCGGGTCGAGCGGGACATAGGCCGCGCCCGCCTTCCAGATCCCCAGGATCGCCGCGACGACGGCGGGGGAGCGGCGCAGCAGCAGGCTCACCCGGTCGCCCTTGGCCACCCCGGCCGCGGCGAGTCCGGCCGCGACCCGGTCGGACCACTGGTCGAGGGCGGCGTAGCCGAGGTCGCTACCCCGGTGCCGGATGGCGACCGCGTCCGGGGCGGCGTCGACCTGGTCGAGGAACCGCCGCAGCACCGACGGGTGGCCGGTCTCGGACGCGGCCCCGCCGACGAGCCGGGCGCGCTCCCGCGCGCCGAGCATGTCCGGCTCGTCGACGGAGTCCACAATGGAGGTTAGGAAGGTCAGGTAGTGGTCGAGCAGCGCCGTCGCCGTGGCCTCTTCGAACAGCTCCGTGCTGAACTCGGCGCGCAGGAACGGGATGTCGGTGGACACGTCGACGGTGACGCCGATGTCGAACTTGGCCGCGTCGATCTCGACGTCGACCTCGGTCAGCTTCAGCCCGGTCAGCTCAGGAAAGGCGAACGGGAAGTTCTGCACCGTCAGCGCGGTCTGGAACAGCGGCGCGTGGCTCAGCTCGCGCTCGCCCGCCGCCGCGTGCACGATCTGCTCGAACGGCACGCTCTGCCAGGAGAACGCCGACAGCGACGCCATCCGCACCCGGCCGACCAGCTCGGCGAACGTCGGCTCGCCGGACAGGTCCACTCGGATCGGCAGGGTGTTCACCAGGCAGCCGACGAGCGATTCCTCGCCCTCCTCCATCCGGTTCGCGACCGGGACGCCCACCACGATGTCGTCTTGGCCGGTGTACCGGGAGAGCACCGACGCGTACGCGGCCAGGCTCACGGTGAACAGCGTCGTCCCGTGTCGCTTGGCCCAGCCGGTCAGCCGGTCGACGAGGTCCTGGTCGAGCGGCCTGCGCACGACCGCCCCCTGGCAGCTCAGCACCCGCGGCCGGGGGAAGTCCGTCGGCATGGCCAGCGTCGGCGCGCCGTCGAGTTCCTCCCGCCAGAAGCCAAGGCCCGCCGCGTTGTCCGTCCACTCGGCACGCTGTTCCCGCGCGTAGTCGAGATACGCGGGAGCGGGTTCGGTCCGCTCGGTGCCGTTGTACGCCGCGGCGAGGTCCTTGAGCAGCAGGCCGACGGACCAGCCGTCACACGCGATGTGGTGCAGCAGGACCACGAGCCCGTGCTGGTCAGGACCCCACGACCGGACCCACACGCGCAGCAGCGGCCCCGAACCCAGCGCGAAGGGCACTTTGGCCTCGGTCGCGACCAGTTCGGTGAGCTGCAGTTCCTGGCTGACCGGGTCCGCCCACTCGACCCGCTGGACGTCGATCTCCGGCTCCGCGGTCGGGTGGATGTGCTGTTCCAGCACGCCGTCGACCACGTGGTAGGTGGTGCGCAGCGAGTCGTGCCGGGCGACCACTCCGCGCAGCGCGTCGGTCAGCGCGTCGGTCAGCGCGTCGACCCGCAGCTCGCCGTCGACGCGCAGGGCGAAGGCCACCACATACGCCGGGTTGCCGGGTTGCAGCTCGTTGAGAAAGTACAGCCGTTCCTGGGCGAACGACGCGCGACCGGTGAGAACCATAGGGAAATGGTGCGTGCCAAGGGTTCCCGTTCGACAGGTTGTCCATGTCCGGGACACCCGGGAAACCCTCCCCGTTCACCGGGAAGCAAAGGGCGTATCTGGAGCAACGAAAAGCCCGGATGGCGCCACGCGGGCGCCATCCGGGCTTCTTGGGACGCTGTCAGGCCGCGACGACGTCGCCGACCGGCTCGGGTTGCGTGGCGGCGAGCCTGCGTTCGCTGTAGCGCGCCACCGGGGTGATGACCGACGCGGCCACGAGGACCAGCGCCGCGACCGCGACCCAGCCCCAGAACCCGAAGGCCACCACGATCCCGGACAGGATCGCCGGGCCGATGATGTTCTGGGTGATGACGTGCAGGTCGAACGCGCCGAGGTACTCGCCCTGGGCGTGTTCCGGGGCCAAGCCGAAGCCGAGTCCCCACGCCGACGCCGACTGCATGATCTCGGCGACCGACAGGATGAGAACGGCGGCCACGATCGCCACCGACACCAGCACGACGTTGTCCTCAAGCGCCGTCGCCGCGATGACCAGCAAGCCGCCTGCCAGCCAGTATCCCGACTTCCGCGCGGTGTTCGACGCGCCTGCCACTGTCTCCGCACCCTTGCTCGCGCGGACCTGGAACAGGATCACGAACACCGTGTTGAAGATCAGCAGCAGCGGGATCAGGAAGTGCGGGACGGATGTGCGGTTCAGTGCCCACAGCGGGAGTGCCACCAGCAGGACCGTCATGTGCGAGGCGAGCACCATCGACACGCCGATCACGCCGAGGAACGGCAGGTCGCGCACCGCGGCGAACCGCTTGACACCACTGGGAATCGGCTTGGACTCGCCCTCTGGCAGCCGGGTGACCAGGATCGCGGCGACGATCATCAACGCCGCGGTGGTCAACGGGATCACCACGAGCAGTTTCGGGCTCAGCGCCGCCGCCGCGGCCACACCGATGCCCACGCTGAAGCCGATGTTGAACACCGACCGCATCATCGCCTTGAGCCGGACCCGTTCGTCCGGCGGGACGAGGGTGCCCATCAGCGCGCTGTTCGTCGGACTTGTGCCGTACTCCAGGAAGCCGACACACATCACCAGCACGTAGAACTTGGCCGCACTGTCCACAACGGAATAGAGGCCGAAACCGATCGCGAGCAGGACGAACAGGATGCTCAGCAGCCTGCGCCTGCTCATCCGGTCGGCGATCATGCCGAACACGATCGACGAGACGAGCCCGGAGAAGCCCGCCGCGGACAGGCCGAGACCGACCTGGCTCGCGCTCAGCCCGACGTGCAGCGTGAAGTAGACGACGCTGCCGGAGATGAACACGCCCTTGCCGATCGACTCGGCGAGCCGGATCGCGATCAGCTTGCGGCGCAGCGGATCGGGCGGGATGACTTTCGCTAACAAGCCGGCAAGGCTGGGCATCGTTACACGTCCTGGGTCTGAGGGATCAGTCGAGGCAATGCTGTGGTCGCCCGGTTTCCCGACGGCAGGGTGCGACCCGGGAGATGTACCCGGGAAAACGGGTGTCCCGCCGACGGGAACCGGGAACGAGGCTCTGCTAGTGGTTACGACCGGAGGTTGGCCGTGCGGCCAGCGGGAAGCTGGGCCGTCGAGCCCCCCGGCGAACCTCCGGTCGTGACCACTAGTACTCGCCGCGGCCGAACGCGCTCAGCTCGGCGGAGTGTCCGGGGTTGCTGACGTGCGTCGCGCCGATCGGGGCGGTCACCCGGCACCACTTGTCGAGCCGCTTGACGTCGATGTCGGCCGCCGCGGCCAGCTCGTCGCGCCTGCGGAGCATCTCGGCGCGGTCGAGGCCCTCCAGGACATAGTCGACAGCGTCGAAGCACGGGTCGCCCGCGCAGGCCATCGGGTCGATGGCGACCAGGCCCTTGTCGTCTGCGGTCAGCACGTTGCCGAGGTGGAGGTCGCCATGCAGCAGCACGGTGTCGGTCGGCTCGGCCAGCAGCTCGTCGCGCAGTTCCCGTGACCGGGTGAGGTCCGCGCCGCGTTTGGCCGCTGAGCTGAACAGCACGTCGATCCAGTCCGCGAGCTTGCGCGGCGCCGCCGCCGGGTCACCCGCCGAGTGCAGATCGGTCAGGAACCTGGCGTAGTCCTGAGGGGACGGCGGCTCCGGTAACTTCTCCACGAGCGCACCTGGCCGGATCGCCTCCAGCAGCACCGCGCCCCGGGTCGCGGCCAGAACGGCCGGTACTCGCCCGCTTGGCGCGAACTGGCGCAGCATCGCGGTCTCCTCGCCGACGGAGTACGCGTCGGGCGACAGCTTGAGGATCGCGTCACCCTTGGGGCTCAGGCAGCTCAGCACCACCGACGAGTTGCCGGACTTGAACTCCGCGCCGATCTCCAGTTCCCATTCCTCGGCCAGCGCCGCCACCTTGTCCGGCAGGCCGGGCACCCAGCGGTGCGTCGCCTTGCCGAAGCGGGGTTCGAGCCGGGCGGTGATCGCGTCGAGATCCAACACTGACATCAACTCTTCCTACGAGGTGGCCATCGCGGCCGGGGTTCGCCCGGCGAGCGGAATGGGACGGTGGAACTGGCGCGGCGCGGGCATCGGCGTGGAACGCACGAGTTCGAGTGGCGGACCGCCCGCGCGGCCGCGGCGCAGGCCTTTGGCCAGGTCGATCGCCTCGGACCGGCTGGTGACGTGCAGCTTGCCGAAGATCGTGGAGATGTGGTTGGCGATGGTCTTGGGCGACAGGTGCAGCTGCGCGGCGATCGCGGCGTTGCGCATCCCGGCCACCATCAGCTCCAACACGTCCTGCTCGCGCCCGGTCAGCTCCGGAAACAGGTCCTGGTGGCGGGCCGCCCGGCTGCCGATGCGGCTGATCAGCCGGTCGGCGATGCCCGGCCCGAGCACGGCGTCGCCGTGGGCGAGGCCCTTGACCGCGCGCACGATGCCGTCGTCGGCGCAGTTCTTGAGCAGGTAGCCCCGCGCGCCCGCCTGAACGGCGGCGACCACGGTGTCCTCGTCGTCGACAGCGGTGAAGACCAGGACCGCGGTGGCGGGCACGGTGCGCACCAGCTCGCGGATCGTCGCGTCGACCTCGCCGCCAGGCAGCTGCGTGTCCATCACCACTACGTCCGGCCGGTGGAGCACCGCCAGTCGGGTGGTGTCACGGGCGGTCGCGGCCTCGGCCACGACGGTGATCTCCGGTGACCGCGCGAGCAGCGCCGCCAGCCCCCGCCGGACGATCGGCTGCACGTCAGCCAGTAATACGGTGATTCTCCCCGATTCCAATACTTCCCCCTCACTGCGCGGCCCCGCCCTGGGTCCGCGTGACCCGCCCCGGATACGTGGCGCCTGATCTTTTCCCCTGAGTCATCCCCGGATTGGACACGGCTCATCGTCGGCGGGATCGAGCCGCCGCGGTGAAAGTCAAACAATGGCCTGCATCGGGTCTGCATCGGCGACCAATGCACAGCAGGATGGATATCGGCTCGACGCCGAATGGTGTGACGGGGTCAGCGCGATCTGGTATTGGCGATCATGAGGACGGCGATCATCACCAGACCGAAGCTGATCAGCCCGAACGCCGCCGCGAAGGCGGTGTGCAGCGCGACGCCACAGGTCAGGGCCACAATCCTGATCCGCGGGCCGCCCAGCATTGTCACCGCGATGACCACTTCCAGCAGGACCGCGCCCCAGGTCAGCGCGAACACGAGTCCCGGGACCGACTCGACCAGCCGCAACAGGCCGTCGGGGGCGCCGAAGTAGGCGTCCTGCATCGCGTAGTGCACCGCGGTGCCGTCGCGCCAGATCGACTCGCTGAGCTTGGCGACCGCGGCGTGTCCGTAGATGATCGCGACCTGCAGCCGCAGCGCCAGGTGCGCGGCGTAGGCCGAGCCGCCTGACCAGGGCGCGAGCGGTGCCGTGGGCGTAGTCCAGTGCCAGCGCCGGTGGTCGCCGAGACACAGCGGGATGAGGAGCAGCGTCGCCACCTGGGCGGCCCGGTCACCGCCGTTGGGCAGGTACACGCTGACGCCGACGCTGACCGTGGCGTACCAGTGCGGCACGCACGTCCAGCGCGGTCGGTAGCCCGCCGCGACCGCGACCAGCACCGACACGGTCGCGACACGGGCGATGGTGAGCGCGGCCGGGCTCCCGCCGCCGACACACCAGAGCGACAACGAGCGCAGACCCCCGCAGCGGGGGCCGTCCGGCTGGCCGGTCAGATACGGGAACAGCGCCGAGTCCGGTGTGGCGACCACGATGGACAAGGTGGCCAGGGCGAGCAGCGAGCGCCCCACGGCGTACCACTGGGTCCGAGGGTCGAACCGCGACGCCGCATCCAGGACTCGCGTGCGCAGCCGCGTCAGCGCGGGCACGTCAGCTCCACCGTGGCGACCTCGCTGATGATCCGGTCCGTCCCCGCACCCCATGCGGCCGGACGTTCCCTGGCCAGCAGCGCCGGACCGCAGGCGTCGATGACTCGAAGGGGCGCGGTGATCCGCGTGGGCGGCGTTCCGTCGACTCCGGTGCGGCAGGAGTCGATGTCGGTGGCGCCGCAGGGCCGCCAGCGCTCTCGCGGGACGAGGGCGCCGACGGCCGCGAGCTCGATGACCTCGCCATTGACCACCCGCCGCAGTCCCCACAGGTGCTCCGGGTCCGCCGCCTGGTGGGTGATCGCCGTCAACCCGCCTGATCGATCAGGTTGATAAAGCACGACGAAACTCGCCGTGTTCGTTCTCGAGTAGAACGCCCACCCCTGCGGCCAAATGACCTGGTGCGTTTTCCCCTGCGCACTGATCCAGTCGCCGACCATCGCGGACGGAAACTGGCTCAGCATTGTCACGGCGAGGAGAACGGCCAAAGCTGCGGCGGTGGTGATGAATCCCCGGGTGGCCGCGGCGTGGTCTGTCGGCGTTTCCTGATCGTCGATTATCGACCGCGTGTCAGCAGAAACAGGGCGCGGTGGCGGCGGTGACGTCGCCGGTCTGGTCCGGTGCCCCTTCGGCCGTCGTGCCGACCAGGGTGGCCACAACCAGGGCCGCGGCGGCCAGTAACGCGCCGATGAACGCGGGCTTTCTCATAGCTGATTCACTCCAATAGAGTAACTTGCCGCGACGATTCGGTCGCGATGCGTGCAGATTTCACACCAGATGGCACGGCACTGTCAACGTCCGCTACGGCGGACAAGTGAATCTTGTGCGAAGTCGGGTTGTCCACGCCTTACAATGCGTCGTCGTTCGCTGGTGCTGGGTGACGAAGCTGCCCGGGGGAGAAATAGGTGTGAGGTACCGGATCCTCGGTCCGCTCGAGGTCGTCTCGGCGGGTGACCGGCTGGAACCGTCGGGGGAGCGGCAGCAGAAGCTGCTCGCGCTGCTGCTGGTGAACGCCAACTCGGTGGTCTCCTTCGCCAGGCTGGTCGACGAACTGTGGGACGACCCGCCGCAGACGGCCAAGCGGCAGGTCTACAACTCGGCCGCGGCGCTGCGCCGCGTGCTCGGCGACGACCTCGCCACCAGCGCAGTCGGCTACCAGCTCGACGTCGCGCCCGGCGAACTGGACGCCGATGTCTTCCGTGCCGACGTCACCGCCGCCGAGACCGCGGCCGCCGACGGCCGGACCATGGACGCGGTCCGGTTGCTGCAGGAGGCGTTGGCCCTCTGGCGTGGCCCCGCCCTGGACGGCCTGGACACCGCGGTGCTCTGTCGGGCGGCCGACGGTCTGCGGGAGGAGCGGCTGATCGCCACCGAGCGGCTCGCCCGGCTGCGGCTGGACCTCGGCGAGGTCGGTTCGCTGTTGGGTGACCTCGCCCCGCTGGTCGCCGAACACCCGCTGCGCGAGTCGCTGCGCGCCACCCTGATGATGGCGCTGTGCCGGGCGGGCCGGTCGGCGGACGCCCTGACGGTGTTCGAGGACGGCCGCAAGCTGCTGGCCGAGGAACTCGGCGCCGACCCTGGCGTCGAACTGCGGCGGCTGCACGGGGAGATCCTGCGCGGCGACGACCGGCCGCGTCCCGCCTCCAGCTCGTTCCTGCCGTACGACTGCTCGGACTTCACCGGGCGCAAAGACGAGATCCGACGCTTGGTCGCGGCCATCGCCGAGGTGCCGGACCGGGCACCGGCGATCGTGGCGATCGACGGCATGGGCGGGGTCGGGAAGACCACCCTCGCGCTGCACGTAGCCCATCAGCTCGCCTCGGCGTACCCGGATGGGCAGTACTTTGTGGACCTTCGCGGCTTCACCCTCGACGATGAGCGGGTCGCGCCCGCCGTCGCCTTGGAGACACTGTTGGGCCAGGTCGGGGTAGCTCCGGAGGCGGTCCCGACCAGCCTGGCCGCGCGCCGGGACCTGTGGCGGTCGAAGATCGCAGGCAGGCGCGTGGTCGTGGTTCTCGACAACGCCGCCGACGCCGCGCACGTCCGGCCGCTGCTCCACGGCACCCCGGGGACCGTGGCGATCATCACCAGCCGCAGGCAGCTGCTCGCGCTGGAAG
>DATLIA010000362.1:0-16320 GCA_035540215.1 Actinokineospora sp. | reverse complement strand
TCACAGGCCCTGCCCAAGCCGCCGGTCGCCGAGGGACGGGCGCTGCCGACCTTCCCGCCCGCGCCTGCCCGCACCGCACGCGAGTTCCCCGGCGACGCCTCCGAGACCGCGATCGACCAGCGGGGACCGCGCCCGGAGTTCCTCGAGGACGTCGAGTCCTTCGACGACCGCGCCGCGAGCCGGTTCAGCGACTACCAGGCCCACGACGATCTCGACCGCCGCGACCGGCGCGACGACTTCGACGACTTCGGCCGCGACGGCTTCGACGACGACCTGGATGACCGCGACGATCTCGACGACCGCGATTCCGATGACGGGGACGACCTCGACGATCTCGACGAGGACGCCGAACCGGTGTCGCCGGGCCGCGAGTGGGCGATCATGGCGGGCCAGCTCGCGCTCGGCGTGGTCGGCGGCGCGGCGGTCTGGCTCGGGTTCAACTGGCTGTGGGGGTTCCTGCCCGCGGCCGCGCTGATCGCCGCGGTCGCGGTGATCGTCGGCCTCGTGCTGATCGTCCGCAAGATCCGCCGGGCCGAGGACCTGCAGACCACCGTGCTCGCCGTGCTGGTCGGGCTGGTGGTGACGGTCTCACCGGCGGTGCTGTTGCTGCTCGGTCGGTGACCGCGATCCCAGTCGGGCTGTCGACGGCGTCCGTGTGGCCGCAGACCGCGTCGACCGCCTTCGCCATGGCCGCCGACCTCGGCTTCGACGGCGTCGAGGTGATGGTCTGGGCCGACCCGCTCAGCCAGGACGTCCCCGCCCTGCGCCGCCGCTCGGGCCGCACCGGGGTGCCGATCATGGCCGTGCACGCGCCGTGCCTGCTGATCACCCAGCGGGTCTGGTCGCCGGACCCGGAGCAGCGACTGCGGCGGGCGGTCGAGGCCGCGCAGGACCTCGACGCGCGGACCGTGGTGGTGCACCCGCCGTTCCGCTGGCAGCGCCGGTACGCGGAGTCCTTCGCCGACCTGGTGGCCGAGCTGGAGGACCGCAGCGGGATCGCGGTCGCGGTGGAGAACATGTTCCCGGTCAGACGCGGCGTCGGCGGCCGGTCGATGGCGATGTCGGCGTTCAAGCCGTCGATCGACCCGACCGACGACGGCGGCCACCGGCACTACACGCTCGACCTGTCCCACACCTCGGCCGCGCACATCGACGCGATGGAGCTGGCCGAGCGGATGGGTGCGGGGCTCACCCACGTGCACTTGGCGGACGGCAGCGGGCTGTCGAAGGACGAGCACCTGGTACCCGGGCGTGGGGACCAGCCGTGCGCCCGCCTGTGCGAGTCGCTGGCCGCTCGTGGGTTCACCGGGCAGGTGATCTTGGAGATCTCCACCAGGAAGGCCCGCGGCCCGGCCGAGCGGACCAAGGACTTGGCCGAGGCGCTGCTGTTCGCCCGGCTGCACTTGGCGCAGCCGTTGTCGAACAAGTGAACAATCCCTTGTTGAACAATCCTTTTGTTCAACAAAAGTACGATCCATAAAGACATGGGACGATAGGACCCCTCTGTGATCGCGTCGCGCGGGGTCGTACATTGTGCGCGTGAACCCGTTGCGCACGTTGATCCTGGCCGCCGCCGGGAACGGCACCATCCGCCGCCTCATCGCCACCGCGCCCGTGTCCCGGGACGTGGTTCGCCGGTTCGTCGCCGGGGAGACCACCGAGGAAGCCGTCGCCGTCACCCGGCGGCTGGTCGACTCCGGACTCACCGTCACCCTCGACTACCTCGGCGAGGACACCACCGACGCCGCCCTCGCCGAAGCCACCGTGCAGGCCTACCTCGAACTCCTCGACCGCCTGCACACCGAGGGCCTGGCCGACAAAGCCGAGGTCAGCGTCAAACTCTCCGCCGTGGGCCAACTCCTCGACGAGACCATGGCCCTCGACAACGCCTCCCGCATCTGCCGCGCCGCCGAAGCCGCGGGCACCACCGTCACCCTCGACATGGAAGACCACACCACCACCGACTCCACGCTGCGCATCCTCGCCCAGCTGCGCCAAAACTGGCCGTGGGTCGGCGCCGTCCTGCAGTCCTACCTGCACCGCACCCTCGACGACACCCTGCGCCACTCCGGCGAAGGCTCCCGCGTCCGCCTCTGCAAAGGCGCCTACAAGGAGCCCGACACCGTCGCCTTCGGCGAGACCAGCGAGGTCGACCTCAGCTACGTCCGCTGCGTCAACACCCTCCTCGCGGGCGAGGGCTACCCGATGTTCGCCACCCACGACCCCCGCCTCGTGCGCATCATCGCCGAGCGCGCCGAGCACCACGGTCGCAAGCCCGGCGAATTCGAGTACCAGATGCTCTACGGGATCCGCCCCGACGAACAGCTCCGGCTGGCCCAGCTCGGCCACACCGTCCGGGTCTATGTCCCCTACGGCGGGCAGTGGTACGGCTACCTCATGCGCAGGATGGCCGAGCGCCCCGCCAACACTGTCTTCTTCCTCCGCGCGCTGATGAGTAAGAAATGAGTTTCACTCACGGCGCGCCGCGCCGCTGAGTCCGGTAGCGGGCCGTGGCAGGCTGTGCCCCATGAGTAGTGCGACAGGGCACGGCGATGTGCGTGCGGGCGGACCGGCGCCCGCTGGTGGGGCATTCGCCGCCGCGGTGCGGGTGCGACCGCTGGGGGACGGGACCTTCACCGCCGACCTCCCGGCGGCGTGGAGCGTCGGAGGGCGTCCGCATGGCGGATTCCTGCTGGCTCTGCTGGCCAGGGCCGCCGTGGCGAGCCACACCGGCGCGGGCGCCCCGCTGGTCGACCCGCTGGCCGTCAGCGCCCAGTTCCTGCGCCCGCCGGGCGTCGGTCCGGTGCTGCTGCGCACCGACATCCGCAAGACCGGCCGTCGCACGACTGTCGTGTCGGTCAACCTTGAGCAGAGTGGACGCAGCTGCGTGGAGGGCGTGGTCACCACCGGCCGCCTGCCCAGGGAGCGGGCCGCCTGGTCCGACCTGCCCAACCAGCCCGCCGAGCCGCCGGGCAACGCGATCGACCTGTCGACGGTCCCGTCGGCGTCGAACTTCCGGCTGACCGAGGTCTGCGACGTTCGCCTCGACCCCAACGGCGCGGGTTTCCTGCACGGCCACGTCGGCGACCCGCTGCGGCTGCGGCTGTGGGCCCGGCCCCGCGGTGAGCACGCCGATCCGCTGTTCGCGCTGGTCGCGGGCGATATCTCGATGCCGGTGACGTTCAACCTCGGCAGGCTCGGTTGGTCGCCGACGGTCCAGCTGACCGCGCATCTGCGGTCCCGGCCCGCCCCTGGCTGGCTGCGCATCCAGGTCGAGTCCAAGGCGGTGCACGGCATGTGGTTCGACGCCGACGCCACCGTGGTCGACTCGACCGGGCGGCTGGTCTGCCAGTCCCGCCAGCTCGCGCTGTCGGCCGTCGGCTGAGTTCACTCGACCGGCAGGTCCCACACCGCGCGGAACTCGTCGATCTGCACCTTCGCCAGCCGGGGGTGCACCGACAGCGACTGCTTCGCCTCGGCCAGCCGGTCCAGCGCCGCGATCCGGTCCGTGCCGCCCGTCGCCACGAGGTGTTCGTCCTGGGCGCGGGTGAACACCTCCAGCAGGGTCGCGCAGTGGTACAGGTAGGTCCGGCAGGCGGTCGTTGAGCGCGTTCACCAGGAATCCCTCGCTGAGATCGGCCCTGGCCAGGCCCGCGACTATGTCCGGGGCCAGAAGCGCCCGCTGGACCACGCCGGGCAGCGGCTCGTCCACCAGGTCTTCGGCCCTCGTCATCGGCCTCACCGTCCTCAATATCAAGATCGGACAGTTCGGCCCCGGCGTTAAGGCCCCTCCACCGGATGGCCCAAACGCCGGCTAGCCTGTGCCCATGACCACTGCGAACGCGCGGCCGACCATCGCGGTACTTGGCGCTGGCAAGATCGGCGAGGCGCTGCTGTCCGGGCTGCTGCACGGCGGCCGCAGCGCCGACGAGCTGATGTTCACCGAGCGCTATCCGGAGCGGTCGGCCGAGCTGACCAGCACCTACGGCATCCGGGGGACCGACGTGCCGACGGCGGCCAAGGAGGCCGACGTGCTGGTCGTCGCGGTCAAGCCGCAGGACATCGAGCCGCTGCTCGACGAACTGGCGCCAGTCGTCAGCCCCGACACTCTGATCGTCTCGCTGTGCGCGGGTCTGCCGACCGCGCTGTTCGAGCGCAGGCTGCCCGCGGGGATCCCGGTGGTCCGGGTCATGCCGAACACGCCGATGCTGGTCGGTGAGGCGATGAGCGCGATCTCCCCCGGCAAGCACGCTCGCCCGGAGCACCTGACCATGGTCGAGGAGCTGCTCAGCGCCGTCGGCAAGGTCGTGCGGGTGCCCGAATCGCAGCAGGACGCGGTGACCGCGCTTTCCGGTTCCGGGCCCGCTTACTTCTTTTTCCTGGTCGAGGCCATGATCGACGCGGGAATCCTGCTCGGCCTGCCGCGCGCGGTCGCCGAGAAACTCATCGTGCAGTCCGCGGTGGGTGCCGCGGCGATGCTGGTGGAGACCGGAGAACACCCCGTGACGCTGCGCGAGGCCGTCACCTCGCCCGCCGGAACGACGATCATGGCCATCCGTGAGCTGGAGAAACACGGTGTGCGGGCGGCCCTGCTCGCCGCCATCGAGGCGGCCCGTGATCGCTCCCGTGAGCTAGGGCGCGAACACGAAGAGCGATGACCGAATCCGCAATTTGCAGATTTGCGCCGAACGTGGCGTCGCATTAGTCACAGGAGTCCCGCTACTCTCGATAGAAGCACGTGCGTGTCGAATCCGTCGGTGGGGAAGCCGGCGGCGCGACGCGTGTTGAAGGACGCGGTGATCATGCCGGCGAACAAGCGTGACCCGGGCGCGCCCGGACTACCGCAGGTGCAGTTCCTGACGGTGGCCGAGGTAGCGGCCCTGATGCGAGTGTCCAAGATGACCGTGTACCGGCTGGTGCACAACGGCGACCTACCCGCGGTGCGGGTGGGCAAGTCGTTCCGGGTGCCAGAGAAGGCGGTGCACGACTACCTGCAGAACGCCTACTTCGACGCGGGCTGAGCCCGACCCGTCAGTGGGTGCCTCTGGGTCGACGGGTAGTCTGGATGCTCGTTGTGCCTGGTGTTTTGGCGTGCGTTCCGTGACGTCGCCACACCGGAGCGCCGGAACACCTGGAACGACCCCAAGAGAGCTGAGGACCCACATGGGCTCTGTCATCAAGAAGCGCCGCAAGCGCATGTCGAAGAAGAAGCACCGCAAGCTGCTCCGCAAGACGCGCGTGCAGCGTCGCAAACTGAAGAAGTAGTTCTTCGCTGACAACGCCCGTCCCCGGTCCGCCGGGGACGGGCGTTGTCACGTTCCAGCCGGTGCACCGATCGGGTGATAAACCCGAACAGCCCGTGTGACCTGCGTTAAGAGTCTGTTGCCTGGTCGAAGTCGATCTCGGAGCGGGGGTAGAGTCGGCCATTCCGAGCCCCCACCCCCAGGGAAGCCGATGACCCCCAGAGTCGTCTTGGTCACTGGAGTCGGCGGCTATCTTGGCGGCAATCTCGCCGCCCGGCTGGCAGCGGATCCCGACATCGAGCGCGTGCTCGGTGTGGACACCGTCCCGCCGCCCAAGGACGTCGTGCGCAGCATGGGCCGGGCCGAGTTCGTCCGGGCCGACATCCGCAACCCGCTCATCGCCAAGGTGATCACCTCGGCCAATGTCGACACCGTCGTGCACGCCTCGACGACGGCGAACCCGGCTGGCCCGGCGCGGCGGACCGTCCTCAAGGAACTCAACGTCATCGGCACCATGCAGCTGCTCGCCGCGTGCCAGCGGGCGCCGTCGCTGCGCAGGCTGGTCGTCAAGTCGACGGCCGCGGTGTACGGCGCGAGCGCGCGTTCGCCCGCGGTGTTCGCCGAGGGTGACACCCCCAAGGACATCGGCTCGTCCGGCTACGCCAAGGACGCCGTCGAGGTCGAGGGCTACGTGCGCGGGTTCGCCAGGCGCAGGCCCGAGGTGTCGGTGGCGACGCTGCGACTGGCCAACGTGATCGGGCCGAACGTCGACACGGTGCTCACCAGGTACTTCGCGCTGCCGGTCGTCCCGACGGTGCTCGGGTTCGACGCCAGGATGCAGCTGCTGCACTCCGAGGACGCCTTGGCGGTGCTGGAGCAGGCCACCAGGTCCGACATCGCCGGTGTGTTCAACGTGGCCGGTGACGGCGTGTTGATGCTGTCGCAGGCCATCCGCCGGGCCGGGCGGCTGCCGCTCCCGGTGCTGCGCCAGGCGCTGCCCGCCGCGGGCAGGGTGCTGCGCGGTGCCCGCCTGGTCGACTTCTCCGCCGACCACGTCCGCTACCTCAACTACGGCCGGGTCCTCGACACCACCCGGCTCAAGGCCGAGTTCGGGTTCACCCCGCGGTGGACCACCCGGCAGGCGTTCGACGACTACGTCTCCGGCAGCGGGCTGCGCCCGGTATTCACCCCCGCGCTGCTCGCCGCCGCCCGCAGACGGGTGTTGCAGGGCACCCGTTCCTGAACCAGGCAGTTGGAAGGTGCACTCGGCATGCAGGAAGCCCGCGTGATCCCGCTCCAGAGAGCCGACCGGACCCACCGCGCCCCGCAGCGCCCCGACGGCCAGATCGTCGAGCCGACGCCGCTGCACCCGGCCAGGCAGCACCCCCCGATCTCGGGCCTCCGCCGCGGCGTCGGCGACGCACTCGGCTTCGCGGTGCGCAGGCTGACCGGCGACTACCCGGTCGACGAGTTCGGCTTCGACCCTGACCTCACCGAGCGCGTCCTGCTCCCACCGCTGCGGCTGCTCTACAAGAACTGGTTCCGGGTCGAGGTCAGCGGCATCGAGAACCTTCCCGTCGACGGCGGCGCGCTGGTCGTCAGCAACCACTCGGGCACATTGCCTATCGACGCGTTGATGACCGCTGTCGCGGTTCACGACAACCACCCCCGTCAGCGCTATCTGCGGATGCTCGGCGCGGATCTGGTCTTCCAGGTCCCGCTGCTCGGCGCGCTGGCCCGCAAGTCCGGCCAGACCCTCGCCTGCAACCCCGACGCGGAACAGCTGCTGAGATCGGGCGAGTTGGTCGGGGTGTGGCCGGAGGGTTTCAAGGGCATCGGCAAGCCGTTCGCCGACCGGTACAAGCTCCAGCGCTTCGGCCGGGGCGGGTTCGTCTCGGCCGCGCTGCGTACCGGCGCGCCGATCATCCCGTGCTCGATCGTCGGGGCCGAGGAGATCTACCCGAAGATCGGGGACGTGAAGGCGCTCGCGCGGCTGCTCGGTCTGCCGTACTTCCCGATCACCCCGCTGTTCCCGCTGTTCGGGCCGCTCGGCGCGATTCCGCTGCCGTCCAAGTGGCACATCCGCTTCGGTGAGCCGATCGCGACGGACACCTTCGACGCGGGCGCGGACGACGACCCGATGCTGGTGTTCAACATGACCGACCAGGTGCGGGAGACCATCCAGCAGACGCTGTACCGGATGCTCAGCCAGCGCGGGAACCCGTTCCTGGGCTGACCCGGCCCGTTGCCTACGGGCGCAGCCGCAGGGAGCGCAGTCCGCGGATCACTGTCGTCCCGCGCCACTTCGGTGTCGCGAGTGGACGGATGGTGGGCAGCCGTTCGGCCAGCGCGCGGAAGGCGATGTCGGCCTCCAGCCGGGCCAGCGGCGCGCCAAGGCAGTAGTGCGTGCCGCTGGAGAAGGCGAGGTGGTCGTTCTCCGTCCGGCCGATGTCGAACCGGTCCGGATCGCTGAAGACCGACGGGTCCCGGCCCGCCGCACCCAGCAGCAGCACGACCATGCTGTCCGCGGGCACTGAGACGCCGTCGATCTCCACCGCCTCGTGCGGGATCCGCTGCGTCATCTGCACCGGCGACTCATACCGCAGGACCTCCTCGACCGCCCCCGGCGCCAGCTCGGGATCGGCCCGCAGCCGGTCCCACTGGCCAGGGTGGCGCGCGAATGCCCACACCCCGTTGCCGATCAGGTTCGCCGTGGTCTCGAATCCCGCGATGAGCAGCAGCTCGCACGTCGTCAGCAGTTCCAGCTCCGTCAGCTGGTCGGCACCCATCGCCGCCACCAGGGCGCTGATCACGTCCGGGCCTGGCTCCCGGGTCCGCAGCTCGATCAGCGATCCGAACAGCGCCCGCAGATCGCGCGTGGCCGACCGGAGCTCACGGGCCTGGCGCAGTGACGTCACCCCGTCCAGCGAGGCGCCCAGTGCCCTGCCAAAGCCCGCGAACCGGTCGGCGTCGACCTCGGGGATGCCGAGCAGCTCGCTGATCACCGCGATCGGCAGTGGGCCCGCGAAGTCCGCCATCAGGTCGAACTCGGGTTTGGCCAGCGCCCGGTCGAGCAACTCGCCCGTCGTCTTGGCGACCGTGGCCCGGTAGCCCTCGATCTTGCTCGGGCTGAACGCGGGGCGGGCCAGCGCGCGCAGCCGGGTGTGGTCGGGCGCGTCGAGTTCCAGGAACGTCGGCGTGACCGCGTAGTCGGTGGGGATCAGCGGCTCGGTGATCGCCTGCGGTTCGGTGCCGTCGACCGAGCGGACGTGGAAGCGGCGGTCGCGCAGCACCCGGGCGCACACCTCGTGGCTGGTGACCGCGTACCAGCCGAACCGGCTGCGGACGACCGGCGGGCCGGATCGCATCCGCTCGTAGACCGGGTACGGATCGTCGCGCCACGGCGGCGCCGCCAGCCGGGCGAGTGGGTCGCCGGTGGCCGCCACCGCCCAGACCGCCGCGCGCTGTACCGCGAGCCGGGCGCCGACCCTGGCCTCAGCGATCTTCATGAATCCAAGCTACCGAAGGAAACGGGGCAAGGAGCGGCTCAGGCGGAGCGCTTCCGGTACGCCAGGCCCGCCGCGACGGCGCCCGCCACCGCGCCCGCGCCAAGGACCGACGGGACGCCGATCTTGGCGGCCTTGCGGCCGGTACGGAAGTCGCGGATCTCCCAGCCGCGCTTGCGGGCGGTCTCGCGGAGCCCACTGTCGGGGTTGACCGCGACCGCGGTGCCCGCCACCGACAGCATCGGCACATCGTTCGACGAGTCCGAGTACGCGGTGCATCGCCGCAGGTCGAGGCCCTCGCGGGCGGCAAGGGACCGCACCGCGTGCGCCTTGGCGGGCCCGTGCAGCATCTCGCCGACGAGCTTGCCGGTGAACACCCCGTCGTGGCTCTCGGCGACGGTGCCCAGCGCGCCGGTCAGGCCGAGGCGGCGGGCGATGATCGCGGCCAGCTCGACCGGGGTGGCGGTGACCAGCCACACCCGCTGGCCCGCGTCGAGGTGCATCTGGGCCAGGGCCCTGGTGCCCGGCCAGATCTTGTCGGCCATCAGCTCGTCGTAGATCTCCTCGCCGAGGCGGGTCAGTTCGGCGACCGTGTGACCGGCCACAAAGGACAGTGCCTGCTCGCGGCTGCTGCGGATGCCGTCGGCGGACTCCTTGCCGCCGACCCGGAACATCACCTGCTGCAAGGCGAACTTGACCAGGTCGGAGTTGCTGAAGAACTTGCGCGCGGCCAGGCCGCGGGCGAAGTGGAAGATCGACGCGCCCATCATGATCGTGTTGTCCACGTCGAAGAACGCGGCGGCGGTCAGGTCGGCCGGGACGGTCGGGTGCGGGTCCTCCAACTCCATCGCCACGGCGGCCTCCGCGCTGGCCTCCCCGGCGAGCGCGGCCAGGCGTTCGAGTTCAGGGCCCTTGGCAGCCCCACGCCGTGCTGACACCGCTTGCCTCCCGAATTGGTTCGCAGAACCGTGGGTCTCAGCGTAGCGATGGTCGCCAGACTTTTGCTGGAGCCCGAGCCGCGGTACTGGCCAGGCGCCTAACCGATCACGATCCCGGGCAGGCCGGGGAGCAGCGGCGGAAGGGCGATCGTGGGCAGCAGCGGCAACGGCACCGTGACGGTCGGTGCCGCCGGGGAGGTGTTCCCCGACGGCGACGTGGTGCTGGGCCCGCCCACGATGGGCGGAACGCCGATGAGCGGTGGTGTGGTCGTCAGCACCGACACCCCAGGCTCGATCGAGCCGGGTTGACCCGGCTGGGACTGGCCCGGCGGGGCGGGCGGGACCGCGGTGGTCACCTCGGGCGCCCCCGACGGTCTGACGCCCGAGGTGTTCGGTGGGGCCTGCGTCGCGGCACCCGGCCGCGGCGCGCAGACGCCGGTCGCGGGCAGGGCGCCGATCTCGTCGACCGAGCCGGACGTGATCTCCGCGCAGCCCATGCGCTCGGCCAGCGCGGCGGCGCGTTCCTCGATCTTGCCGAGCAGCGCGACCGACGCGAGCTGGTGGGTGCCCGCCTCGCCGGGGAGCTTCGGGCCGAGGGCGTCGAGTCGGGCGCCCTGCTGGTCGGCCCAGCCGCGCAGGCCGTCGAGCTGGCCGCCGTCACCCGCGGTGGCGATCGCGATGAGCTGGCGGGCGCCCGCGGCGGCGTCGCCGTCGAAGTCGCTCAGCGCCGACAGGTAGCCGCCGACCGGGGCGTCCTTGGTGTTCGGGTAGCGCTGCGTCAGCGTCTCGATCTCGGTGACGCGCGCGGTGGCGAACTGGAGGTGCTTGTAGGCCTTGTCCTCGTCGCCGAAGGTCAGGCCGAGGGACGCCGCCTCACCGGTGCGCTTGATCGCGTAGAGGGCGTCGCCGGGCAGCGCGTCGCGCGACAGCAGCAGGCTCATGCCCGCCAGGGAGAACACCAGGGCCAGCACGGCGACGGCGGCAACGGCGAACCGGCCACGCGCCCCGGAGCTCGATCTGGCGGGCTCAGGGCGGGAACGTGGGGCGGACTCCGAACGTCGGCCGCGCGGCGCGCGGCCCGCGCGGGGCCGCGGCGGGCGGGGACTCTCGACGGCGGGCTCGGCGACCCCGGCCAGGATGCGGGCCCGCATCCGGTCGCGGGCCTCGCTGGACGGCGCGGTCAGCGGGCTCAGGCCCGCGAGCAGGTCTACTACGGCGTGGTCGTCGTCGGTGAAACCAGGCAGGTCCGGACGCGGCCGACCGGCCCGAGCACTGAGCTCGCGCCGTCCGTGCGGGCCTCTCGGCCCCGCTCCGCTGTCCACCATCCCACTCCGACTCGACCGTTGGCGGGCTCACACCCGCTCGCCTGGATTGTCCCGCCCGGGAAACCCGTTCTTGATCCTGTTGTGTGAAACGACTTGTCGGGCCCGGGGTTACGGCCCCGCCGCCCGGCGGGACAGGTCCACTCTCGCGAGTGAACGCGTCACCTGATCTCGCTAGGCAGCAACTGCGCGAGCCTACGCACCGCACGGTGCTGCAGCGCCTTCACCGCGCCCTCGTTGCGGTTCATGATCACCGCGGTCTCGGCGACGGACATGCCCTGCAGGAACCGCAGCACGATGCATTCCCGCTGGTCGTCGCCCAGTTGGTCGACGCAGGTCAGCAGCGCGTCCCTGGTCACCCTGGTCATCACCTGTTGCTCCGGCCCGGCCTCCACCCGTTCGGAGTCGCGGATCTCCGGGGTGGTGATCTCCAGCCGGAACCGGCTCGACTTGACGTGGTCGAGCACGAGGTTGCGGGCGATGGTGACGAACCACGCGCCGACGTCGCGGCCCTGGTAGCTGACCGAGGTGATGCGGCGCAGCGCCCGCAGGAAGGTCTCGCTGGTGACGTCCTCGGCCAGTTCCCGGTCGCCGACGCGGAACAGTACGTACCGGAAGACCATGTCGACGTACCGGTCATAGAGCTGGCCGAACGCGTGCGTGTCGCCCGCCTGGGCGGCGTGCACCAGGTCCCACGCGACCGCGTGCGCGGCTTCGAGCTCGGCGACGTCGGGTGTCTCCGGCTGGTCAGGTTCGGCCATCGGCTCGGCTTCCGTCGGTGCGGCGTCCGGAGTCTCCGCACGTCGCGAACCTGCCCGGTCCCCTGGGGGACGGGCCTGTGGCACGGCCGGAGCCCTGGTCGGTCGCGTCGGACGGGTCATCAAGCAGCCGCACACTCCTCGTCACCGTGGGTTCGTCGAAACAGTCATGAACCGCTAAGCCGTTGTTACTTTCTAGTAGGTACTGGCTGAAAATCCAAGGATGGGACGTAGTGGGTAGTTAACCGTGACGTTGGTGATCCGTGCCACACTGCGTTTCCCTGTGATTTATCCCTAGGTTCCCCGCGAGATGAGGTCGAACACATGCCCAGTACGCCGACCGGCACGGTCGCGGACCTGGTGTCGCAAGCCTGCGAGAAGGTACCCCGACACCTCGCCCTGGTCGACGTTTCTGCCGCGCGTTCACTCACTTGGCAGCAGGTGCAGTCGCAGGTAGACCGGTGTGCGGCGGGCTTCGCCGGTGCGGGTGTCGCCCCCGGCGACCGGGTCGCGCTGCGCCTGCCCAACACGGCGGACTCGGTTGTGTCCTTGTTCGGCGTGCTGAGGGCGGGTGCGGTCGTCGTCCCGGTCGGGCTCGACGCCGCGCCGCGGGAGATCGAGCGGGTCATCGCGCACAGCGGCGCCAAGTTCACCGTCGGCGACCTCGGTTCCGCCGACGCCACCGTGCTCACCCTTCCCGACGCGGACGGTCCAGAGGCGGTGGCGCCCGCCCACACGCGCGGCGGGGAGGACCTGGCCGTCCTCGCCTACACCTCCGGCACCGCGGGCACCCCGCGCGGCGTGATGCTGTCGCACCGGGCGCTGCTGGCCAACGTCGCGCAGTGCGCGGCGCTGCGGCCCGCGCCGGTCACCGAGACCGACCGCGTCCTGCTCACCGTGCCCCTGTCGCACGCCTACGGCCTGTCCGGCCTCTGGCAGGTCGCCTCCGCCGGGGCCACCGCCGTCCTGCTGGACAAGTTCGGCGTCGACCGGGCCCTCGACGCCTGCGCCGAGCACCGGGTCACGACCGTCATCGGCGTGCCCGCGATGTACCAGGCCTTCGCCGCGGCGGGCGCCGATCGGCTCGGCGAGGCGCTGGCCACGGTCCGGCTCTGCACGTCCGGCGCCGCCCCGCTCGACGCGGCGACGCTGGCGCTGTTCCGCCAGGAGACCGGCCTGACCGTCTTCGAGGGCTACGGCCTCACCGAGACCGGCCCCGTGCTCACCTCGACCCTGGTCGGCGGCGCCGCCAAGGCGGGCTCGGTCGGCCGCGCCATCCCCGGCGTCGAGCTGCGCCTGGTCGACAGCGACGGCCTGCCGGTGGCCGCGCTCACCGACCCCGACGAGTTCACCGCCGACCTCACCGACGAGGCCACCGACACCGGCCTGGTCGCCGCGCGCGGCGACAACCTGTTCAGCGGCTACTGGCCCGACGGCGACCACGGTCCCGACGCCAACGGCTGGTTCCGCACCGGCGACGTCGGCTACTTCGATGACGAAGGCGACTTGCACCTGGTCGACCGGGCCAACGACCTGATCATCGTCAACGGCTTCAACGTCTACCCGCACGAGGTAGAGGCCGTCGTGGGCGAGCTGGCCGAGGTCGCGGAGGCGGCGGCCGTCGGGATGCCCGACGAGCGGACCGGCGAGCACGTCAAGGTCGTCGTGGTCCTGCGCGATGGTGCCGAGCTGACCGAGGACGCACTGCGCGCGCACTGCGCGGAACGGCTGGCCAGGTTCAAGATCCCGGCCACGGTCGAGTTCGCCGAGTCGCTGCCGCACTCGGTCATGGGCAAGCTCCGGCGCGCGGGCCTGCGAGGTACCGTTCGGCCGTGACCAGGGTGACGGTGATGACCAGGCAGGGCTGCCACTCGTGCGAGGTGGCCGAGGCCGACGTCGAGCGCATCTGCGCCGCGCTGGGCGTCGGCTGGGACACCGCCGACGTCGACAGTGACCCGGAACTGCGGGCCGAGTACGGCGACCGCGTCCCGGTGATCCTGGTCGACGGCGCCGAGCACGGGTACTGGAAGGTCGAGGAGGCCCGGCTGCGGGCCGCGCTCACGTAAGAGCGCATCTGGGAACTGGCGCACGCGATAGCCGCGCCGAGGTGGTCCCAGGCGGCACGGCCGGATACGCCGACAGACAACTCCGGTATGCCGACGATCCGGCCGCACCGCCTGGGACCACCTCGATCACGGCTCTCACGCACGCCAGTTCCCAGATGCGCTCTAAGGAATCCGTAACGTCGCAACCTGTTCCATCCGCCGCGTCCGCAGGTTCGAATAGCAGGTGTGGACAACATCCTGAGCAGGCGGACAGCGGCGCTGATCGGCGTACTGGCGGTGGCGGCGGCGCTGGCCGCCGGGCACCTCGTCGCGGGCTTCGTCGGGCCGAACGCCTCACCGTTCCTCGCGGTGGGCAACTCGGCGATCGACCTGACGCCGCACCCGCTCAAGGACTTCGCGATCCGGACGTTCGGCACCTACGACAAGGTCGTGCTGCTCGGCGGCATGGCGATGACGCTGGTGGTCGTCGCGGTGATCGCGGGCCTGCTGTCGCGGCGCAAGCCGTGGCCGGGGCAGGTGCTGGCGGCCGGGCTTGGCCTGCTCGGGGTCATCGCGGTGTTCGACCGGCCCGACCTGGGTCAGCTCGCCCTGCTCGCCCCGCTGGCGAGCCTGGTCGCGGGGGTCGGGGTGTTCTCCTGGCTGCACGGGCGGGCATCCGCGCCGAGCGACCCGGCCGACGAGGTGTCCCGGCGGTCATTCCTGATCACTTCCGCGGGTGTCGCCGTCGGCGCTGGTGTCTTCGGCGGGATCGGGCAGTTCCTCGCGGCTCGCGTCGACGTCGAGGGCTCACGCGCGGCGGTCGGCAAGCTGACCCCGAGGACCCCGGCCCCGGCGGTCCCGGCCACCGCGGACTTCGCGGGAGTGGGGACGCCGAGGTTCATCACCAGCAACCGCGACTTCTACCGGATCGACACCGCCCTGACCGTGCCCCGCGTGCGGGCCGAGGACTGGCGGCTGCGGCTGCACGGCATGGTCGACACCGAGCTGACCTTCGACTACGGCGACATCCGAAACCGGGCGCTGACCGAGAAGGCGATCACCATGACCTGCGTGTCCAACGAGGTCGGCGGCCCGTACATCTCCACCGCGACGTTCATCGGCGTGCCGATGCGCGACCTGCTGGCCGAGGCGGGCATCCGCGCAGGTGCCGACCAGCTGTTCTCCACCAGCGTCGACGGCTGGACCTGTGGCACCCCGCTGGAGGCTCTGATGGATCCCCAGCGCGGCGCGCTGCTGGCCATCGGGATGAACGGCGAGCCGCTGCCGGTCGAGCACGGCTTCCCGGCCCGCGTCGTCGTCCCCGGCCTCTATGGCTATGTGTCGGCGACGAAGTGGGTCACCGACATGGAGGTCACCAAGGCAGGCGACAAGACCTTCTACTGGGAGGACCGCGGCTGGTCCCGTGAAGGGCCGATCAAGGTCCAGTCCCGCATCGACGTGCCGGCGGGATTCGCCAAAGTGCCCGCGGGCAAGGTCACCATCGCGGGCATCGCCTGGGCGCAGAATGTCGGCATCGAGAAGGTCGAGGTCCGCGTCGACGGCGGCGAGTGGCGCGAGGCCACCCTGGCCACCGAGGTCAACGACCAGACGTGGCGCATGTGGCGGGTCGAGATGGAGCTGCGCTCTGGCGGCCACCGCGCCGAGGTGCGTGCGACGAACCGCGACGGCGAGACCCAGACCGAGAAGCGGGTCCCGCCGATCCCCGACGGCGCGACCGGGTGGCACTCCACCCAGTTCACCGTTGCCTAATCCAGCACGACCTGCACCGGCGTTCCTGCCTCGACTGTCCGGCTGACGGTGCAGAGGCGGTCATGCGACTGCTTCGCGGCCCGGGGCAGTGCCTCCCTGGCCGAGTCGCCTTCGGCGCCATCGGGGAAGCGGACGGTGAAGGTCACCGCGAGGTTCTCCATCCGGTTCCCCTTCTCGGCGTCGCGCAGCTTGTCGCCGGTGACGGTGACGTCGAAGGACGTCGGCTCGGCCCGCCTGCTGGTGATGTGGTCCACGTCGACCGCGGTGCACCCGCCGATCGCGGCGAGCAGGAGCTCGACCGGGCTGAAGTCGTCGTCGTCGCCCGCGCCGATGGTCATCTTCCCGCCGCGCGCGTTGGTGATCTCGTAGCGACCAAGCCCGACCCGCGTCATCGAAACCGTCCGCAGGGTGTCGTCGCCCATGGTGTCGACCAGCCAATCCGTTTATCCGATGCGTCATGGCCAGGTTACCGGCGGGCGCAGGGCATTCCGGGAGATGTGCTCGGTGCGGGACGGGTCGACTGTGAGGACATGACTCAGGACTGCGCGCGTCCCCCGGGGACGAGGTGGAATGTGGGGTTGGTCAAGTGCCTGGCCAGCGACTTTGTGCACACGTTCACAAGCGGTACCGTGTTCCCATCCCGGAGACGAAATCTGTCGAGGAGTACCAGCGTGGCGGCACAGCGAGGCCAGCGGAACGGGGTCGGCGACACCCCGCCCGCCCCGACAGCCGCCGAGC
>DATLIA010000361.1:0-52253 GCA_035540215.1 Actinokineospora sp. | reverse complement strand
GGGGTTGGGCCGGGGCCGCGTCGGGCGCGGGCTGGGTCGTGGGAATGACCAGCGCGGGCAGGTCGGTCGCCGGGGTCGTCGGCTTGGCGGTGGTGGACGCCAGCCGGTTGAGCACTTCGCGCTTGGCGGCGGCGCTGGTGCCGCTGTCGGTGCCCGCGACCGGGTCGAACGGCACCCAGCCCCAGCCGGAGAAATACACCTCCGGCCAAGCCGTCGCGTCGACGCCGCGGATCACCCGGTAGCCGTCAGGCCCTTCCGGGACCGGCTGGAAGCCGACCGCGATCCTCGTCGGCAGACCGACAGCGCGCGCGAGCACGGCGAACGCGGTGGCGAACTGCTCCGCCGTGCCCTTGCCCGCACCCGCGTCGCCCGCCGGGCCGAACAAGAACTGCTCGACACGCGCGTAGGACGACCCGACAGGGGCCTCGGCGTCGGGGTGGCGGTCGAGCCGGACGACCTGCTCCAACGCGACAGCCCGCTCGTATGGCGTTGTCGTGTTGACCACGGACTGTCGGGCGTAGTCGGCAAGGGTTGCGGGCAGGCCCGGAAGCTCAAGATAGCGGCGCAGGTCGGGCACCTTCGCGGTGGCGAGATCCTCATCGCGCGGCTTGTCGGCGACACCGTGCATCTCGTAGCGCAGGCCGGGTGCAAGGCCCCGGGGCAGCACCAGCGAGCCCGAGTCCGGGTCGACCATGACGTCGCCCAAGCTGGTCGACGTCGGCCTGCCCATGGTCGGCAGCCAGGTCCCGTCGAGGGCACCGACGATCAGCTCGACGTCGGTCTCCTGCACCCGGTCTCCCACCGGCAGGTCCGGCGGCGACACGGCGCCGATCGGCCCGTAGAGCGACGACGCCTGCCAAGCCGCGCCGGTGTAGTCGGCCAGCGCCACCAGCCGGACCGGCAGTTCAGGCCCGCGTACCCGCAAGAGTTCCGTGTCGGCCATGCCCGCCCAGGAAGCCAGTTTGGGCAAAGGATTGGCCACGTCGATGTCAGTCACCGGGGGCCGCACCAGTTCACGCGGCTCGAATGCGTTCCGGCCGGGCAGCACGCCTGCCGCCAGTGCCACGACCGCGAGCACACCCAGCACAGCGACCGGCGGCACGACAGGAGCCTTCCGCGCCGCCTCGGCGCGGTCTATCAACACCCAACCCAGTACTGACAGTGCGACCAAAGCGCAGGCGACGAGGCCGCGAGGGTCGGTACGACCGGCGGTAAGCAGCGCGGCGGCGGTGTAGAGCACGACAGCGCCCGCGGGTGGTCCGATAAGCGACTTGCCCGCGAGTGCTACGGCGACGACGACGGCTACCAGGAAGACCAACAGAGCGCCGGGCATCAGCAGGTCGAGCGTGGGCGGCGCGGGCCGCGCGGAAGTCAGGAGCCTGGGCACGCTGTCGCGCAGGACCTCGACCGGGCCACCGGCTATCGCGCCCCTGGCCACGAAGTACCCAGCTGCGAGCCCGGCCACGGCCAACGCTATGAGCGTCATGCTGGCCGTCAGCTTGAGCGCCTGGGCCAGGAGGACGGCGCCGAACGCGATCACCACCGCCCCGGCGAACACCGGCCACGCGATCGATCCGGACCATCCCGCCGCCAGCGGAAACGCCGCCAGCATAAGCAGAACGGCCGCCCACCCCGCACGGATCCCGGTCATCGCGCGACCCCCGTGTCCCACGCGCGCAGCAAGCCCTCGGCGTCTGGCGCCCGCACCACCAAGACCCCGCCCAGCGCGGACAGGCCGGAGGCGCTCGGGTCGACCGACAGCACGACGCCGAACGCGGCGCGACCGGCTTCCAACAGCAGCGCGGACAGCTCGGACTCCGCCCCACACACCACCGCGACCACGTCCAAGTCCCGGACCGGCACTGACGACGTCGCCTCCGCGTCCGCCATGCCCAACTCGGCCAACGCGGCGAGCACCGACGCGGCGTCGCCGTCGACCGTACTCGCGGCGACCTCGATGTCCAGGGAGCCGGACACGGTCAGCAGGCGCACCGGGTGCCCGTCGCCGATGGCGGAGGTCAGCAGGGAGGCCGCGACCTCGACCGCGTCCTCGAACTGACTCGCGTCCGGGTAGCCCGCGGCGCGGTCGTCGAGCACGACGGCCAGGTGCGGCCGGGCCGGGTCGGCGTCCTCGCGAATCATCAGCGTGCCGGTACGCGCGCTGGTCGCCCAATGCAGGCGGCGCAGGTCGTCGCCGGGGACGTACTCACGCAGGCCGACGAGGTCCGTACCGCCGCGCTCGACCCGCTCGTCGGCGCCGACCTGTCCGCGCCGGGCGCCGGACGGCAGCCCGCGAACGGGCAGCACCCGGGGCACGACTCGGACCTCGATTACCGAGCCCACCATCGTCCTGGCCTCGGCCAGGGCGGCGAGTCCGCGCCTGCGCAGCGTCAGCGGGCCCACCTGCCACACGCCGCGGCGGTCGGTGGGGATGCGGTAGTCGACCTGGGTCCGCTCGCCTGGCGCCAGCACCGGGATGTCGACCGGGACTAGTTCACCCGCGACCTGGTCAGTGCCGTCGAGCAGGACGCGCAAGCGCTTGGCCCGGGAGGTCAGTTCCAGCGTCCCGGTGCACGCGCCGAGCCGCTGCACCGTGCGCGGCCGGACCGTGCGGGTCGGCTCGACGGGCGCGGCGAACAACACCGAAGCGACGCCGACCAGGAAGATCACCGTCAGCGCGATCCCCAGTGCCGCCAATCCCGGGTAGCGCCACCACAGGCCGCAGCCGGTCAGCAGCGCGCCAAGCACGAGCACCCCGACGCCGCGTGCGGTCAGCCGAACGCTCATTGCGGTGTCGGCCGCGGCACCTCGACCCGGGACACCACATCGGCCAGCACGTCGGCTGTCGTGGCTCCGGATAGCTGCGCCTCGCGGGTCAGCACAAGCCGGTGAGCGAGCACAGGCGCACTGAGCCGCTGCACGTCGCTGGGCACGGCGAAGTGCCTGCCGTTGGACGCGGCGTAGACCTGCACGCAGCGAACCAGCGCCCGCAGGCCGCGGGTGGAGGCGCCCAGCCGCAGGCGGTCGTCGGCGCGGGTCGCGGCGCCAAGGTCGGTGATGTACTGCAGGATCGGGTCGGCCACGTGCAGAGTCGAGAGCCTTCGGCCTGCCTCGGCGACCTGCTGCGGGCTGGTCACCGTCGGCACCTGCGCGATCCGGCCCGCGCCGCTGCCGGGCCGCAGCACGTCCAGCTCGTAGCGCTGCTCCGGGTAGCCGATCGACGTGCGCAGCATGAACCGGTCGAGCTGGGCCTCAGGCAGCCGGTAGGTGCCGTCGAGGTCGATCGGGTTCTGCGTGGCGACCACCAGGAACGGCTCCGGCACCGAGTGCCCGACACCGTCGACGGTGACCGTGTGCTCCTCCATGACCTCCAGCAGCGCCGACTGCGTCTTCGCCGCCGCCCGGTTGATCTCGTCGGCGAGCACGACGTTGGCGAACACCGGACCCGGCCGGAACCGGACCTGGCCGGTCTGCGGCTCGTAGACCGAGGTGCCGGTGACGTCCGACGGCAGCAGGTCGGGGGTGAACTGCACGCGCCGCGACAGCCCGCCCAGCGCACCCGCGACCGCGCGCGCCAGCGTCGTCTTGCCGGTGCCGGGCACGTCCTCAAGGAGCACGTGCCCACCCGCGAACATTGCCACCAGCACGAGGTCGATCACCTCGCGCTTGCCGCGCAGCGCGGACTCGACCGCGTCGCCGCATCGCGTGTGCAGCGCGCGGAACGAGGCGATCTCCTGCTCACCGATCGTCGGGCCTGTCATCGTCGTCACTGCTTGTCGTCTTCCTCTTCTTCACGGCGCCGGACCCCGAAGCGCAGCAGCGCAGCGGTGGCCAGAAGACCGACGCCCGCGCCCACCATCGGGCCGGACGACACCTCGTTGTTCACCGGGTCACTGGCGACCAGCGGTTGCACCGGGCAGATCCGGCCGGGCTGGCACTCGTTGACGATGATCCGGACGGTCCGCGACGCGGAGTCCACCGAGCGGCTGCCGTCCCGCGCGGTCGCGCGGATCACGATCGCGTTCGTGCCCTCATCGATGGCGACGGCCGCGCTTGTCGCGCTGCAGGCGACGACCTCGGAATAGCCGTAGGTCTTGTTCACGACCTCGCACGTGCCGTCGTGGTTGGCCCAGTCGGAAGGCGGGGCCATCGTCACGTGGGCGGTGTAGCCGGACTTGGTGGCCCCGCTGATCACCACAGCGCCCGCGGTCGGCACGGGGGCAGGCGGCGGCGGGGTGGTAGTCGTAGGCGGAGGCTGGGTCGTGGTGGTCGTCGGCGGGGCCTGTGTCGTGGTGGTCGGCACTGGCTGAGTCGTCGTAGTGGGTTGCGGCTGGGTAGTCGTCGGCTGCGGAACCGACCACACGGCGGTGCCGGCCGCGCCCTGGGCGACCTGGTTGACGGCCACGACCGACACGTCGAGCCTGCCGTTCTGGCAGAACTGGTTGCCAGAGCAGCTCAGCACCATCGTCGTCGACGTGCCCGCGACCTGCGCGGTCTTGGTGGACCCGGCGAAACCTCCGCGCGCGGTGACCACATAGCCGGTGATCGGCGAGCCGTTGTCGGTCGCCGCTCCCCAGCGGATGTCGACGGTGACGTCGCCCGCGGTGCGACCGTTCAGCGACACGGCGACGCCCGGCGGGACCCCCGGGGCACCACCCGTGCGCGTCCCCGAGGTCGAGGTCGTCGGCGCCGGTGAGCCACTGGGGCCGGTGGAGCCGGGCGCGACGTCGGTGGTCGTCGCGCCCGCCGTGGACGTCGGCTGGTTCGGCCGGGTGCGCGTCGGCTCGCTCGGGTTCGGCCGGGGCGGGCTCGGCGGGGACGGCGGCGGGGACCGGTCAGGGTTGGTGACCTGCAGTTCGGGGCTGCGGATGACCACGGACCGGGTGCTGCCGTCGGCGTCGACGATCACGCCGGTCTCGGCGCCGGGGGCGTTGATGAACAGCCTGCCGTCGTCGAACACGAGCTGCGGGTCGCCGGAGCCGTTGGTGCGGACATCGTCGCCGCCGCGCCTGCCGCCGCGGTCGAGCACGATCACGCGACCGGTGCCCTTGCAGGGGACGTAGATCTTGTCCCGGTAGACCACCGGGCGGCCGGGGTGCGCGCAGCCGAGGCTCGCGACGTCGACCCGGAGGACCTCGGTGCCGCTGACCAGCACGACCGTGCCCGCGCCGGGGATCGAGGCGGGGGCGAGACCGGTCGGGCTCGTCTGGGCGGCCAGTACGTCGCCGTCCTGCCGCGCGGTCGACGCCGTCAGGTCTTCGCCGGTGCCATCCCGCAGGACGACGCCGCCTTCCAGCCCCAGCAGCGTCACGCCGCGCTCGTGCGGGACCAAGGCGGTGAGCGGGCCCGCGCCGGACACCGAGCGCTCGGACTTCTCGACGAACTTGCCCTCGTCCTCGGACCACTCAAGGGCACGCAGGGTGCCGCCGTGGTCGACGACCCAGAGGACACCGGACTCGTCGGTGACGGCGTCGGCCAGCGGGAGCCCCGCCAGCCAGGGCGCGCCGATGTCGGCGAGGGTGATCGGGTCGGCGTTGACGACCGTGCCGCTCGCCCGGTCGATGATGTAGAGCCTGCCGTCGACGAGCAGCACCTTGCTCGACCCGCCGGGGGGAGCCTGCCGCCTGCCGCTGGCCAGCAGTGTGGCCAGGTCGATCACGGTGATCTGGCCGGTTCGCCGGTCCAGGACGATCAGCACGCCGTCCTTCTGCGTGATGTCGAGCTGGGAGTCGGATCCGGATACCTGCAGCCGGGTCTCCGGCCTGCCCGAGGCCGGGTTGACCTGGACCACCTCGCCGCGCTGCTCGTCGGCGAGCCAGGTCAGCCCGTCGGAGACCTCGACCGCGGTCCGGGAGATCCCGTTCCCCAGTGCCGCCCCGGCCAGCAGCAGGACGCCGAGGGCGGCGGCGCCGAAGCTGGCCGACTCACGGCCGCGTCCGCGCTTGCTCAAAAAACGGCGAATGGTGCCCGCCGCATGTGATCCCACGGTCATTGACCCTCCCTGGCCCGCCGGGATCGTATCGGGCACGGGAGACGCTTTGGTCGGAACCGACTATCTAGTGGTGCGGTTCGAGAAAATCATTCGCTATCGCACCGTCAAGGCGCGAGCGACTCTCTTCAAGGTGTCGCGCAGCACTTCGACTCGGTGGTCGAGATGCCATCGGTGCCCGCGAAAGCGGTCGGCGCGGCGATGGCCAGGCCGGCGGCGGCAACGATGGAGGCGATCAGCAGCAGGGTGCGGCGTCTCATGGGTACCTCTCTATGTCTGCAGGGGGGACGGGCACGACTGTGGACTGTGGATCGCCGCCGTGTCAACGGTGTAATTGCCGAACTCGCATGGTTTACCCTCGGCGGCGGGTGCCGAAAACCACGGTATATTCGCGAAACCGGGCGACCACTACTCCGACTGTCCCAACGCGGTGACCCGGAATCCATTGACAGAAGCCGCTTTTCCGCTACCGGTGGGCAACCAGTCGATCACGTTCCGTTGCCATTTCCCGGCGGTCAAAGTAGAGGGACCGCGCGGAGCGCCTGACCGCCGCGCCACCGCCGCCCGGCTACCCTGGGTCGCGTGACGATCCCTGTGGTCGTGGTCGCGGGATTCCTGGGGTCAGGCAAGACCACGATGCTCAACCATCTGCTGACATCGCGCACCGGCACGCGCATCGGTGTCATCGTCAACGACTTCGGCAAGGTCAACATCGATGCGATGACCGTGGCCGCCCAGGTCGACTCGATGGTGACCCTGGGCAACGGCTGCCTGTGCTGCGTGGTCGACGTCAGCGACCTCGACGCCATGCTCGACCGGCTGGCCACGCCGGACGCGCCGGTCGACGTGATCGTGATCGAGGCCAGCGGCCTGGCCGAGCCGCCCGCGATGGTGCGGCTGGTCCAGGGCAGCACCAACCCGCAGGTGACCTACGGCGGCCTGGTCGAGCTGGTCGACGCGGCCGAGTTCGAGGCGACCCGGCTGCGCCACCCCCAGCTCGACAAGCACCTGCGGTACGCGGATCTGGTGCTGCTGAACAAGATGGACCGCGCGGCTCCCGGCGTCCTAGACCTGGTGCGCGAGCTCGCCGACGGCGTGCCGGTGGTGCCCGTCGAGCACGGCCGGGTCGATCCCGCGCTGCTGTTCGAGCCGGTCGAGCGGCCGGACCACGTCGGCAGGCAGCTCTCGTTCGACGACCTCGTCGACCACGAGCCGCACATTCACGCCACGTACGAGACCGCGACGTTCACCAGCGCGCAGCCGATGAACCCGACCAGGTTCGCCCGCTTTCTCACCGAACGCCCCGACGGCCTCTACCGGATGAAGGGCTACGTGCACTTCGGCGACGCCGAGCGGTACTCGGTCCAGACCGTGGGCACCTACGTCAGCGTGCGGCCGGAATCCGAGACGCACGACACCCAGCTCGTGCTGATCGGGGCCGGCCTCGACCTGGATCTGATCACCAAGACACTCGCCGACGCCGTCGAGCCCGACCCGGCCTCGGTCGACCCGCTCGAACTGCTGTCGGTCACCCGCTACGTCCGCGACTGACTGCCCTTCCGACCGCCCCGTCGGACCTTGGCCCGACCCGATGGCCGCCGCACGATGGGCCGATGGACAGCGAGATCAGCGGGGTCGAGTTCGAGCAGGAGATCGCGCCAGGAAGCACGGTCGATCTCGACGGCGACTGGGTCGCCTGGCTGGAGAGCGAACCCGTCCCCGACAACGTCGAAGGCGTCGACCCGAGCATCGTCCACGGGGCGCAGGGCCCCGCGGTCGCCTGAGGAGCACGCGATGGACAACCCGGAACTGCGCCGCGACAGCGACGAGAACGCGTGGGTCGAGTATCTGCAGGGACTGCTGGAGAACCAGCTCGCCGCCGAGTCCGCCGCGGGCGAGATCCGGCTGAGCCCGGTCGACGGGCTGTTCGGTCCGCTCACCGAGGGGTCGGTCAAGTTCTTCCAGCAGCGCGAGGGCCTGCCGGAGACCGGTGTCGTCGACGACGCGACCTGGCAGGCGCTGGAGGGAACCGCCACGGCGACCCCCACCAACGGGACCCCGGTGGACCTGCGGATCCCGGCCCAACTGCATCTCCACTGGGACGACACGACACTTGAGCGGATGCTGCAGGACTTCGACTCCTTCGACCTCGCGACCCACCCTGGCGCCCGCCTCACCCTGGGCGCGGGCGCGGGACCGCTGGCGGGCAACGGCAGCGTGCAGCTGTTCAACCGCGAGATCCCGCTGTGGCGGAACTGGTTCGTGACGGAGACGACCCGCCTGACGCTGGACTGGAGTCGGGACCACGGGTTCGAGCTTGGCCTGGACAACGAGGCCGAATTCGGAGTCCGTCCGTTGCGCAACGTCGACATCTTCATCCGCGGCGACCTTGACCTGAAATGGCGGCCGCAGGAGGGCACCGGGTCGGCGGAGTGGGGTGGGTCGCTCAATCTGAGGTGGCGGTTCGACCTGCCATAGGATTAACCGCATGTCCGTAACGCGTCCTGGGCCGCTGCGGTGGCTCTGGTTCGTCTACGGCGGCAGGCTCCCCGACCGGTACCGCGACTGGGTTCTGCACGTCACCACCTGCCGAACCTGGCTGGTCCGCGCCTTCGTGCGCGGGCTTGTCCAGTTGGCCCCGCTGCTCGGCGGACTGCTCGCCGCACTGGTCGCCTTCGGGGACTCGTGGCCGATCGCGCTCGGGTCGACGCTGTTGGGGTTTCTGGTGGCGTTGCGGATCATCCTCGCGTTCGCCCAGGACAACGTCGACGCGCGGCTGGCACAACACGGGTTCCCAGCCGGACACGCCACCGCGGTCCGCCGCAAGAAGCACGCGGCTGAAGAAGCCGCCAAAGCGGCGGCTTACAAAGACACTTGGCGCCGTTAGTCCGGCGGTAGGACTATCCGCACGGTCCCGCGGTCGAGGTCGACCTTGGTTCGAGGAGGCGCGCCTGCCTCCTCCTCGTCGCGCATGAGTGTGTGGGACTTGCGTTCTTCGAGTTCCAGACGCTTGCCGGTGGAGAACAGCGCGTCCAGTTCCTCGAAGCCGCTGGCCGACACCGGAGTCCCCTTGCGGCCCCAGGGCAGCAGCTTGCGCGCGCCCGCCCACGAGCCGAGACGCTCCAAGGCGGCGAGCGCGATCAGGCCGACGACCAGGCCGGGCAGCGACAGGGCCCACAGCAAGCCGACGTTCACAACGGGAGAACGCCGCGGCGGGCCGATCGGTTCCGCGCGGCGGTCACTTCGCCTGTGGAAGCCGGACCGACCGGCGTGGCCGCCCGGCCGACGGCGGCGGGACGACCGGACCGATGTCGCCGTCCGGGGCCTCGTCCAGGTCGACCATCACCGGCGCGTGGTCGCTCGGCCCGGTCCCCTTGCGCGCGTGCCGGTCGACCCAGGCCGCTTTGACGCGTTCGGCGACAGGGGCGCCCGCTAGAACTAGGTCGATCCGCATGCCTAGGTTCTGGTGGAACATCCCGGCCCGGTAGTCCCAGTACGTGAACACCGTCTCGTCCGGCCACCGGTCGCGGACCACGTCGTGCAGACCGACGCTCTGCAACTCGGCGAGGGCACCTCGTTCAGGCGGAGTGACATGGGTTTGGCCGATGTAGGCCTTCGGGTCGAACACATCCGCGTCGGTGGGCGCGATGTTCATGTCACCGCACACCATCACCTCGCGCGGACCTGCCGCGACGACCTCGCGCAGCGCGGCGAGCCAGGCCAGTTTGTAGTGGTAGTGCTCGGAGTCGGGCTCGCGGCCGTTCGGCACGTACAGCGAGTGGACCCGGATCCCGCCGCAGGTCGCCGACACCGCCCTGGCCTCCGGCGCGGGGTAGCCGGGGGCGCCCGTGAAGCCGACCTCGACGTCGTCGAGCCCGACCCGGCTGAGGATCGCCACGCCGTTCCACTGGACCTCGCCGCTGAGCGCGACCGCGTAGCCGCGCTCAGCCAGCTTGGCGCCGAGCAGGCTGGTGAAGGCGTCGTCGGTCAGCTTGGTCTCCTGCAGACAGACCACGTCCGGCTGCCGCTGGTCGAGCCAGGCCAGCAACCTGGGCTCACGCTGTTTGACCGAGTTCACATTCCAGGTAGCGACACGCACCCGACCTAGCCTAGCCGCGAGGCGACCTGCCTCGCCTGTTCCGCGCTGCCCGCCGCCAGTACGGCCGCGGCGATCTCCTGGCACTCGTCGTGTGTGTGCCTGGCGAGCATCGCGCGGACGTCGGGGACGCTGACCGGGGCCATCGACAGCGAGTCGACACCCAGGCCGACCAGCACGACCGCGAGCCGCGGGTCACTCGCGGCCTCCCCGCAGACTCCGACCGGCTTCCCGGCCCGTGCCCCGGCCCGCGCGGTCGCCGCGACCAGGTCGAGCAGGGCGGGCTGCCACGGGTCGAGCAGTTCGGCGAGCGCGCCGAGCTGACGGTCCGCGGCGAAGGTGTACTGGGCGAGGTCGTTGGTGCCGATGCTGACGAAGTCGACCTCGGCGAGCACCGCGTCGGCGCGCAGGGCCGCGGCGGGGACCTCGATCATCACCCCGACCTTGTCGATGCCGTACCCCCTGGCGACCGCGGCGAACGCGGCGGCCTCCGCGGCCGTGGCGACCATCGGCGCCATCACCCACGGCTCGGCCCCGGTGTCCTGGGCGGCGAGCGCGAGAGCTTCGAGCTGGTCGGCCAGCAGCTCAGGCCGTCGCCACGACGTCCGCAGGCCGCGCACGCCCAGCGCAGGGTTGTCCTCAGGATCGGGACAGGCGTACGGCACGGGCTTGTCCGCGCCCGCGTCAAGCGTTCGGACCACGATCTTGCGTCCAGCCAACGGCGCCAACACCCGCCGGTAGACCTCACGCTGTTCGGCCACCGTCGGCGCCTCGGCGCGGTCGAGGAACAGGAACTCGGTGCGGAACAGGCCCACGCCTTCCGAGTCGGCTGGCAGATCGGTCGGGCCGCCGATGTTGGCCAGCAGCGCGACCGGGTGGCCGTCCTTGGTCCGGCCGGGACCGGTGGCCTGGGCCCGCTTCGCCCGTTCGGCCACACGGTGGACGACCTCGGCGATCTGCTCGGCCGACGGGTCCGCGGTGACCACGCCGGAGTCTCCGTCGACGACAACCACCTGTCCATCCACAAAGGACTCCGCTGCGGCGCACGCGACAACAGCCGGAATGCCTAGCGACTTGGCCAGGATCGCGGTGTGGCTCGTCGGCCCGCCGCGTTCGGTGACGAGCCCGAGCACGACCGTCGGATCGAGCAGCGCCGTGTCGGCGGGCGCGAGGTCACGGGCGACGAGGACGTACTCGTGCCCCGGCGTCGGCAGTCCTGGCATGGACAGGCCGAGCAACTGCGCCACGGCACGGTCGCGGATGTCATCGAGATCCGCCACCCGTTCGGCCATGTACGGCCCCGCGGCGGCGAGCAGTTCGCGGTAGCCGCCGATGGCGCGATCCACCGCCCACGCCGCGGGCACACCCTGTCCGACCAGGTCACGGATGTTGGCCGCCAGCGCGGGGTCGCGTGCCATGAGCGCGGCGGCGCCCAGCACCTCCGCGGCCTCCGGCCCGGCGAGCTTGGCCCGCCGCTCCAACTCGGCCGCGGTCTCCTCCAGCGCCGTCGCCGCCCTGGCCGCGTCGTCGTCGCCCGCGGCGGGCGCGACCGCGGGCAGTTGGGGCGGTAGGCCCAGGCGGGCGACGGGACCCGCCGCCGCGCCGGGGCTGACTCCGATGCTCATGAGTCGTGGTCGACTTCCAGGACGGCCGCCAGCGCGGCCAACGCCTCGTCGGCGCCTTCCCCGTCGGCGGCCAGCACGACCTCGTCGCCACCTCGGGCGTCGAGGCCCAGTACCGACAGGATGCTGCGGGCATCGACGGCGGCCCCGCCCTTCGCGATCGTCACCGCGACCGGCTGGTCGGCGGCGGCCTTGACGAACAGGCTCGCGGGGCGGGCGTGCAGGCCGACGGCGGAGGCGATGGTCACTCGGCGCTCGGACATGGTCGTTCCTCTCAGACGGTGACGGGGACGGGGACGGTGGACTCGGCGCGGCCGACCGACTTCGCGGCGAGCACGCTCACCGCGGTGATCACCGTGCCGATGGCGATGGCCAGCAGCACGAGCAGCGGCTTGCCGATCAGGCCGACGACCCAGATGCCGCCGTGCGGGGCCAGCGACGTCGCGCCGACGGCCATGGTCAGCCCGCCGGTCGCGGCGGCGCCGAGCATGATCGACGGGATCACCCGCAGCGGGTCGGCGGCGGCGAATGGGATCGCGCCCTCGGTGATGAACGACGCGCCGAGCAGCCAACCGGCCTCCCCCGCCTTGCGTTCCGAGTCGGTGAACAGCTTGCGCCGCAACACCGTCGCCAGCGCTAGACCGAGCGGCGGCACCATGCCCGCTGCCATCACCGCGGCCATCGCGGCCGACGGCGTGCCGGAGGCCAGCGTGCCGACAGCGAAGGTGTAGGCGACCTTGTTGACCGGCCCGCCCATATCGAAGGCCATCATCGCGCCGAGCAGCAGACCCAGGCCGACCGCGCCCGCACCGGTCATCCCGGCCAGCCAGTCGGTCAGCGCCGTCTGCGCGGAGGCGACCGGCGAGCCGACGACCAGGAGCATGATCGTGCCGACGATCGCGGTAGACACCAGTGGAACAACCACGACCGGCATGACGGCCTGCAACGCCCGCGGCAGGCTGATGCGGCTCAGGTAGTACGCGACACCACCCGCCATGAGGCCCGCGACAAGTCCGCCGAGGAACCCCGCGCCGATGGCTCCGGCGAGGAGCCCGCCGACGACGCCGGGCACCAGACCCGGCCGGTCGGCGATGGCGAAGGCGATGAACCCGGCCAGGATCGGGACCAGCATGGAGAACGCGACCGCGCCGATCTTGAACAGCACCCCCGGCACGCCCGCCACATCGAGGAGCGTGGACAGGTCGGTGACGCCCGCGTACTTGACGCCGTCGAACGTGCCGCCGCTGACCTTGGTCGCGACCTCGGCGCCGCCGAACAGGAACGCGAGCGCGATCAGCAGGCCGCCCGCGGCGACGAACGGGATCATGTAGCTGACGCCGGTCATCAGCCACTGCCGCAACCGAGTCCCCGCACCACCCGCGTTGTCCACTTTGGACGCGAGCGCCGCGGTCGGCGTGCTGTCGGACGCCCTGGCCACGGCCTGGGCAATCAGCTCCTCCGGGTGGTTGATCGCGTGCTTCACACCGGACTGCACCAGCGGCTTGCCCGCGAACCGGTCGCGGTCGCGGACCTCGACGTCGGCGGCGAAGATGACCGCCCGCGCGTCGGCGATGTCCTGCGGCGCCAGAGGATCCATGCCCGCGGAACCCTGAGTCTCCACCAGCAGCTCATGGCCAGCCGCGGCGGCGGCCTGCTCGAGGGCCTCTGCGGCCATGTAGGTGTGCGCGATCCCGGTCGGGCACGAGGTGACGGCTACGAGCTTCATCGGTCGATCACTTCCTCGGTGATGAGCTTGACGACGGCGGCGGAGTCGGCGGCCGCGGCCAGTGCGTCCTTGAAGGACTGGTGGACAAGCCTGCGGGCGAGCGCCGCGAGGATCTTCATGTGCTCGGCTCCCCCACCGTCGGGCGCGGCGATCAGGAACACGAGGTGCGCGGGCCCGTCCGGAGCGCCCCAGTCGATGCCGTCCGCGCTGCGGGCGAAGGCGAGCGACGGTTCGACGACCGCGGCGGACCGCGCGTGCGGGAGGCCGATGCCGCCTTCGAGACCGGTGGCCATCTGCGCCTCGCGGGCGGCGACGTCGACGAGGAACGCCTCGACGTCGGTCACCCGGCCCGCGGCGCCGAGGCGGGCCGCGAGTTCTCGGGTGGCGGCGGCGCGGTCGGTCGTCTCGATGTCGAGGAGGACCAGGTCTTCGGTGATGAGGGGCATCGGGCGGGCTCCTGTCAGGACTCGGAGAGAGTGGTGGCGTGGTCGAAGGCGGGCGAGCAGCGCACGGCGGCGCGGTCGAGTTCGGCGGGGGTCGGCATCCGGCTGCCGGGGAGCGCGGCGGCGGCGGTACCCCAGGCGACCGCGTCGGCCAGCGCGTCCGGCCCGATCGCTTGGGCGGCCAGGAAGCCCGCGAGCAGGGCGTCGCCCGCGCCGACGGTGCTACGCGGCTCGACCCGGGCGCCGTGGGCGTGCCAGGCGGCGTCGGCGGTCACCAGGAGGGCGCCTTCCGCTCCGACGCTGGCCAGCACGGCGGTGTCGAGCGTGCGGGCGGCGGCGAGGACATCGCCGAGGGTGCGGACGTCATGGCCGACCAGTTCGGCGAGCTCCTCGCGGTTGGGTTTGACGAGGTCCGGCCGCGCGGCCACGGCGGCCCGCAGCGCGTCGCCGCTGCTGTCGACCGCGACCCGGACACCCCGGCGCCGCAGGCTCACGATGAGGTCGGCGTAGAAGTCGGTGGGCACGCCGGGCGGCAGGCTGCCGCACAGGGCGACCCACTCGGCCCCTCGCGCGGCGTCGAGGGTCGCGGCGGTGAACCGCGCGCACTCCTCGTGGCTCAGGTGGGGGCCCGGTTCGTTGAGCTTCGTGGTGGTGCCGTCGGCCTCGGCGATGGTGATGTTGGACCGCACGGCGCCCGCGATCGGCACCTCGACCACGGCGATGCCCGCGGTTGCGAGCAGCGCGGTGAGCTGCACACCCTCAGCACCCCCGGTCGGCAGGACGGCGGTGGCCCGGTGGCCGTGCGCCGCCAGGGCGCGGGCCACGTTGACCCCCTTGCCACCCGCGTCGAGCAGGGCGGGCCGGGTCCGGGTGACGGCGCCGCGGCGCAGGACGTCGATCTCGACGGTCCGGTCGACGCTCGGGTTGACGGTGACGGTGACGATCACGCACGCACCACCGTCGGACCGGCCGCCTCGAACTCGGCGGCTTCCAGCGCGTCAAGGCCGTCATCGGTGATGATCATGTCGACCTGGTCGAGAGTGGCGAAGCGGGCGAAGCAGTCCGTGCCGACTTTGGACGAGTCGGCCAGCACGACGACCCGCCGCGCGGCGGCGACCATGGCCTGCTTCACGGCGGCCTCGGCCTGGTCGGGTGTGCTTAGGCCGCGAGTGGCGGTGAGCCCGTTGGTGCCGAGGAACGCGACGTCGACGTAGAGATCCCGCAGGGCGTTGAGCGCCCACGCGTCGACCCCCGCCAGCGTCTTCGTGCGGACTCGGCCGCCGAGACTGAGCACGTTGAGCCCCCGGTTCGCCAAAGCCAGCGCTATCGGCAGCCCGTTAGTGACGACAGTCAGGTCGCGGTCGGCGGGCAGCAGCTCGGCCAGCCGGGCAGTCGTGCTGCCCGCGTCGAGCAGGACGACACCCTCGGCGGGCAACTCGGCGAGCGCCGCCTTGGCGATCCGCTGCTTCTCGGCCGTCGCCTCGGCGTCGCGAGCGGCGAGTTCCGGCTCGAACCGCAGCCGCTCGACCGGGATCGCACCCCCGTGTACCCGCCGCAGCACCCCCCGCTTCTCCAACGCGTCGAGGTCGCGCCGGACGGTCTCTGTGGTGACCCCGAGGTCCTCGGCCAGCAAGGCCACCTCGACCCGGCCGTCCGCACGGGCTCGCTCGGCGATGAGCTGCTGACGTTCGGCGGCGTACATTGGGTTCCCCTTCGTTTCGCTGTTGTTTCATCTTTGTACGTCTTTGTTTCGGTGGGGTCAAGGGTTACCCGCAGGTAATCTCCGCACGGCAAAACGCCCGCCCGGCGACTGCCGAGCGGGCGTAGCGGCCCTCGGTTAGAGCGAGATGCTCCAGGAGTCGATCAACCCGACGTCGCGGTAGGCGGCGTCACGGACCCGGAGCTTCCACGTGCCCTCGACCCATTCGCTCGACAGGTTCACCGGGTAGGACTGGTTGATGTCGTCGGCGCCGCCGCCGGTCCGGTTCTGCAGGACATAGACCGAGCCGTCCGGCGCGACCAGGCTGACCACGAGATCACCGATGTAGGTGTGCTTGATATGCACTTCGACGTGGGAATTCGGCAGCCCGTTGGTCGGACAGTGCGACACCGTGATCGGACTCTCCACTGTGGACAGGTCCCGGATCGGGAAGTCAGCGGAGTTGTTGCCGCCACAGGGCACCGGGGGCGTGACGACGTTCCAGTGGAACACCACCGAACCCGACCTCCCCGCCGAGTCCTTGGCGGTCGCGGTGACCTCGAACAGCCCCCACTGCTGCGGCGTCCCGGAAACCAGCCCGGTCGCCGCGGCCACCGTCAGACCGGGCGGCAGGTTGGCTGCCGACCACGTGTAGGGGGCCGTTCCGCCGGACGCCGTGAGCTGCAAGCTGGTGGCCATCCCGGCGACACCGGTCCGATCACCCGGATCGGCGACCACCGGATCGCTCTGCGCGAGCGCGGGCGACCCCGTCACCAGCAGCGCGATCACCGCGGCCAAAACTGTGAATACCTTGCGAGACAAGCGAATCAACTCCCATCACTGGGATGCAGGGATCGCCAGAGTCTCACGACCGCGCAACGGGTCACAAGGTCAACAGGGCTGGTGACGGCCCCTGTTCAGGACAACCGGGGTGTCGCCAACTCCACGTCGGCGGCGGACCTGAAGGTCGTCAGGAACAAGGCCTCGACGCTCTCGTCATCAAGCCCGGCCCGCCGCGCCTCTGCCAGCCACCGCTGCAGGTCCTGCCGCAGCGGCCCCAACGCGGCCTGGGAGGCGTCGCTCAGGGTCCGCATGACCACGGTCCCAACCCCGGGCTGGGCGGCGGCGAGACCCTCGTGTTCAAGCTCCCGGTAGGCCTTGAGGACGGTGTTGGGGTTGATCGCCAACCGCGCCACGACCTCTTTGACCGTCGGCAGCTGATCGCCCTTGAGCAGCAGACCCAGCCGCATGGCCTCGCGCACCTGGCTGACCAGCTGCAGATACGGCGAGACACCGGAGCGGGCATCCAGATGGAACTCGATCACGACCCGCTCCATTCGCTCGCCGTCATCCGCGCGGTCATTCGCAGCCATCTGGACCCTGTGATCAGCGTTTCCGCTGGCCAAGTGGTGGGGCGGGTCGGGCTCGAACCGACGGCCAAGGGATTATGAGTCCCCTGCTCTGACCAACTGAGCTACCGCCCCCAGCCCGTCGATCCTACCCAACCGGCGATCGGGGGGATCTTGTCGGACTCGGAATCAATGTGTGGCACAAGTGTTGCCGATGCCCTGGAAAGCAAGAAGTCCCAGGCCGCTGGCCTGGGACTTTGCTCCTCCAACTGGACTCGAACCAGTAACCCTGCGATTAACAGTCGCATGCTCTGCCAATTGAGCTATGGAGGATTGCTCCGTTGGGCCGTGGCCCAACGTTGTGACAACTTTAGCGCACTGCGACGACCCGTTTTCCGGGGGGTCCCCTACCCGGCCCAAAGCGCCGTGCCGCCTGGTGGGGGAGGATGTCATGGGCAGTGTCGGGCGCTTTCTGGAGGCGAACATCGTGATGGGGTTCCTGTTGGGGGCCGGTGTCGGTTATGTCCTCGGCTCCAAGGCGGGCCGTGGGCGCTACGACCAGATCATGCGCACATACCGGCGGATCGCCGATCACCCCGCCGTGCAGGGTGCGGCCGGGATCGCGCGGGCGAAGGTCGGGGAGCGAATGAAGCGGGGCTAGTGCGGGGTCCTGGCGACGAAGAAGACGCGGCGGAACGGGAACCAGGTCGAGCCGTCGGCGCGCCGGGGATACGCCTTGTCCAGACGCGGCACGAGTGCGGTGCGGAAGTCTTCCCATGCGGAGTCGGCGAGCGCCGCGCGGACGGGGCGCAGAGCGGTGCCCGTGATCCACTCCAGCACGGGGTGCTCCCCCGTCAAGCGCTGCTGGTAGGTGGTCTCCCAGGCGTCCACCTCGCAACCCGCGTCGGCCATGACGTCGGCGTAGCCAGTGGGATCAAGGACGGCGTCGTCCTCACGCAGGACGACCGGGCCGAGTTGGTCGCGCCACTGCGGCTCGCGGGCGAGTTCACGGACCAGTTCGTGCGATGGGGCGGCGAAGTTGCCGGGCACCTGGACGGCGATCCACGCGCCGGGCGGCAGGGCGTCAACCCACTGGCGCAGCAGGTCTACGTGGCCAGGGATCCACTGCAGCGCGGCGTTGCTGACGACGACGTCGGTGTCCGACTCCGGCCGCCAGTCCTCGATCGAGCCGAGTCGCACGGTCACGGCCCTGCTCTGCGCGGCGGTCACCATGTCCGGCGACGAGTCGTAGCCGACCAGCTTCGCGTCCGGCCAGCGCTGGGCCAGCGTCTCGGTGAGATTGCCGGGGCCGCAGCCCAGGTCGACTACCGATCGGGGCGACCCGGCGCCGACGCGGGCGACAAGATCGAAGAACGGGCGACCGCGGTGGTCACCGAAGGCGAGGTACTTGTCCGGGTCCCACATGAGTAACCTCCAAAGCAAACCGTACGTACGTACTGTTTACTCTAGCCCGCCCACCCCACGCGCGGCTGTGATCTTCGCCGACACCTCGGCCGCGAGCACCCGCACCGCGTCGAGATCCGTGCCGGGGTCGGGGCGGACCTGCAGCAGGATGCCGTCCTGGCCGGGCACCTTGCGCTGGACGAACCACGCGCCGCCGCCCGGCAGCTCGCGGTGGTGCCGTGACCGGATCGACCCGGTCACCCGGCGGTGGACGGCCTGCGGGAGCTTTCCGGGCGCCTCGACGACGACTCTGACCGGGTGCCGGTCGGCCAAGATCACCGCTTCGCCCGCGCGCTCAGACTCCTCGGCCTCGGTGATGACGAAGACGCCACTCCCCCACGTCGCCTTCGCGACCAGGTGCCAGCCGATCCGACGGGTGCCGTCACCGTCGGGGACCCAGAGACCCAGCGATGTCGCCACGATGTGCCCGCCGCCGCGCACGGGGGCTGACGCCGCTACGGCCTCGTGTGGTTCGAGCCTGCCGACGAAACCCTTGGGCACGCCGCTACCGAGCAGCCTGTCGAAGAAGCTCACGCGGCTACCTCATCCGCTCCGACACCGCACTCGCTCATTCCATGCTCCCAGCGGCCTGCTTGCCCAACGCCTTGTACCACTCCTCCATGGCCACCAGGTCGCCCCAGAGTGCCCGCGCCTCTTCCGGGTTCTCGACCGGCGACAGCCGCTGGAGCCGAGACTTGATCTCCGCGATCTGCCTGGCCACCAGCTCACGCTGCAGCGCGGCCAGGATCGCCGACGCGTAGCGCTCGGCGGCCGAGTTCTTGTTCGGCAGCGGCATCGGCTCCACGGCCAGCTCGCTGACCAGTGTCTTCAGCGTCTGCACCGAGCAGTTCTTCGCCACCGACTCGCGCAGTTCGGCGCCTGCGAGACCCGAGGCCGTCCCGCCCGCCTCAAGCACTGCCTGGTGTACGGCCTCGTACGCGGGATGGGTGAAGACCTCCATCGGCAGCGAGTCGTACATCGGCCCGGCGAGCGCCGGCTCCTGCAGCGCCAGCTTGAGCACTTCACGCTGGGCGTTGAGCCGGGGATCGCGAGGATCGGGCCGCGGCGGCCCGTCGACCTCGACAGCCAGCGCGCCCTGGTTCGGGTCGACCGCACGCCCACGGCGCGCGGCCGGGGCCACCGGCGCGCCCGCGCTCTCCCGCACCCGGCGAACGACCGTCGCGACGTCGTCCCAGCCGACCCACCCGGCAAGCTGGCGCGCGTACTCGTCCCGCAGCGAGTGGTCCTTGATCTTCGCCACCATGGGCACCGTGCGACGCAGCGCGTCGACCCGCCCCTCGGCGGTGTCAAGGTCGTGGGAAGACAGCTCGGCCCGGACGGCGAAGGCGAACAGCGGCTGCCTGCGGGCGACCAGGTCGCGCACGGCGACCTCCCCCTTGGCCTGCCGCAGCTCACATGGGTCCATCCCGTCGGGCGCGATGGCGACGAACGTCTGCGCCGAGAACTGCTGGTCCTCGTCGAAGGCCTTGAGGGCGGCCTTCTGCCCCGCCTCGTCCCCGTCGAAGGTGAAGATCACCTCGCCGCGGAAGGCGTCATCGTCCATGAGCAGCCTGCGCAGCACCTGGATGTGCTCGCTGCCGAACGCGGTACCGCAGGAGGCGACGGCGGTGAGCACGCCAGAGGCGTGCATGGCCATGACGTCGGTGTAGCCCTCGACGACGACCACCTGGTGCCGCTTCGCGATCTCGCGTTTGGCCAGGTCGAGGCCGAAGAGGACCTGCGATTTCTTGTAGATCGGGCTCTCGGCGGTATTGAGGTACTTCGCCTGGATCTGGTCGTCGTCGTGCAGCCTGCGCGCGCCGAAGCCGACCACGTCGCCGCCGATGTCCTTGATCGGCCACATCAGCCTGCGGTGGAACTTGTCGATCGGGCCCTGCCGCCCCTCGCGGGACAAGCCACCCGTGATCAGCTCAGTCAGCTCGAAGCCGCGGCCCAGCAGGTGCTTGGTCAGCTTGTCCCAGCCCGCGGGCGCGTAGCCACAGCCGAACGCCGCGGCCGCCGCCTGGTCGAACCCGCGCTCGGCGAGGAACTCGCGCGCGATCATCGCGTCCGGACCGCGCAGTTGCTCGGCGTAGAACTCGGCAGCGGCCTTGTGCGCGTCGACCAGCCGCGACCGGGTGCCCCGGTCGCGCTGCACGCTCGTGCCGCCGCCCTCGTAGGTCAGCTGCAGCCCGACCCGCTCGGCCAGCCGCTCGACTGACTCCACGAACGAGAGGTGATCGATCTTCATCACGAAGGCGATCACGTCACCGCCCTCGCCACAGCCGAAGCAGTGGAAAGTCCCATGCGTCGGCCGCACGTTGAACGACGGCGACTTCTCGTCATGGAACGGGCACAGCCCCTTGAGCGCGCCGCCGCCCGCGCGGCGAAGCGCCACGTACTCGCCGACCACGTCGTCGATCCGGCTGCGCTCGCGGACCTGCGCTATGTCGCTTTCCCGGATTCGCCCCGCCACAACCGTCGAGTCTATGCGCGCGGGCCGCGCCGTCCTCGGTCGGCCTAAGATGGATCTGTGACCGTAAGCGACGCCGCTCTGGCAGAGCTCTTCACAGAGCACCGCACCCACCTGCTCGGCGTCGCCTACCGCTTGACGAGCACCCTGTCCGACGCCGAGGACGCCATCCAGGAGGCCTGGCTCCGACTGTCCGCTTTGGACAGCGAGAGCCGCGCCGACATCCGCGACCTGCGCGGATGGCTGACCACCGTCGTCGGCCGCATCTGCCTCGACCGCCTGCGCTCGGCCGCGGTCCGCCGCGAGCGGTACGTCGGTCCGTGGCTACCCGAGCCGGTGATCACCCCGTTCGGCGCCCCGACCAGCGAGGATCCGCTGGACGTGATCGTCCGCGACGACGGTGTGCGCATGGCGGCGCTCGTCGTCCTGGACAAGCTCACGCCGGAGCAACGCGTCGCCTTCGTCCTGCACGACGCGTTCGGCGTGCCGTTCAGCGAGATCGCCGCCACCCTCAACTGCTCGGACGCCACCGCCCGCCAACACGCCTCGCGCGGCCGCCGCGCAGCGGCCGAGGCCGACCCGCCACCCCGCGCCGCCCTGGCCGACCAGAGCGCCGTGATCCAGGCCCTCGTCGCCGCCCTCGCCGAGGGCGACCTGGCGAAGGTCGTCGACCTGCTGCACCCGGACGCAGTGCTCATCGGCGACAGCGACGGTAAGGCCCGCACAGCGCGCAACCTCGTCGTCGGCCCGGACAACATCGCCCGCTTCCTGCTCGGCCTGCTGCGGATGTACGGCACCGGCAGCCTCACCGCGGGCGAACCCGTCCTGGCCAACGGCGACATCGCCGTGGCCCTACCCGACATCCCCAGCGACGGCGAGCACCGCGAGGTCACCCGCCGAGTCACCGCGTTCGCCTTCCGCGACGGCAAGGTCGTCGCGATCTACGACGTGGTGAACCCGGACAAACTCACCCGCTACCCGCGCTGACCCACGGACCACGGAGTCCTGGTTTCCTCGACGGTCGCGCCCACGCTGCCGCAACACCCGCGTCGCCGCACCCCCGACAATCCCAGCACCGCAGTCGACCCAAGCCCCAGCAGCCAACCCGGCTCCGCGGCCAGCCCGACACCGAAGCCGGCCCGCCTCGGCAGCCAACCGACCCGCAGCCAGCCCGACACCGCCGCCCGCTCGCAGCCCGTTGCACCGCGCGGCGGGCCTCCGGGCGATCACGCCTGCCGGTCAGTCGGCGTCCGCCGGTCAGCGCGCTGACCGGCCGCGACCCATCAGGCCCAAGGTTCCGCCAACGCAAACCCTTGCGGCCCTCCACTCGACCGGCCTCGCAGCCGTCCGGCACTTGGTCAGGGCGTCGGGATCCGGCAAGCGTCGCCGGAGGTGAAGCCCTGGTCGACGATGCCCAGCGCGCTGTTGACCCTGGCGCGCATGTTCTCCAGCCCGATCTGATAGCTGAGTTCGATCACTCCTTTCTCTCCGAACACCACCTTCAGTTCAGCGACCTGCTCGTCGGTCACACTCACCGGGCTGCTGGTCATCGCGTCGGCGTACGCGATGGCGAGCCGCTCGTCAGCGTCGTAGGCGTCCGACTCGGCGTAGTTGTCGATCTCCTTCAGCCGGTCGATGTCCAGCCCGCTGTGCCGCTGCAGCATGGTGCCGAAGTCCACACACCACGAGCAGCCCAGTCGCTGCGCCACCCGGTAGACCGCCAGCTCACGAACGTTGGCGGGCAACACCTTCGACGCCTTCTCCACCGCCAGTTCGTGCCGTGCGCCCGCCATCATCAGCTTGCGGTGGTGCGCCGACACCGCGAACGGCTCCGGAACCGCGCCGAACCGGCGTCGGGCGAACCAGTACATGGCGCGGAGCAGCGGTCCGGCGTCCTTGGTGGCGACAGCTTCGATGCGCGGCATCTCTACCTCCCTGTGGCAGCCCCCGATCTGGGCCGTTCACAAGGTGGACGAGGTACCGGGACTCGACGTGACAACCTCCTCTCAGGATGGGTCTGTGACCCTGGCCATGAAGTACACCGCTCCTGTGCGCGCGTGCCGGACGAGCAGCAGGAACGGCTTGTCGACAACCACCGCCACTGGCTCCGCGGGCATCGACAGCATCCGCATCATCACCGCCGTCGCCGCTGCCCCCTCGAATCCCTGCTCATCGATCTTGAGCACGGACTCGTGCAGGATCGCCTGCACGGCCAGCGGGTCTGGACTGATCCCGCTCAGGTCGGCGCGATCACCGAACACCTCGTGCACCCCGACCGACCGCAACGCGGGCGACAGTTCGGCTTGGGTACCGAGTTTGAGCTTCGGCAAGGACAGGGCGACCTGGCGGTGTTCCGGCGCACTCAGCAACGCACCCAGTGAGTCGGCCGTCAACTTTGGCTCGGCGTCGGCGAGATCACCGTCCGGAAGCAGGATCACCGCCTCCACCCCGCCGACGGCGGGCAACCCGACGACCTGCCATCCGCCGGTCGATGCGTAGGGCACAGACTCGTTGAGCGCCATCGTCGGCACCTCGACCGCGCCTGCCGTCGTGTGGAACGGCTTGGACTCGGTCAGGTACTCGCTGAACTTGTTGCGCCAAGCGCACTTCAGGTACAGCGCGTTTACCAACGCCGAGACCGTGTCCGAGCTGATCGTCCCCTCGGGCAACAGTTCGGGGATCAGGTCCCTGGTTGTGACCGCGACGTCGGCGTTGATCTCGTCCCGCGCCTTTTCCGGCTCTGTCTGAAATGGAGCGTTGCGGACCGATCCGTCCGACCAGCGGGACAACTCGTCGGCGAACGAGTCCTCCACCCTGATCGACGCGTCAGCCCACAAGGTGTTCGTCACCGCGATCACGGGCTCGTCCTCGTCGGACCCAGGTTCGTCCAACGCTGCCGCGCCTCCGATCGTCGTGGCGAGGCTGTCGAGATCGCCGAGCAGGTCGGCGAGTTCCTGACGGCTCTTGCCCCGGGCACCAACCGCCAGCAAGCCGAGCGCACTGGCCACCGAGTACGGCGACCAACACACCTGTTCCGTGGGATTCCCCGCGATCGCGCGGTGCAAAGCGAGGGTGAACTCCAGATGCGACACTGCTGACTCCCCGGCGACTTGTGGTGTCCGTCTCACGAGTGTGCCGGCTTTCGGCTAGTCGGCTCGGAAGTTATCCACAAGCTCGGAATGCCAGGTGACAGCCTGGGCGTCGGTCAGCGAAGCGACCTGGTCGATGACCACACGCAGGCGCGCGCCATCGTCGTCCGCGGCCTCCCAGGCGGGGAGGAATGCCGGTTCGAGGACGGCCGCACCTCGCTCCACCAGCATGTCCACCAAACCAGTGATCAGCGCCCGCTGCTCGGCCTGCATGGCCAGGCGCACCGGGTCACTCATCACGTACCGGACCGCCATCGCCTTGAGCAGCGCGACCTCGGCCGCCACCTGACTCGGGATGACGAGATCAGCGGAATACCTGGTCAACGGGCCCGTCCCATGTGCCGTCCTGGTCCCGGTGACCACCGCTGACGCGAAGCGGCCGACGAGTTCACTGGTCAACCGCTTCAGCGCCACCTGCGCGTCCAGCGAGCCGTCGTACGCCCGGGCATCGGCGACTACCGGCAGGGCAAGCAACTGGATCGCCGCGTCCTCCAGAGTCGACGCCGGTTCAGCCGAGAAGTGCTTGGCGGCGAGTTGGGCGATCGCGGCCCGCTCGGTCGAGTCGGCCAGTGCACCCAAGGCGATCCGGCCCGCGCGGACACCGTCCTCGACGTCGTGCACCGAGTAGGCGACGTCATCCGACCAGTCCATCAGCTGAGCCTCGAAGCACTGACGATCCCCCGGAGCGCCGTCGCGCATCCACTCGAACACAGCGAGATCGTCGGCGTAGACGCCGAACTTCCGCGTGCCCGCGCGCCGCGGCCATGGGTACTTGGTCGCGGCGTCGAGCGACGCCCGGGTGAGGTTCAGGCCGTGCCCGAGGATCTTGGGTTCGAGTCGGACCAGAATCCGCAGCGTCTGCGCGTTGCCCTCGAAGCCGCCACAGGCCTGAGCCGCCTGGTCGAGCGCGCGCTCACCGTTGTGGCCGAACGGCGGGTGGCCGATGTCGTGGGCCAGCCCGGCGGTCTCGACGATGTCCGGGTCGCAGCCGAGTTCCTCGGCGATCCCCCGCCCGATCTGCGCGACTTCGAGCGAGTGGGTGAGGCGGGTGCGCGGGATGCCATGCACCTCTGACCCCTCGTTCGGGCCAACGACCTGGGTCTTCCCAGCGAGCCTGCGCAACGCCGCGGAGTGCAGGACGCGCGCACGGTCCCTGCTGAACGGCGAGCGCACGGCGGGAAGGGCACCCACCAGCGTCGCTCCCTTGGGCGCCTCGGCGAACAAGCGGTCGCTGTCATGATCTGAATAGCCGGGGCTCACGGTCAGAGACTACGTGCTGATCAGCCGACTTCGCCGTCGAGCGCGATCCCGTCGGCCGAGGCGTTCGTCGCACGGTAATAGAGCAGCGCCGCGGTCTCGCGGAAGATGTACCTGGCCTGGGTCTGACGGGTCTGCACGATCGGACCGGAGTGGGTCGGCGAGGTCCACGCGTCCAGACCCGCGTCGTGGGCCATCGTGCGCGCGCGAAGCGAGTGCCAGGGATCGCTGACGATCACCGCGGACTCCCAGCCGCGCCGCTTCACCTCAGTGGCCACCGCGCGCAGGGTGCCCAGCGTGTCGTTGCCCTCGCCAACGTCGATCACCCGATCGCGTGGCACACCCTGGTTGACCAGCCAGGTTCGGCCCGCCTCGGCCTCGGTGAACCGATCCCCCTCGCGCCTGCCGCCGCCGGTGACCACGTACTTGGCGACGCCCTCGTCATACAAGGACTTCGCCTTGCGCAGCCTGGCTTCCAGGACCTTGGACGGCTTGCCCGCGTACTGGGCCGCGCCGAGGACCACAACGACGTCGGCCTGGTCGCGGTCATCGATGCGCCCGACCTGCCAGACCCGAAACGCCGTCCCTCCGATGACGAGCAGACTCATCAGCACGAAGCCGACGGACAGTCGTCGCACTGCGCGAAGGATGGGACGGGGTTGGACAGGCACGTTCCGCATCCTTTCAGACGAGGTGGACGGCTCCGCCGCGGCCACTGTACGTGAACCTTGCGTCGATCCGCTGATCCACATGCCGAGTTGTCCACATTGGTCGAAATGATCCACAGCCCGGCCATCCCCCTGGCGGCCGTCGCGCCGTGACTGTTTGCTCGAAGTCATGGAAACCAATCGAGCCGTGTTCGATCTCGACAGACACCCACCCGCGCTCCCCCACCGGGTGGCCTGTGCGACACAACTCAACGTTCTAGGTCATTTCGGCGGTCAAACCGTTTTGCGGCAACGCCTTCAGCCTGGCGTGACGCCGATGGGCGACAGCCCGCCCAACCGTGCCCACCGCGTCATGGCCGCCCTCAGCCTGGCAGGTCCGGACGGCGTGGTCACCGGGCGCGAGGCGATGTGGCTGCACGGGCTGCCGACCCTGCCCCAGGGCGCGGTCCACTTGCTGGTACCGAGCCATGGGCCGCGCCGGTCCGACGGGTCGGTGCGGGTCGAACCGACGATTCGACCGCCGGACCCCTTGTGGCGGATGGGTTTCCCCACTGCGGCATTGGCGAGGGCGACCGTCGACGCCTGCCGCGCGACCGTGACCTACGGCGAGGTCCGAGCGCTGGCGCTCGACGCGATTGTCCGTGGCGGGGTGTCCATCACTTCGCTCCGCCACGAGCTCGAGCACGGCCGCAAGCAGGGCGCCACGTTGCTCCGCCAAGTCGTCGCCGATGTCGACCGGGGATTCCGCTTGGCGGGCACCCAGGCCGCGTGCCGACTCGTCGAACGGGCGGGGCTACCACCGCCGGAGTGGGAAATCCGGCTGAGAACGCCCGACGGCACCCATCTCTGCGTCGTCGATGCCTGGTGGGAGGACGTCGGTCTCGCGTGGGACACCGACATCCACCGCGCATGGGCGCCGCGCACGGCACAGACCGTGTCCGACAGAGCCGCGCGACTGGCCAGGCGCGGAGTGACGGCCGTGCACACGACGGCCCACCAGGCCCGGACGGCGACCGCCGCCGCCGTGCGGGAACTGCGGAGCGCCTACCTGCTGGCCTCCGCCCGACCGCGACCGGAGGTGGTGTCGTCCTGAACGAACTCAGCAGCCGATGAGCTGCGCCGCGAGGTAAGACTCCAACTGGTCGAGCGAGACCCGCTCCTGCGACATGGTGTCGCGTTCGCGGATCGTCACGGCGTGGTCGTTGAGGGTGTCGAAGTCGACGGTGACGCAGAACGGGGTGCCGATCTCGTCCTGCCTGCGGTACCGGCGGCCGATGGCACCAGCGTCATCGAAGTCGATGTTCCAGTGCTTCCGCAGTGCCGTGGCCACATCGCGGGCCTTCGGCGAGAGGTCCGCGTTGCGGGACAGCGGGAGCACGGCGACCTTCACCGGGGCGAGCCTGCGGTCCAGGCGCAGCACGATCCGCTTGTCGACACCGCCCTTGGCGTTCGGTGCCTCGTCCTCGACGTAGGCGTCGAGCAGGAACGCCATCATCGGGCGTCCGACACCGGCGGCGGGCTCGATGACGAACGGCCGGTAGCGAGAGTTGGTGGCCTGGTCGAAGTAGGACAGGTCCACACCGGAGTTGTTGGAGTGAGTGGTCAGGTCGAAGTCGGTGCGGTTGGCGATGCCCTCCAGCTCGCCCCACTCCTGGCCGCCGAACTGGAAGCGGTACTCGATGTCCACGGTCCGCTTGGAGTAGTGCGACAGCTTCTCCTGCGGGTGTTCATAGACACGGAGGTTGTCCTTGGTAATGCCCAGGTCGGTGTACCAGCGCATCCGCTCGTCGATCCAGTACTGGTGCCATTCGTCGTCCGTGCCGGGCTCGACGAAGAACTCCATCTCCATCTGCTCGAACTCGCGGGTGCGGAAGATGAAGTTGCCGGGGGTGATCTCGTTGCGGAACGACTTGCCGATCTGACCGATACCGAACGGCGGCTTGCGACGGGAGGTGGTCTGCACGTTCAGGAAGTTGACGAAGATGCCCTGCGCGGTCTCGGGGCGCAGGTAGTGCACTCCCTCATCGGTCTCCACCGGGCCGAGGTGGGTCTTGAGCATCATGTTGAACTCGCGCGGCTCGGTGTACTGACCGCGGACTCCGCAGTTCGGGCACGGAACGTCGGAGAGGTCGTACACCGGGTTCGCCGAGTTGGCGCCCGGCAGGTCCGCGCCGGTCCGGGCGGCGTACTCCTCGGCCAACTGGTCGGCCCGGAAGCGCTTGTGACAGGAGGTGCACTCGACCAGCGGGTCGTGGAAGGCGTTGACGTGTCCGGATGCGACCCATACCTGACGCGGCAGGATCACCGACGAGTCGAGACCCACGACGTCGTCGCGGCCCTGCACCATGGTCTTCCACCACGCGCGCTTGATGTTGTCCTTGAGCTCCACGCCCAGGGGTCCGTAGTCCCAGGCGGACCTGGTACCGCCGTAGATCTCGCCGCACGGGTAGACGAAGCCTCGGCGCTTGCAGAGGCTGACGACGGTGTCGATCCGGTCGGCTGGCACTGACCCTCCATGCGGGAACTCAAAGGTCGCAGACCCGCAAGGGTAGTCCGCGGCCTCCTCGACACCCGATCGGGGAGTCACTGTGGGCGCTTGTCCGACCACGCCGCGACCACCGCGACGGCGGGCGGACGGGACGCCAGAGGGACGGTCTAGCGGGGAGTCGTCGGGCCGCCTGCCTCGCCGAGGCGGACAGTGGCCGCGTCAGCGGCGAGCAGGCTGGTGTGGCGGCGGACCTCGCCGGGGGCGGCCTCGATGACGACCTCGTACGCGGCGGGCTCGGTGGTGTCCGCCTCGGCGAGGAACGGGATCACGTGTTCACGGACGTCGAAAGGAGACATCGATTTGCGGTAGGCCGAGACTGACTCGAACTCGACCGTCAGCACCCAGCTGTCGGCGGCCTCAGTGGACCGGACGAGCAGACCCCGGCGGCAGCCGGGCTGGGCCAGGAGCAGCTCGAGCGCACGCTGCGCGCGAGCGGTGAACGGCTCGGGCTCGGTGGCGGTGAACCTGGCGATCAGCAGCACGGTCGGCGGCCTTCCCGGGGGTGGTGCGAGGATGCAGCACCGTAGCCCAACCGATCAGGGAGGCACCGTGGGGCAAGGTCGATCGCTGAGGGCACCGCTGCTCGCCGGTCGGGGACCGCTGGCCGGGGTTCATCCCCTGGTGGCGTTCGCCCTGGTCGCGGGGCTGTTCGCGGCGGGTGTGCTGGTTCGCGGAGTACTGGGCGCGGCGCTGCTGGGTGTGTTGGCGGCGGCGGTCGCCGTGCTGCTCGCGGCGACGTGGCGGGTGCTGGCGCCCGGCGAGCGGGTAGGGCGGGTGCTGGTTCTCGGGGTGCTCGTCGCGGTGGCGATATCGGTGCTCTGAGCGCACCTTGTGGACCGGAGTCGGGTGTCGCGGGCGTGTGGTTCTGGCGTGCCGTGCGCCGGGGTGTTGCCGTGTTGCCGTCCGGAAATAGCCGGACCGCCTAGGATGTTGACAACGGTAACCATCACCCCGACGCCGAACGAGCGGTCCGGGCACCAGGAGAGGACGATGTTGATCGTGACCTCGGACGCCGCGTCGCACGAGCTGCGGGCAGCCGCCGAGCAGCACGAACACTCGCCCGACCGGCCCGTGGTGCTGCCGGTGCACCGCAGGCCCGCGACGACACTGACCGCGGCGGGTGACCTGCTGCGCGCTCTCGCCGCGCCGGTGCGGATCGCGATCGTGCTGGAATTGCGCGAGGCTGATCGGTGCGTACATGAACTGGTAGAGACGTTGGGCGTGGCGCAGCCGCTGATCAGCCAGCACCTGCGGGTACTGAAGTCGGCGGGTGTCGTCTACGGCGAGCGGCATGGTCGCGAGGTGGTGTACCGGCTGGTGGACGAGCATCTGTCGCACATCGTCGTCGACGCTGTGGCGCATGTGGAGGAGGGCGACCCGCGGTGACCGCGACCGACCGTTCGGCGACCGTACCCGGCAAGCGCTCCACTCGACAGCGCACCGCCGTATCGCAGCTGCTCGACCAGCTCGACGACTTCCGGTCGGCCCAGGAACTACACGAGGAGCTGCGCAAACGTGGCGAGGGCATCGGCCTGACCACTGTGTACCGCACCTTGCAGTCCCTGGCCGACGCCGGCGAGATCGACGTGCTGCGCACCGACTCGGGTGAGGCCATCTACCGGCGCTGCTCCAGCCACCACCACCATCACCTGGTGTGCCGGTCGTGCGGGCACACCGTCGAGGTGGAGGGTCCCGCCGTCGAGCGGTGGGCCGACCGTGTCGCGGCGGAGAACGGGTTCTCCGAGATCAGCCACACCGTGGAGATCTTCGGTACCTGCGCCAACTGCTCCTGACCGTCCCCCGACCCCGCCTGGGGCCGAGGGACAGCCAAGGTTGCTCACGCCTCGTACGGGTTCTCCGGCTGCGGGATCTGGACCATGCCCTCGACGGTGAACGACGGGACGTAGTCGGCTTCCTTGGTCGCGGTGCCGGGCTGGACCTGGCCGGTGACCTCGAGCCACGTGTCGTTCGCGAGTCCGCCGACGCCGGAGCCGTCGAGCTTGACCTTGACCGGGAACGCGTCGGCCGCGCAGCACGCGATCGACAGGCGGGCCAGGTACATCGTCTCGCCCTGGGCGACGACGAACCCGGTCAGCTTGACCGTGCGGTTGTCCAGCGACTTGCCCGAGTCCCACGCGGCGCGGGCGGCGAAGTCGCTCATGGCCAGGGACACGACGTCGCCCTTGGGCAGGGGCGGGAACAGCGACGAGCCGTCCGTGCCGGACGACCGGCTGGCGGCGGCGCGGTTGTCGTTGCGCATGACCGAGTCGGCGCCGAGAGCGGGCGGGGCGATGAGGAAGATCGCCAGCACCGGCATGAGCAGCAGCCAGGCGCTGCGGGCCGGGTGGTTGTGCTCGCCCGCGCCGTGGTCATCGTGATCGCCCGAGCCGTGGTCGGCGTGGTCACTGTGGTCGCCGTGGTCGTGCGCCGACATCGCGGCGGTGTCGGCGGACGTCGGCTCGCCGTCCGCCTGCGCCTGGGCCGCGGGCTTGGCGGGCATCAGGTCCCGCGCGATGGAGATGCCCGCGAGGATGACCATGATCAGCCCGCCCGCGATGAGCCACACCTGGTGGGCGGGCTTGACGTAGAGCAGATAGGTATTGGTGAAGGAGATCTTCAGCAATGCCCCGCCGACCAGAATCAGCAGGATGTTCTGCGTTTCGCGCCTCATCCGACACCCCCGAGGAAGACCAAGCCCGAGACGACCGCGCACGCCATCGCCACGATCAACGTGGCGGGGGCGAAGCGGATCGCGAATGACCGGCCGAACGTGCCCGCCTGCAGGGCGAACAGCTTGACGTCGATGGCAGGCCCGACGACCAGGAACACGAGTTTCGGCAGCAGCGGCATCCCCGAGATGGACGCCGCGACGAAGGCGTCGGCCTCGCTGCACAGGGCCAGCACCACCGCGAGGGCGGCCATCACGATCACCCCGAGGATGATCTGCTCGCCCAGCGTGTTGACCCACTCGCGCGGGATGGCGACGTTGAGGATCGCGGCGGTGAGACCGCCGATGACCAGGTAGCCGCCCGCGTCGACCAGGTCGGCGCGGGAGGTCTCGAAGAACAGGCGCCAGCGGTCACGGCCCTCGACCTGCGGGGCACGGCGCAGCGCACGCTCGATGATCCATTCGGCCTTGCCGAATCGCGCCCACAGCCAGCCCATGACGATGGCGGTGGCCAGTGAGGCGGCCAGGCGGGCCCACACCATGCCCGGGTTGTTGGGGAACGCCACGTTGGTGGCGACCAGGACGATCGGGTTGACCGCGGGCGCGGCGAGCAGGAACGCGAGCGCGACGGACTGCGGCACGCCCTGCTGCATCAGCCGCCGGGCGACCGGCACGGCCGCGCACTCACACGTCGGCAGCGCGACACCCGCGACCCCCGCGATGGGCACCGCGATCGACTGCTTCTTGGGGAGCAGCCGGTTGAGCAGCGTCGCGGGCACGAACGCGGCGATCGCGCCGCTGATCAGCACGCCGAGGACGAGGAACGGCAGCGCCTGGACGCAGACGGCCACGAAGATGGTGGACCCGGTCTGGATGGCGGGGCTGTCGAACCACGACGTGATCCACTGCTGGCCGACGAGCGCGAGGACGAGCAGCGCACACAACACCTCGAGCGAGGTGATCCGCTTGTTGGGCGGCTCCGACTTGTCCGGCGTTTCGCGCTCGGCGAGCGCGACACCGCCGCCGGACTCAGCGGCGAGCGTGGCGGCGCCCGCGGCAGGTATCGAGGTGACCGACACATCCGCGGCCGACGCAAGGTCACCGGCGCCCAGCTGGGTGGCGCCGCCCGCGGCAGGCGTCGAGGTGACCGACACATCCGCGGCCGACGCAAGGTCACCGGCACCGGTCGACGCGGCGCTCGGCTGGGTGGCGCCGCTGTCCGACGGCTCGGCGGGCGAGCCGGGGCCCGCGGGCGTCGGGGCGGTGCCTGGCTGGTCAGCGGCCTTGAGCTCGTCACTCATCGGCGCCTGCTTTGGGGCGGCTGAACCGTCGAAGGGTCGTCACGGGGCGAATGATGCCGGCATGCGCATCAACTTGGGGACCCTCCAGTTGAACTTTGTTCACCCCCGTCGATTCCCAGCAGTTCGGCCCGCAGTTGGGAAGCCGTCGACACCACGAGCATGAGCAGCGTGCCCAGGGCAGCGGGGGCCAAGCCCTCGGCCGGGAACGCGTAGCGGAGGGTCACATCCATCCCCCGTTCGGTGTGCACGACACCGAGGGTGCCGAAGAGGCCCTGCCCCGCGCGCTCGGCTGCCGAGACGGCCAGCTTGCCGTCGTCCGGAAGGTCCCAGGCGACGACGCAGGTCAGGCTGAGCACCGTCAGGCCCTCGGCCAGCTGCATGGCCTGGACCGCGCACGGGACGTCGCCGTGGCGGAACGTCAGCGCTCCGTCGTCGTCGACGTGGACGTCGTGGTAGCTCTCCAGCGCCTCGCGGGCCCTGGTGAGCAGATCGGCCTCGGTGACGGCCTCGGTGGTCATACGTCTCCTTCAACAGTGAGCCGCGCGGCGACATCGGCGGAGTCCTCGGCCGCGCCGAAGCGGCGGTCGCGGCGGGCGTAGGTCTCGACGGCCTGCCACAGGTGCAGGCGATCGAAGTCGGGCCAGAGCACGTCCTGGAACACCAGCTCGGCGTAGGCGGACTGCCAGAGCAAGAAGTTCGACGTGCGCTCCTCGCCCGAGGGGCGGATGAACAGGTCGACGTCGGGCATTTCCGGCTGGTAGAGGTACTTGGCGACGGTGCGCTCGTCGACCTTGTCCGGGTTGATCTTGCCTGCGGCGGCGAGTCGGGCGATCTCGCGGGCGGCGTCACCGACCTCGGCGCGGCCGCCATAGTTGATGCACATGGCGAGGTTGAGGACGTCGTTGTGCCTGGTGCGCTCCTCGGCCTCCTCCAGGGTGCCGATGACGCTGCGCCACAGCCGGGGCTTGCGGCCCGACCAGCGGACCCGCACGCCCATCTCGTCGAGTTCGCCGGTGCGGTGGTGGATCACGTCGCGGGAGAAGCCCATGAGGAAGCGGACCTCCTCCGGGCTGCGCCGCCAGTTCTCCGTCGAGAAGGCATAGAGCGACAGCCACTTCACGCCCATCTCGATGCAGCCGCGCGCGACCTCGACGACCTGGGCCTCGCCGCGCTTGTGGCCCTCGATGCGGGTCAGGCCACGCTGGTTGGCCCAGCGGCCGTTGCCGTCCATGACGATCGCGACGTGCTTGGGCACGAACTCGGCCGGGATCGCGGGCGGTCGCGCGCCCGACGGGTGTGGCTCCGGTGCCTGCACCGGCCGCCCCTCGTCACGCCTGCTTGTCCGCCGCCGTCGCAGCACACCCACTCCTTCACGTCGTTCGATGACCCGAACGACCCTACTGACCCGGTCTGACGCCGCCGTCCGGGGACCGCCTGCGCTCGACGAGCGGCAGCGACCGCAGTTGACGCTCCAGATGCCACTGCAGCAGCGCGGCGACCAGGCCGCTGGCCTCGCGGCGGGACGACTCGGTCGACCGCTCCGCCGTGTCCCAGCCGCCGGTCGCCAGAGCGTCCATCAGGTTGAGGACCTCGAACGGCGGGCTCGCCGAGCCCGGCGGCTTGCACTTGGGGCACACCGACCCGCCCGCGTGGATGCTGAACGCCCGGTGCGGGCCGGGGTCGCCGCAGCGGGCGCACTCGGTGAGCGCGGGCGACCACCCGGCGAACGCCATGGCACGCAGCAGGAACGCGTCGAGCACGAGGGAGGCGTCGCGCTCTCCGTCGGCCAACGCGCGCAGCGCGCCCGCCACTAGCAGGTAGAGCCGCAGGACCGGCTCACCCTCCTCCGCGGACAGCCGGTCGGCGGTCTCCAGGACCGCGCAGCCCGCGGTGTAGCGCTGGTAGTCGCTGACAATGCCCGCGCCGAACGCGTCGAGGGTCTCCACCTGGGTGATCACGTCGAGCGTGCGGCCGGTGTAGAACTGCACGTCGACGTGGGCGAACGGCTCGACCCGGGCGCCCAGCCGCGAGGTCGTGCGGCGCACGCCCTTGGCCACGGCGCGCACCTTGCCGTGCTTCTGGGTGATGAGGGTGATGATCCGATCGGCCTCACCGAGCTTCTGCACGCGCAAGACCACACCGGTGTCGCGGTACAGGCTCACGGACACAGTCTCCCACCAGCTCAGACGTCGGTGGGCCGCAACACGACGATCGTTCCGGCGGCCAGGTCGTGCCAGCCTCGGCGCAGTCGCTCGTCGAGCAGCAGGATGCTCAGGGTGGTCATCGGCACGACCCAGAACACGAGCGTGCGCAGGAACGCGTCGCCGGCACTCGGCACGTCGCCGGTCGCCTGGCTCACGATCCGGATCCGCAGCAGCGACTTGCCCGGGGTCGCCCCACGCGTCGCGACGAGCGCGAACTCGTAGCCGACGAGAACGAGCAGGACGATCAGCAGCTTCATGACCAGTGCGTCAGGCCAGAACAGCGTCGCGGCGAGCCAGGCGGGCACGCCCGCGACCACGGTGTCGATCAGCCGGGCGAGGAACCGCCCGCCCGGCGTCCCGACGGCGACCTCGCCCAACTCGCCGACCTCGGTGTGATCGAGGTCGGCGCGGTGTGCTGACATTCAGAACCCCAGACGGCGTAGTTGCTTCGGGTCGCGCTGCCAGTCCTTGGCGACCTTCACGTGCAGGTCCAGGTATACACGGGTGCCCAGCAGCGCCTCGATCTGCTTGCGGGCGGTCGTCCCGACGTACTTGAGCCGCTCGCCACGGTGGCCGAGGATGATCCCCTTCTGGCTGGACCGCTCGACGTAGAGCAGCGCGTGGATCTCCAGCATGTCGTCGCGGCCCTCGCGCGGACCCATCTCCTCGATGGTCACCGCGATCGAGTGCGGCAGTTCGTCGCGGACACCTTCCAGCGCGGCCTCGCGGATGAGTTCGGCGACCAGGGTCGCCTCCGGCTCGTCGGTCAGCTCGCCGCCCGGATAGAGCTGCGGGCCCTCTGGCAGCCGCTTGACCAGCAGGTCGGCCAGCGTGGCCACCTGGAAGCCGTCGACGGCCGAGACCGGGATCAGCTCGGCGAACTCCATGACGTCCTGCAGCGCGAGCAGCTGCTGCACGACCTGCTCCGGCGCGACGAGGTCGGTCTTGGTGATCACCCCGACGACCGGCGTGCGCTTGGCGATCTTGGCCAGCTCGGCGGCGATGAACTTGTCGCCCGGCCCGACCTTCTGGTCGGCGGGAACGCAGAACCCGACCACGTCCACTTCGGACCACGTCTCGCGGACGATGTCGTTGAGCCGCTGGCCCAGCAGGGTCCGTGGCCGGTGCAGGCCGGGCGTGTCCACGATGACGAGTTGCGCGTCGGGCCGGTGGACGATGCCACGGATGGCGTGCCGCGTGGTCTGCGGCTTGCTGGACGTGATCGCGACCTTGCTGCCGACGAGCGCGTTGGTGAGCGTGGATTTACCCGCGTTTGGTCGGCCGACGAAACAGGCGAAACCGGATTTATGGCCCTCGGTGGTGCTGGTCACCGAGTCATTGTGCCTTCCGCAGTCCCGGCGCCGTGATTCGGTGCAGTTCGAGGGTGTCCGACAGCGGCGCCACGCCGGGCCCGCCCGCCCGCAGCCAGTCCTCGATGTCGGTGATCGCGGAGTCGCTCAGCACGAAGCCAAGCCAGACCGGTTTGACGCCCTTCGCCTGGAACACGACGACGTTGGACGTCTCGCACGTGTCGAGGCACTCCACGACCGAAACAGTGGCCCCGACCTCGGCGGCGACCGCGCGCAGGCGCGACAGGTGCTTGCCGTGGTTGACCTTCGGATGCTTCTTGACCGTGCCGCAGCAGCAGTCCCGGCAGACCCGGATCCTCACTTGAGGACGTCGGCCACGACGCCCGCGGCGTCGGCCAGGAACACCGGCGCGTCGGCCGTCAGGTCGCGTACGGCGGCCAGCGAGTCGCCGTCGATTTCACCCGCGTCGGTGACGACGGCGGCGGCTTCGAGGCCTTCCGCGCCGCTGGAGACGGCGGCGGCGACGGCGGCTTGCAGCGCGGTCAGCTTGAGCGAGGACAGCGCGACGGTCGCGGCGGCGTAGGTGCGGCCGTCGGTGTCGCGGACGGCGGCTCCCTCGGCGGCGCCGGTCCTGGCGCGGCTCGACCGGGCCAGGGTCACGATCTTGGCGTCCTCAGGGTCCAGCTCAGCCACGCTCGGGGCTCCTCTCGAGTTCCTCGTCGGCGTCGGCGCGGCGGACGATCACGGAGGTGATGCGCATCCGGCCGCGGTTGTCCTTGCCGCCCTCGGCTCGGAACCGTAGCCCGGTGATCTCCGCTTCGGCACCGGGCAGTGGCACACGTCCCAGTCGCTGGGCGAGGAGGCCGCCGACGGTCTCCACGTCCTGGCCGTCGAGCTCCAGCCCGAACAGCGCGCCGAGGTCCTCGACGGCGAGCCGGGAGCTGACCCGGACCGCGCCTTCGTCGAGGTGTTCGATCGGCGGCCGGTCGTCGGTGTCGGACTCGTCGGTGATCTCGCCGACGATCTCTTCGAGGATGTCTTCGATGGTGAGCAGACCCGCGGTGCCGCCGTATTCGTCGACCAGGATCGCGAGGTGGTTCTTCGACACCTGCATCTCACGCAGCAGGTCGTCGACCGGCTTGGTGTCCGGCACGAAAGTCGCGGGGCCCATCAGCTCGCGGACCGCCTGTGTCTCGGCGGCGGACTCGACCCAGGCGCGGACCAGGTCCTTGAGGTTGACCACGCCGACAACGTCGTCCACGCTCTCGCCGATCACCGGCAGGCGGGTGTAGCCGGTGCGCAGCGACAGCATTAACGCCTGCCGGACCGTCTTGGTCTGCTCGATCCACACCATCTCGGTGCGCGGGACCATGACCTCGCGGGCGATCGTGCCGCGCAGCTCGAAGACCGAGTGGATCATCTCGCGCTCGTCGGCGTCGACGACGCCGCGCTCCTCGGCCAGGTCGACCAGCTCGCGCAGCTCGACCTCCGAGGAGAACGGTCCCTCGCGGAAGCCCTTGCCGGGGGTGATCGCGTTACCGACGAGGATCAGGAACCTCGACAGCGGGCCGAGCACCGTGCCCAGCGCGCGGACCGGGCCCGCGGCGATCAGGCCGACGCCGTACGGGTGCTGGCGGCCGATGGTGCGCGGGCCGACCCCGACGAGGACGTAGGACACGACGATCATGCCCAGCGCCGCGACCAGCCCGGCGACCCAGCCGGGGGTGATCGACCGCAGGCAGACCACGGCGACGAGCACCGTCGCGGCCAACTCGCAGCTCAGCCGCAGCAGCAGGAGCAGGTTGATGTGGCGGGGGCGGTCGTTGACCACGGCGAGGAGCTGGCGCGCGCCGGTGCGGCCCGCGCGGAGCAGACCTTCGACACGCGCCTTGGACGCCGCCGACAGAGCGGCGTCCGCCGCGGCGAAACAGCCCGCCGCGAGGATCAGGAGTACGGCGACGACAAGGAGACCGGCGGAGTCCGCGGACACTGGCTCAGGTTTCCTTGTCCGTCTCGCCCAGACCGACCGTGCCGAGCAGCTTGTCGTCCTCGATGCGCTGCGCGGCGCGGCGCTTCGCCTCGGACGTCGCGGTGCGGAAGTCGGCGAGGATGCGCTTCTGCAGCGTGAACATCTCGCGTTCCTCGGCGGGCTCGGCGTGGTCGTAGCCGAGCAGGTGGAGCACGCCGTGCACGGTCAGCAGGTGCAGCTCGTCGATCAGGCCATGCCCTGCCTTGCGGGCCTGGTCCTTGGCGAAGGCTGGGCACAGCACGATGTCGCCGAGCAGCGCGGGCCCCGCCTCGGGCGCGTCGGGTCGGCGGGCCGACTCCAACTCGTCCATGGGGAAGGCCATGACGTCGGTCGGACCTGGCAGGTCCATCCACCGCTCGTGCAGGTCGGACATGACGTCCAACTCCACGAGCAGCACCGACAGCTCGGCGAGCTTGCTGACGTTCATGCGGTCAAGGGCGAAGCGGGCCGCCGCGACGATGGACGCCTCGTCGACCGCCACCCCGGACTCATTGGCGATCTCGATACTCACGGGGTCATTGTCTCCGGTTCAGCGCCCGGGCCTGCGACCGCCCGCGCGAACCGGGCCGCGATGGGCCTCCTCGGCCGCGTCCTGGGCGTCCTGCCAGCGCTCGTAGGCGTCGACAATGTCGCCGACGAGCCGGTGCCGCACCACGTCCTGGCTGGTCAGCTGGGCGAAGTGGATGTCGTCGACGCCGGTCAGGATGTCCTTGACGACACGGAGCCCGCTGCGCTGGCCGCCGGGGAGGTCGACCTGGGTGATGTCGCCGGTGACGACGATCTTGGATCCGAAGCCCAGGCGGGTGAGGAACATCTTCATCTGCTCGGGCGTGGTGTTCTGCGCCTCGTCCAGGATGATGAACGCCTCATTAAGGCTCCGACCACGCATATATGCCAGGGGGGCGACCTCGATCGTGCCCGCCTGCATCAGGCGCGGGATCGACTCGGGTTCGATCATGTCGTGCAGCGCGTCGTACAGGGGGCGCAGGTAGGGGTCGATCTTGTCGAACAGGGTGCCGGGGAGGAAGCCGAGCCGCTCCCCCGCCTCGACCGCGGGCCGGGTCAAGATGATGCGGGTGACCTGCTTGGCCTGCAGCGCCTGCACGGCCTTCGCCATCGCCAGGTAGGTCTTGCCGGTACCGGCGGGGCCGATGCCGAAGACGATGGTGTTGGCGTCGATCGAGTCGACGTAGCGCTTCTGGTTGAGCGTCTTGGGCCGGATCGTGCGGCCGCGCCGGGACAGGATGTCGAGGCTGAGCACGTCGGCGGGCGACTCGGCCTGGTCGCCGGAGAGCATGGTGATGGTGCGGCGGACCGTGTCCGGGCCGACCTGCTGGCCGCGGGTGGCCAGGGTCGCGAGTTCGGTGAACACCCGCTCGGCGAACGCGACGTCGGCGGGGGCGCCCGACAGGGTCACCTCGTTGCCGCGGACGTGTACATCGGCGTCGAGCATGTCCTCGGCGATGCGGAGGTTCTCGTCGCGGGATCCGAGCAGGGCCAGGACGGCGCCTTCGGGGATGGAGAACCGTGACTGGGCATCGTGCTGCGGGGTGGGCGCGTCGGGCGATCGTGGGTCTGTGCCGGTCACGTGCTCTCGGTCCTGCCTTCGCGCTCGGATGTCAGGTGCTGATCTCGATGCTAGACCCCGCGACCGACAGCGCGCACCGGAGAAACCGGCTCAGCGACCGAACCCCGCGAGCTGCTCGCCACCGAGAACGTGCAGGTGAGCGTGGAAAACCGTCCGACACGCGTCGTCTCCGGTGTTGAACACGAATCGGTATCCGGACTCGTCGATTCCCTCGATCCGGGCCACTTCGGCCCCCGCGGTGATCACCTCGCCAAGCAACTTGGCATCGGCGACGGCCAGCTCGTTGGCGTCCTCGTGGTGCACCCGCGGCACGACAAGCACGTGCACCCTCGACTGCGGACTGATGTCCCGAAACGCGTAGACCGCGTCGTTCTGGTAGACGACGGTCGAGGGGATATCACCGGCGATGATCTTGCAGAAGAGACAGTCCGCGCTCATACGCGCCAGGCTAGCGAGCCCACCAACGGCTCCAGGGGACGGCCGGGAAGTTCAGTCCGACGGCCCACCGGGTTGGTCAGTCTGGCTCGTCCAGCGACGCCGCTGTCTCCGCCGCACCGTCAAGCTCCGCGAAAGTCGGATGTCCACTGACCACCGCGGCCTCCCCGATGACCACGATGTCCCCATCGAGACGCGAGCCGTAGTACTTGCCCGTGTATCGCACCCCGGCAAGACCAAGCGCTGACGAGGCGATAGCCGACACGTTTCCCGTACCGTCCCGATCAACAAGCCCCTTGAGCTGAGCCGCATCGCCCGCGGACGGCATGTGTACCCAAGCGATCGCCACAACGAACATCGCCTGATCCCGACCGATCACCACGACAAGCTCTCGGTGAAGTTTCGTGCACGGTGTGCGCAGGAAGAAGTCCCGGATTTGCCCGTATGAGTGCACCGCGCATTGGAACTGGTTGTCGAATTGCTCCCTGAGCACCTTCACGCCCCGCTTGAGCAATGCCTTGTCTCTTTTGGCATTGCGCCCATGCCCCCTGGCCGAGTCGACCGCCTTGTCAGTCGCCCGATCCACCACCCTGCCCGCCTGGGACTCAACCGTCGATCCGACCTCTACCCCGAAGGCACCTCCACCCCCCAACGCGACCGCAGCCCCCACGGCGAGCGCTGCTACCGCCGCCCCAGCCTTCTTCGGCTCCTCGATGAGAATCGGCTTGCCATTCTTCGTCTTCCAGTTCGGATCAGCCACGCGCCCCCCTCGGTCGACGACCAAGGATGCCCGGACACCATCCGCACGGGCACACAATCCCGCCAACAAACCCAGTCGGCCCATCGACGCCACCCACCCGTGGACGCGGCGAGACCTGAACCTGAATCCCTGTTGGTTACACACTCATGCGAGCCGCAGGCGAGCGAACCCACGCTGGAACGTTCGAGTACGCACCGTTGGCGACAACCCCATTGGTTACACAGCCATGCGAGCCGCAGGCGAGCGAACCCACGCTGGAACGTTCAAGTACGCACCGTTGGCGACAACCCCATTGGTTACACAGCCATGCGAGCCGCAGGCGAGCGAACCCACGCTGGAACGTTCGAGTACGCACCGTGGGGGTCTGGGGGCTCGGCCCCCAGAGAGAACGCGGACGACCCGGCGAGCCGAAGGCGAGCAGGGTGGCCCAGAGGATGCCGCGCGGGGTGATGGAGCCTGGGGGTCGCCCCACCACCCCCGCGCGGCGGCCGCTGGACCGAGGGGGGAGGTGTCCAGCGGTAGCTTTCGCGGGCGATCGAATTGATGATCGCGTTGCAGGACAAAGGGTAGACCCTCGCTAAGGGTCAGCGCCACCTTGCGGTGCGTACTCCTATGGCTCCCAGCGCGACCGCCGCGGCCGTCGAGGTGCGCAGTACGGCGGGGCCGAGGCGGATCGCGCGGGAACGTGCCTGTTCAAAGGCGTTGATCTCGTCTTCGGTGATGCCGCCCTCTGGTCCGACGATCAGTAGGACGTCGCCGGATTCCGGCAATTCGACGTCGGCCATGTGGGTGGATCGATCCGCTTCGAGCACCAGGGTCAGCGCTGCTTCTCTTGCCCTGTCAACAAGTGCGCGGGTCGACATGGGTTCGGTGACGGTCGGGACCCAGGCGCGGCGGGCTTGTTTGGCGGCTTCGCGGACTGTCGAACGCCATTTGGCCAGTGCCTTGTCGCCGCGTGGACCGTCTTCCCATTTGGTGATGGAGCGGGCGGCTCGCCAGGGGATGATCTCGTCGGCGCCCGCTTCGGTGGCGAGTTCGACGGCGAGTTCGCCGCGGTCGCCTTTGGCCAGGGCCTGGGCGATGATCACGCGCGGGGTCGGCTGGGGTTCGTCCCACCTGCGTTTGATCGACAGGTCTAGCGAGTCGCGGCCCGCTGTCTCCACGACGCAGTGCGCGACCGCTCCCCTGCCGTCCGACACAAGCAGCTCCTCGCCGACGCGCAGGCGGCGGACGGCGGCGGCGTGACGGCCTTCCGGCCCGTCCAGGGTGAACGGGCCGGTTGGCAGTGCGTCGATCAGGAACAGCGCCAGGGTCATCGGGCGTGGCGCTGGCGCAGCCGGGAGAACAGCCCACCCGTGCGGGCGCTGGCCGCGGCCAGGGTGTGTTCCTCTTCGCCGCGGAGTTCGGCGAGTTCGCGCAGCAACTCTGTCTGTCGGGTGTCGAGTTTGGTGGGGACCTCGACCTCGATGTGGACGTGCAGGTCGCCGCGGCCGTCGACTCGGCCGGTGGAGCGCAGGCGCGGCAGGCCGCGACCGGTCATCACGAGCTCGGTCTCGGGCTGGGTGCCTGGCTCGAGCTCGATGTCGAGCGGACCGTCGAGCGTCTCCAGCGGCACGACCGCGCCCAGCGCAGCCGTGGTCATCGGGACGCGGAGGGTGCAGTGCAGGTCGGCGCCCGCGCGTTCGAACGTGGAGTGCGGGAGTTCCTCGACCTCGACGTAGAGGTCGCCCGCGGGACCGCCACCGGGACCGACCTCACCCTGGCCGGACAGCCGCACGCGCATCCCGTCGGCGACACCGGGCGGGATCTTGGCGGTGATCGTCCGGCGGGCCCGGACCCGGCCCTCGCCCGCGCACTGGCGGCACGGGTCGGGGATGACCTCGCCGAGGCCGCGGCAGACCGGGCACGCCCGGGCCGTGACGACCTGGCCGAGGAACGACCGCTGCACCGACTGGACCTCGCCGCGACCGCCACACGTGTCGCAGGTAGTCGGTGAGGTGCCGTCGGAACAACCCGAGCCACGGCAGAGGTCGCACAGGATCGCGGTCTCGACGGCGATCTCGCGGCTGACGCCGGTGGCGCACTCCTCCAGCGTCATCTGGATGCGCAGCAGCGCGTCGGAGCCCGGCTGGACCCGGCTGCGCGGGCCGCGGCCGCCACCGGCGCCACCGCCGAAGAAGGCGTCCATGATGTCGCCGAGGCCGAACCCGCCGAACGGGTCCTGGCCGCCGCCACCGCCCGCGCCGTTGCCGAGCGGGTCGCCGCCCATGTCGACGATCTTGCGCTTCTGCGGGTCCGAGAGGACCTCGTAGGCTGCGGTGACCTCGCGGAAGCGCGTCTGCGCCGCCTCGTCCGGATTGATGTCCGGGTGCAGCTCGCGCGCGAGCTTGCGGTAGGCGCGCTTGATCTCGTCGGAGTTCGCGTCCCTCCGGACTCCGAGCGCGCCGTAGTAGTCCCTCGCCACCTTGTCAGTCCTCCTGCCCCGGGTACCCCGGGGCACTCCGATTGCCTTGAATTGCCGTTACTTGCCGAGAATGTCGCCGACGTAGTTCGCCACCGCGCGGACCGCGGCGATGTTCGTCGGGTAGTCCATGCGGGTCGGCCCGACGACGCCCATGCCACCGAGCAGGGTCGCACGAGTGCCGTAGCCGATGGAAACCACCGACGTGCTGCGCATCTCCTCGGCCTCGTTCTCCTCGCCGATGCGCACCACAATGGTGCCAGGGTCTGCCGTCGCGGCGAGCAGCTTGAGCACCACTACCTGCTCTTCCAGCGCCTCAAGCACTTGGCGCAGCGAGTGCGGGAAGTCGGCGGCGTTGCGGGTCAGGTTGGCGGTGCCGCCCAGGACCAGCCGCTCCTCCGGGTGCTCGACCAGTGACTCGACCAGCACCGTGGACAGCCTGGTCATCACGTCGCGCAGGTCGCCTGGGGCGGCCTCGGGCAGCTCGGCGACCTTGGCCGCCGCGTCGGCGAGGCGCTTGCCCGCGAGGGTCGAGTTGAGGGTGGTGCGCAGTCGGGCGATGGTCTCGTCGGTGACCACGTCACCGAGGTCGACCATGCGCTGGTCGACGCGGCCCGTGTCGGTGATGAGGACCATCATGACCCGGGCCGGGGTGATACTGACGATCTCGACGTGGCGCACGGTGGACGTGGTCAGCGTCGGGTACTGGATGACCGCGACCTGCCTGGTCAGCTGGGCGAGGAGACGCACGCTGCGGCGCATGACGTCGTCGAGGTCGATCGCGCCGTCGAGGAAGCTCTGGATGGCTCGCCGCTCCGCGGTGCTCAGCGGCTTCACGTCGCTGAGGCGGTCGACGAACATCCGGTAGCCCTTGTCGGTGGGGATGCGGCCCGCGCTGGTGTGCGGCTGGGTGATGTAGCCGTCTTCCTCCAGCGAGGCCATGTCGTTGCGCACCGTCGCGCTGGACACACCGAGGTTGTGCCGTTCGACGATCGCCTTGGACGCGACCGGCTCCTGGTTGTGCACGTAGTCGGCCACGATCGCACGCAGGACTTCGAGCCTGCGCTCCTCCGAACTGACCACGCGACACCTCCCTTTCGGCCAAGTTTACGGAGCGGCCGGTGCCCATGGGCGACTCGGTGCGGGGATCACGTTTCGGACATGACTATTGCGGCTTTGTCCGGTTTATCTGAACCATTCTCGCACTAGAGCGAGGGAGTGACCATGGCCTCATCGACCTTGACCACCGTCTTCCTGCCGATCGCGCTCGCGATCGTCATGTTCGGCCTCGGACTGTCCCTGACGGTCGCGGATTTCACCCGAGTCGCTCGATTCCCCCGCGCCGCGCTGCTGGCGTTGGGAGTGCAGGTGCTGGTGCTGCCCCTGGTGTGTCTGGGGCTGGTGTTGCTGTTCGACCTGTCGCCGGTGCTTGCGGTGGGCATGATGCTGCTCGCGGCGTCGCCCGGCGGGACGACGGCGAACATCTTCAGCCACCTCGCGGGCGGCGATGTCGCGCTGAACATCACGCTGACGGCGATCAACTCGGTGCTGGCGGTCTTCACGCTGCCGATCGTGGTCAACCTGGCGGTGGCGGGGTTCATGGACGGCGACGCGTCACTCGGGTTGCAGGTCGGCAAGATGATCCAGGTCTTCGCGATCGTGCTGATCCCGGTGGCCATCGGGATGGCGGTGAACCGGCGGTGGCCGGAGTTCGCCGACCGGATGCGCAAGCCGGTGAAGATCGCCTCGATCGTGGTCCTGGTCGCGGTGATCGTCGGGGCGCTGGTGGCCGAGCGGGCCAACCTGGCCGGATACCTGCGTGACGTCGGCCTGGTCGCGCTGCTGCTGTGCGTGCTCAGCCTGGCGCTCGGGTACTACGTGCCGCGGCTGGCGAAGGTGAACGAGAAGCAGGCGATCGCGTCGGCCTTCGAGGTCGGCATCCACAACAGCACGCTGGCGATCACGATCGCGCTGACGGTCATGAACAACTCGGCGTTGGCGGTGCCGGGCGCGGTCTACGGCGTGCTGATGTTCTTCCCGGCCGGACTGCTGGCCTGGTGGATCACCAAGCGCCGGGCGCCCGTGGACGTGTGACAGGGTGCGGTCATGCGCCCCGCTCTCCTGGCACTCGCCTGTCTGACACTGGTCGCGTGCGAACCGTCATCGGGGTCGTCGGCGCCTGGGCCCGCCGCAGGTGCCGACGAATGCCGGACGCACCCGGAACAAGTGGTTGTCTACCTCGACACCGACGCGGAAATGCAGGCCACGGAGACGGCGCTGCGCTCCGATCAACGCGTGGCCGCAACGAAGACCGAGACGAAACAGCAGGCCTACGAGCGGTTCAAGGTGATCTTCAAAGGCAAGCCTGAACTGGCATCCGCCCGCCAGGAGGCCCTGCCCGCGTCGGTGTGGATCGGAGTCACCCCTGGGGTCGAGCGGACCGAGTTCGCCGAAGAGTTGCGCGCGAAGTTCCCAAAGGCGGACGAGGTCAAGGCTGACCCATGCGCGATCGAGCTCAACCGCAACTCGCCCGCGCAGACACCCATCAACGACTGTGGGTCGTATCCGGAACAAGTGGTTGTCTACCTCGACACCGACGCGGAAATGCAGGCCACGGAGACGGCGCTGCGCTCCGATCAACGCGTGGCCGCGACGAAGACCGAGACCAAGCAGCAGGCCTACGAGCGGTTCAAGGTGATCTTCAAGGACCAGCCCGATCTTGTGAAGCTCGCCCGCCCGGAGGCCCTGCCCGCATCGGTGTGGATCGACGTCGCACCCGGAGTCAAGCGGACCGAACTCGCCGAAGAGCTGCGCACGAGGTTCCCGAAGGCGCAAGAGGTCCAGGCTGACGCGTGCAGGACCGAGAGCGCTGTTACCTCGCCAACGCCGACGAGCTGAGCGACGCGCGCAGGAGGACGTTGTCGGCTGTCGCGGCGAGCTGGGGGTACATGGGGGTCACACCGTCACGGGGACCTTCGCCGCGCCACGGAGATTGATCCTTCCGTTCCACTCCACCGGTCCGTCCAAAGCCAGATCCGGGAACCGTTCGACCAGCCTGCCCAGGGCGATGCGGCCTTCCAGCCGGGCGAGGGCCGCGCCGAGGCAGTGGTGGGGGCCCGCGCCGAAGGAGACGTGGTGGCGGGCGTTCGGGCGGTCCAGGCGCAGCTCGGCCGCGTCAGGGCCCCAGTGGTCCGGGTCGTGGTTGGCCGAGGCGAGGCCGGCGATCACGAAGATGCCCGCCGGGATCTCGCGTCCCGCCAGCTCGAACGCCGACGTGGTGATGCGGCGGCTGAGTTGGACCGGGCTGTCGTAGCGCAGCAGTTCCTCGACCGCGTTGTCGATCAGCGACGGGTCGGCGCGCAGGGCCGCGAGCTGGTCGGGGTTCCGCAGCAGGGCGACGACGCCGTTGGAGATCAGGTTCACCGTGGTCTCGTGGCCCGCCACGTAGAGCAGGCCGACCTGGGCGATCAGTTCGTCGTCACTGAGGACGTCGCCCTCGTGCTCGGCGGCGATCAGGGCGGTGAGGAGATCGTCGGCTGGGTTGGCGCGCTTCCAGGCGATGGCTTCGGCGGTGAGCCGGGCGAACTCGCGGTCGGACTCGCCGATCCGGGCGGCCAGCTCCGGGTCGACCACCGGTTCCAGCGACCGGACGAGGGTCCCGGTCAGCTCACGCAGCCGGGCCTCGTCGGTCGGCGGCATGCCCATCATGTCGGTGATCACCGCGAACGGAAGCGGGAACGCGAGTTCGTCCACCACGTCGAACCGGCCGAGGTCGGCCATCCGGTCCAGCGCGGTGTCGACCAGTGCGGTGATGTTGGGCGTGAGGGCGTTGATCGCGCGCGGGGTGAAGACTTTCGCCACTAGGCCGCGCAGGCGAGTGTGGTCGGGCGGGTCGCGGTCCAGCATCGACAGGCCACCCAGCCGCCAGTCGCTGTCGTTGCCGCCCGCGGCTTTGCGCATCTCGTCACGCACCGGGTGGGGCGCCAGGTGCCGCGGCTCGACCGACAGGCCGGAGCGCAGCAGGGTCGTCACGTCCTCGAAGCGGGAGACGTACCAGAAGCCCAGCGGGTGTTCCTGGACCGCGTCGGCCGACCGCAGTTCGGCGTAGTGCGGATACGGATCCTCGTCGAATCCTGGCGCGAAGGGGTTGAACAACGTCTCGGTCATCGCTTCACCTTCCCTGCGTTGGTTACATACACCGTGTATGTCACTATCGTTCTACACCATGTCGACCGTCAAGAGCAGGCGCGAGCAGTACTCCGACGCCACCCGCGCCGCCTTGATCGATGCCGCCACCAGGCGGTTCGCCGCCGACGGGTTCGCGAAAACCGCGCTTGAGGACGTCGCCGCCGACATCAACGCGACGCGGGGCGCGGTCTACCACCACTTCAGCAACAAGCAGGCGCTGTTCAGGGCTGTGCACGACAAGCTGGAATCAACGGCCGTCGCCAACGTGACGGCGCTGGCGGCGAAGGCAAGCAACCCGTGGGAAGGCGCGCTCTGGGCTCTCGACGCCTTCCTCGACCAGTGCCTCGACCCGACCTACAGCCGCATCGTGTGGCGGGAGGCGCCAGCCGCGCTGGGCTGGCCCGAGTGGCATCTGGCCGAGGGGACCTACGCCTACGGCATCATCGAGCAGCTGATCACCGCGCTGATCGCCACCGGCGAGATCGAGCCGGTGCCACTGGGCACCGCGACGCGGATCATGTTCTCCATGCTCGGCTCGGCGGGCACGACGCTGGCCGAGGCCGCGCCCGGGGACCAGCGCAGGCTGCGTGACGAGTACAGCCACCTGATCAGCCAGATGATCAAGGGCTGGCGGATCCCGTCAGGTCAGGCGGCGCACGACGGCGTCGGCGAGCAGACGCCCGCGTGAGGTGAGCACGCAGCGGCCAGCGGCCAGCGACGGGGCGTCGAGCAGGCCGTCACGCACGGCGAGATCGGCTTCGGCGCGGCCCGCGTCGTCCAGCGCGTCCAACGCCAGGCCGTCGGACAGCCGCAGTTCCAACAGCACCCGCTCGACCCGCTGGTCGTCGGCCGACAGCCGCTCCCGGCCCGCCGCGGGCGACGTGCCAGCGGCCAGCAGTTCGGCGTAGCGGGCGGGGTGCTTGACGTTCCACCAGCGCACGCCGCCGACGTGGCTGTGCGCGCCCGGCCCCGCGCCCCACCAGTCGCCGCCGAGCCAGTAGCCCAGGTTGTGGCGGCAGCGGGCGTCGTCCGACGACGCCCAGTTCGACACCTCGTACCAGGTCAGCCCGGCCGCCGACAGGGTCTCGTCCACTTGCTCGTAGCGGTCGGCGAGCACGTCGTCGTCCGGCGCGGGCAGGTCGCCGCGACGGATCCGGCGGGCCAGCGCCGTGCCTTCCTCGATGATCAGCGCGTACGCCGAGACGTGGTCGACCCCGGCGGCGAGGACGGCGTCCAGTGACGCGGCGAGGTCCTCGGGCCGCTCCCCCGGCGTGCCGTAGATGAGGTCGAGGTTGACGTGGTCGATGCCCGCGGCGCGCGCCTCGATGGCGGCGTCGACGGCGCGGCCGGGCGTGTGGGTGCGGTCCAGCACTGTGAGCACGTGGCGGGCGGCGGACTGCATGCCCAAGGAGATCCGGGTATATCCGGCGTCACGGATGCCCGCGAAGAACTCCGGCGAGGTCGACTCCGGGTTGGACTCGGTGGTCACCTCGGCGCCCGCGGCCAGGCCGAACGTGGACCGGACCGCCGCCAGCACCTCGCCGAGCCCGTCGGCGCCGAGCAGCGACGGCGTGCCCCCGCCGACGAACACGGTGTCGACCGCGGGCGGGGTGCCCAGCACGTGGGCGGCAAGGTCCAGCTCGCGCTTGAGCCCTTCCAACCAGGACGCGGGCGACGCGGACGTGCCCAGCTCCCCCGGCGTATAGGTGTTGAAGTCGCAGTAGCCGCAGCGGGTGGCGCAGAACGGGACGTGGACGTAGACGCCGAACGGGCGCGCGCCCAGTCCCGCGAGAGCGGTGGAGGGCAGCGCGCCGTCGGCGGGCGCGGGTTCGCCATCAGGCAGGACGGAGGGCACGGCCCCATCCTCGCAGGCGCGGTGAGAACGAGTTATCCCCCTCGGCGCAAGTGCGTGACGTCAATCCCACCATGCGGATGGAGGTGGACCACACCGTGGACGCATGGGAGGCTTGCCGCATGTCAGCGACCGAAGTCTTCCTCGTGGCCCGCCGCCACGTCGACTTCCGTCGCGTCTCCAGCGCGATGTGCCGTCAGTACATCTGACCCGTCGCCGCTATCTCACTTTCAGCAGGCGCTCGGGCACGTCGGCTGAGTTCTCCCAGTTGTTCTGACGGGGTACTGGTCGGCGCGCGCGACGCCCCAACCCCGGAGGACAGCCGGTGTCTCCCACCACACCCCCGAAGACCGCCCCGGCCCGCACTCCGGTCCGCCGGGGTGAGGGTCAGTGGGCGCTCGGCTACCGAGAGCCGCTGAATCCCAACGAGCGGTCCAAGAAGGACGACAACCCGCTGCACGTGCGCGCGCGCATCGAGAACATCTACGCCAAGGGCGGCTTCGACAGCATCGACCCTGGCGACCTGCGGGGGCGTTTCCGCTGGTACGGGCTCTACACCCAGCGCAAGCCGGGGATCGACGGCGGCCGGACGGCGACGCTGGAGCCCGAGGAGCTCGACGACGAGTACTTCATGCTCCGCATCCGCATCGACGGCGGCGCGGTGACCACCCAGCAGCTGCGGGTGATCGGCGAGGTGTCGCAGACCTACGCGCGCGACACCGCCGACATCACCGACCGGCAGAACATCCAGTACCACTGGATCCGGGTCGAGGACATGCCCACCATCTGGGCAAAGCTGGAGGACGCGGGCCTGACCACGATGGAAGCCTGCGGCGACAGCCCGCGCGTCGTGCTCGGCTCGCCGGTCGCGGGCATCGCTGTGGACGAGGTGATCGACGGCACACCCGCGATCGAGGAGATCAAGCGCCGGTTCATCGGCGACAAGGCGTTCTCGAACCTGCCGCGCAAGTTCAAGTCGGCCGTCTCCGGTCTGCCGGACGTGGCCCACGAGATCCACGACGTCGCGTTCGTCGGCGTCAACCACCCCGAGCACGGCCCCGGCTTCGACGTCTGGGTCGGCGGCGGCCTGTCGACCAACCCGATGATCGCCCAGCGCCTCGGCGCGTGGGTGCCGCTGGACGAGGTCGCCGACGTCTACGGCGCGGTGATCAGCGTCTTCCGCGACTACGGCTACCGCCGCCTGCGCCACCGCGCGCGCATCAAGTTCCTGGTCAAGGACTGGGGTGCGGAGAAGTTCCGCGAGGTCATGGAGGAGAAGTACCTCGGCCGCAAGCTGATCGACGGCCCGGCGCCGGAGGTCCCCGCGGTCCCCCGCGACCACGTGGGTGTGCACAAGCAGAAGGACGGCAAGTTCTACGTCGGCGCCGCGCCGGTCGCGGGCCGGGTGTCCGGGTCGGTGCTGGTCGAGGTGGCCAAGGCGGTGGAGCGGGCCGGGTCGACCCTGATCACGTTCACCCCGCAGCAGAAGCTCGTCGTGCTCGACGTGCCCGAGTCCGAGGTCCCGGCCCTGCAGGCCGAGCTGACCCGGCTGGGTCTGCAGACCAACCCGTCGCCGTGGCGGCGCGGTGTGATGGCCTGCACCGGCATCGAGTTCTGCAAGCTGGCGATCGTGGAGACCAAGGCCCGCGCGCTGGACCTGGTCACCAAGCTCGAAGCGAGCCTGGTCGACATCACCGACGGCATCACCGCGCCGATCTCGGTGCACATCAACGGCTGCTCGAACTCCTGTGCGCGCATCCAGACCGCGGACATCGGGGTCAAGGGCCAGATCGTCACCGACGCCGACGGCAGCCAGGTCGAGGGCTTCCAGGTGCACCTCGGCGGCGGCCTCGGCCTCGACGCGGGCTTCGGCCGCAAACTGCGTGGCCACAAGGTCACCGGCGCCGAGCTGCCCGAGTACGTCGAGCGGGTCGTGCGCAACTTCGTGGCCAAGCGGAACGCGGACGAGCGGTTCGCGCAGTGGGTCACGCGGGCTGACGAGGCGGATCTGCGATGAGTGAGCGCGCGACGCCGTTCCACTGCCCCTACTGCGGCGATGAAGACCTGCGCCCGCAGGAGGAGCCGCACGCGGCTTGGCTGTGCACGAGTTGCAGGCGCGTTTTCACGGTCAAGTTCGTCGGGCTCAACCTGCCAACGGGGGTCTCGAAGTGAGGGAGCTTGCGACCGAACCATTCAACACAGTGCGAGGCGAGTCCCAACTGACGCAAGGTGGGGTGTCAAGGTGACGGAGCTGAAGAAGCTCGCCGAGTGGGCCGAGAAGGAACTCGCCGACGTCGACGCCGTCGAGGCGCTCGCGTGGGTGCGCGACACCTTCGGCGACCGCTGGATCGTGGCGTCCAACATGCAGGACGCGGTGCTGATCGACCTGGCCTACCAGGCCAAGCGCGAGATCGACATCCTGTTCCTGGAGACCGGCTACCACTTCCCGGAGACCATCGGCACCCGCGACGCGGTGGCCGCTGTGTACCCGGAGGTGCGCATCGTCAACGCCGAGGCCGAGCAGTCGGTGGCCGACCAGGAGGCCGAGTTCGGCCTGCTGAACAAGACCGACCCGACCAAGTGCTGCGCGCTGCGCAAGGTCGTGCCGCTGCAGAACACGCTCAAGGGCTACGACGCCTGGGTGACCGGTGTGCGCCGGGTGGACGCGCCGACGCGGGCGAACACCCCGATCGTGCAGTGGGACGACCGAAACGGCCTGGTGAAGATCAACCCGATCGCCGCATGGTCGGACGAGCGGTTCAACACCTACATCGCCGACCACGGGATCTTGGAGAACCCGCTCGTCAGCATCGGCTATCTCTCCATCGGCTGCGCGCCGTGCACCTCGCTGCCCAAGCCGGGCGAGGACGCGCGCAGTGGCCGCTGGGCGGGCCAGTCGAAGACCGAGTGCGGATTGCACGGGTAGAGGACATGACACAGACACTTTCGAAGCACCAGGACGCACTCGACCGGC
>DATLIA010000360.1:0-34151 GCA_035540215.1 Actinokineospora sp. | reverse complement strand
GTTCCTGCTGGTCGGCACCATGAACCCGGAAGAGGGCGAGCTGCGGCCGCAGCTGCTGGACCGGTTCGGGCTCGCCGTCGAGGTGCGAGCGGCGCGGGAGGTCGCGACGCGGGCGGAGGTCGTGCGGCGGCGGCTCGCGTTCGACGACGACCCGGGTAGCTTCACCGCGGCGTGGGCGTCCGCAGAACGCGAGACGGCCGCGCGCATCGCCGACGCGCAGACCCGCGTCAGGTCCGTGTCGCTGCCCGACGCCGAGCTGCGGCGCACACCGCACACGCCGCCTGGCGGGGGGCGGTCGCGGTCGCGGAGGAGGACGTGCGGGTCGCGGCCCGGCTGGCGCTGCCGCACCGGCGCAGGCGCGACCCGTTCGACGAGCCCGGCATCGAGCAGGACCAGCTCGACCAGGCGCTGCGCGACGCCGCCGAGCACGCCGACCCCGATCCGGACCCCGATCCCGGGCCGGAAGGTCCCGGCGGTGGCGCGCCGGAGCCTGGCGATGGCCCCAGCGGACCCACTCAGGGCTCCCAGGACTCACCGCGGGAGTCGCCGACCGGTGGGCAGGCCCCGGCCACCCCGGATCCGGCGTTCCGCGCGCGGCACCTGGAGATCGCGGGCGTCGGCGAAGGCGCGCCTGGCCGCCGGTCCCGTTCGCGGGCGGGCGCCGGACGCGCGCTGCGGGCGTCGACGTCGCAGGGCGCGGGCGTGCACCTCGTCGGGACGCTGACGGCCGCCGCCCCGCACCAACACAGCCGCGGACGCGCGGGTACCGCCCTGATCGTGAAGGCGGGCGACGTCCGCAAGTCCGTGCGCGAGGGCCGCGAGAGCAACCTGGTGTTGTTCGCCGTGGACGCGTCGGGCTCGATGGCCGCGCGCAAGCGGATGTCGGCGGTGACCGGCGCGGTGATCTCGCTGCTGCGCGACGCCTACCAGCGCCGGGACAAGGTCGGCCTGGTGACCTTCCGCGGTTCGTCGGCCGAGTTGGTCCTCCCGCCGACGTCGTCGGTGGAGGCCGCGGTCGCCCGGCTGCGCGACCTGCGCACGGGTGGCCGGACGCCGTTGGCCGACGGGCTGCTGCGGGCCCGCAAGACACTGACCGTCGAGCGGCTGCGTGACCCGCGCAGGCGGGCGCTGCTGGTCGTCGTCACCGACGGCCGCGCCACCGTGCCGGTCGCCCACGACGCCGTAGGCGATGCGCTCCGAGCGGCGTCGATGATCGCGGCCGAGGGCACGGCGAGTGTCGTGGTCGACTGCGAGAGCGGGCCGGTCCGCCTTGGCCTGGCGGTCAAGCTGGCCGCCGCGCTCGGCGGCACCGGGCTGCGTCTGGAAGACCTGTCCGCCGACGCCGTCGCGGGCGTCGTCCGTGCCGCACGCGCGGCCTGAAGGGGGATCACCGATGCCACAGGGCAAACCAGAGATCGTCCCCGAGGACGGCCGCACCACCCGCCAGCGCCGCAACCGGCCGCTGGTCGTGGTCCACACGGGCGAGATGAAGGGCAAGTCGACCGCCGCGTTCGGCCTCGCGCTGCGCGGGTGGAACCAGGGCTGGTCGATCGGGGTGTTCCAGTTCGTGAAGTCGGCGAAGTGGAAGGTCGGCGAGGAGTCGGCGTTCCTCGCGCTCGGGAAGCTGCACGAGCAGACCGGCGAGGGCGGCCCGGTCGAATGGCACAAGATGGGCGCGGGCTGGTCGTGGTCGCGCAAGGCGGGCACCGAGGACGACCACGCCGAGGCCGCGCGTGAGGGCTGGGCCGAGATCGCCCGCCGGATCGAGCGCGAAGCACACGACCTCTATGTGCTCGACGAGTTCACCTACCCCCTCAAGTGGGGCTGGATCGATGTCGACGAGGTCGTGCGGACACTGGCCGACCGGCCTGGCCACCAGCACGTGGTGATCACCGGCCGCGACGCGCCGCCCGCGCTGGTCGAAGCCGCGGATCTGGTGACGCACATGACCAAGGTCAAGCACCCGATGGACGCGGGCCAGAAGGGTCAGAAGGGCATCGAGTGGTAGCCAGGCTCGTCGTCGCCGCCCCCGGATCGGGCAGCGGGAAGACGACGGTCGCCACCGGTCTGATGGCGGCGCTGCGGCGGCGCGGGCACACGGACGCGCCGTTCAAGGTCGGCCCCGACTACATCGACCCCGGCTACCACTCGCTGGCGAGCGGGCGGCCGGGCCGCAACCTCGACCCGGTCCTCGTCGGCGAACACCGGATCGGCCCCCTGTTCCGCCATGGCGCGGCGGGCGCCGACGTGGCGGTGGTCGAGGGCGTGATGGGGCTGTTCGACGGGCGGATCGGTCACCAGGTCGCCGCGGGCGGCTTCGGCTCGACCGCGCACGTCGCCGAGTTGATCGACGCCCCGGTGCTGCTGGTGGTCGACACCCGCGGCCAGAGCACGAGCCTGGCCGCGGTGCTGCACGGCTTCCGCTCTTACCGGCCGGGCGTGCGGCTGGCGGGCGTGGTGCTCAACCAGGTCGGGTCCGACCGGCACGAGCAGGTGCTGCGCGAGGCGTGCGACGACGTCGGCCTGCCGGTGCTCGGCGCGGTGCGGCGGGCGGTCGACGTGGACGTGCCGTCGCGTCATCTTGGGCTGGTGCCCGCGATCGAGCACGGCGCGGCGGCGGTCGCCGCGGTGGCGGCCATGGCCGATCTCGTGGCGATGTCCGTGGACTTGGACGCCGTGGTCGCTCTCGCGCGGTCCGCGGCGGACTTTCCCGGTCCCGCCTGGGATCCGGCCGAGGAGGTGACCGCGGTGTCCGGCCGCCCGGTGATCGCCGTCGCCGGTGGCCCGGCTTTCACCTTCGGCTACACCGAGCACGTGGAGCTGCTGCGGGCCGCGGGCGCGGAGATCGCCGTACTCGACCCGCTGCGCGACGAGCACCTGCCAGAGGGAACAAAGGCTCTGGTGCTCCCCGGCGGCTTCCCTGAGCAGCATGTGGAGGTGCTGTCGGCCAACGCGTCGCTGTGCGCGGAGGTCCGCGCCCTGGCCGGGACCGGCGCCCCGATCCACGCCGAGTGCGGCGGGCTGCTCTACCTGGCGTCCGAATTGGACAGTCTGCCGATGTGCGGCGTGCTGCCCGTGACAGCCGAAATGACACCGAGGCTGGCGCTGGGGTACCGCGACGCGGTGGCGGCCACCGTGTCGCCGCTGCACGCGGAGGGCACCCGAGTCACCGGCCACGAGTTCCACCGCACCCGCACGACGCCCAGCCATGGCCAGGCCCCCGCTTGGATCTGGCGCGACCACGAGGGAACCGTCCACCGGGAAGGTTTCGCCGTGGGCGGCGTGCACGCGTCGTATCTGCACACCCACCCGGCGGGGAATCCCGCGGCGATCTCCGCCTTCGTGGCGGCTACTTGAGCGAGTCCAGCTTCTGACAGTTCGGCGCCTTCTTCTGCGCGTCGACGAACTCGGCGCGCATCTTGACGTCGAGGTCGGCCGCCTTCACCGCCGCTTCGAGGTCCGTGCCCGCCTTCATGACCGTCTCCGCGAACTTCGCCGGGTCGGCGGGGTCGGCGGACTGGGCGGTGCCGATCGCGGCGTCGATGGCGGCCTTGAGCTCTCCCACCGCGGCCTTGAGGTCCTTGACCAGGCGCTTGGATCCGGGCGCAGGCCCGTCACCGATCTCGTCGAACCGCTTCACCGCGGCGCCTAGGGCCTCAGACCCCTTCGTCAGGTACGTGACCAGGTTCGTCTTGGTCGCGGCCAGGTCAGCCGACGCGGCCGCGGGCTTGGTCCGCAGCGGCCCACCCGCGTCGATCATCACGGCGCAGACCTTGTCGACCCAGTCCTCGACCTCGTCGGCACGCACCTCGGCCACATCAGCCATCGGCGCGTTCGGGTCGTAGGAGGTCGAACATCCGGTCAGCGCGAGCATGAGCGCGACGATCAGGGCAAAGCCGTACCGCATGAACCATCCCCCACAAGTCGAGTCGCCGCAGCGTAGGGCGATCGGCGTCGGTGTGGGCGAACTCCGCGCGAACGACGAACCGCGAGCCGCCCAACACGGGCGACTCGCGGTTCGGTGTCAGCTCAGGCCTTGCGGGACAGCCCGCGGTGCATCAGCGCCGCGAAGGTCACCCCGATCGCGCCCCACAGCACCACAGAGGTGCCCAGCGACGCGATGCGGAAGTTCCAGATCAGGTCACCGGGGAAACCCTCCGGCACCTCCTGGAAGCCCGGCAGCAGCTTGGCCACCGCCGTGATCACGACGAGGTAGCCGACCGCCGCGACCGTGGCGGCGGTGAAGCCGCCCAGGCGCGGAGTCAGCGACCGCGACGCCGCGACCGCCGCGACCACGAGCACCAGCGAGATGGCGATCATGGCGAAGAACAGGCCGGTGCGCTCGCCGATGGTGTCGGGGTTGCCGACGGCGGGCGGGTTGGCCGGGTAGGTCAGGAACGGCACGAGCACGACCGCGACGAACCCGATGCCCGCCAAGGCGAGCGCGGTGGCCCGCGGCGTGCGGGTGCCGAGCCTGCCGTAGGCGAAGGCGAACGCGACGCCGAACAGGCCGCCGAGTCCGAGTCCGTAGAGCACCGCGCCGATGCCCAGGCCCACCGTGGACTGGAAGGCCCTGGTGAAGCCCTCCTCCTCGGCGTGCTCGTGCTCGGCGGGAGTGCCCTCGGCGTGCGGGTGCGTCGCGCCGCCCGCCTCTTCGATCCCGATCGCCCGCTCGACCGACGGCTCACCGAACGCGGCGGCGAAACCGAAGGCGAGCAGACCGCCGATGAGGCCCGCGAGCAGGCCCCAGATCAGCAGCGAACGCATGGTCAACGCGGATGACTCGGTGTGCACTGGCTCGGTTTCGGTCAGTGGCACGGGAAGCCAAGCAGGTGACGCGCGTCGTGGACGAGTTCGTGCACCGTGGAGCCCTCGAAGATCGCGAGGGCGCCCTGCTCGGCACCGACGAAGTACAGGGCGAGCAGGGACAGGACACCCACGAAGATCGCGTACGGCAGGATCTGCCGGATCGGGATGCTCAGCGGGATAGGGGTGGGAATCGCGACGGCATGCGTCATGGAGTCCTCCTCGGGCTTCACGCGGCCCAGTCGTTGGAGCGGACGACGGTGGAGGGTCTGACTGTGATCCCCAACGAGGATCAATCACAGTGGCGCGGCCGTGCCGGAGTCACACCGGCTTCCTTCTACCATCAGGGTCGACTTTGAAAAGTATGGGAGCCACGGGGACGGTGTCAACGCGGCCGTTCGTGGGGTGGGATATGTCATGAGCCGGACATTGACGGTGGTCAGCCATGCCGCGACGGCGGCGACCAGGCTCGCGGCCTTTCCCGACGACGAACCGGTGGAGCGACCCGGGGCGGAAGGCGGCCTCAGCGCCGATGTCGCGGTGCGCGGACCGGAGTCCCGCTGCGCGCAGACCGCGGCCGCGCTCGGCCTGTCGGCCGAGTCCGACGACCGGCTCCGCGACTGCGACTACGGCCGGTGGCGCGGGCGCACGCTCGACGACGTCGCCGCCGCCGAGCCCGACGCGGTCGCCGTCTGGCTCACCGACCCGGCCGCGGCCCCGCACGGCGGGGAATCACTGCTGGATCTGCTCGACCGGGTGGGCGGCTGGCTCGACGCGCCGCCGGACGGGCGCCGGACCGCCGCGGTCACCCACCCGGCGGTGGCGAAGGCGATGATCGTGCGCGCGTTGGGCGCCGAGCCGTCCGCATTCTGGCGAATTGATATCGCACCGCTTTCAAGGACCATTCTGCGTGGCGAGCCAGGCCGGTGGACATTGCGCTGGCTCACTAAGGCCGGATCGACACGGTGACCTGGCGTTCTGTTCAATTCGAAATGGCACCGAATAGCAGTCGAAAATGTCACGCTATGCAACGGGCCTAATGCCGTAGACGGCCGGAAAACTACCCCATGGACTAGGGTCCAAATACCCTCGCCGACCCACTTGCCGTTACCGGGGGTAGCGAAACGTAGTCTCACAACCACCGGCCGTGACACCCCGTGAAGAGGTCACTGACCAGGCCGCGTCTCGGGCGCCAGGCAACGAGGTCCGCATTCACGGTGACAATGTGCGATCGCTCTTGCGCGGCGAGCTAAATAGGGTGACCGTTGGTCACGCGCCAATACAACTGATCTGGCGCGATTCCGCCAATAGCTGTATCACTTGCGAGAAGGTGGACGATCCCTTCTATAGAGCCGAAGTGGGCGGACACTCCGGCCGCACGACGGAAAGCGGGATTGCCGTGCTGCAGATGGGTGCGGGAAGCGGCGCACAGCGCCACCGCTCCGACGCGCCCGGAGTCGAGCAGGCCGCGAGCCCGCTGATCCACGACCTGATCGATCTCGCCGCCGCGGCCAAGGTCTCCCGGGAGCGGGTCCGGCACCTGCTCGACGCGGTCGTGTCGGTCGGCAGCGACCTGTCACTGCACAACGTCACCCGCCGGGTCGTGGCCGCGGGCCGCGACCTGACCGGGGCAAGACACGGCGTGCTGCGGGTCATCGACCAGGACGGCGAGGTCATCGAGTCGGGCAGCCTGGACGACCACCCCGCGACCGGGTCCTTTCTCGCGGTCCCGATCCGATCCCGCGGCACCGTCTTCGGCCAGTTGCAGCTCAGCGGCAAGATCGGCGGGCTGCCGTTCACCCAGGAGGACGAGGACGTCCTCGCCGCGCTGGCCGCCGCGGCCGGGCTGGCGATCGAGAACGCCAAACTCTATGAGGGCAGCCACCGCCGCGAGGCCTGGCTGCGCGCCACCAACGAGGTCACCGCGCTGCTGCGCACCTCCGTCGACGACCAGCCCGCGCTGCGTCTGCTCGCCCGCCGCGCCAGGGAGACCGCCGGTGGGGTCTTGGCGGCCGTCGCCGTCCCGGACTCCCCCACCGAGCTGCTGATCCAGGCCGCCGACGGGGACCTGCGCACCCAGTTCGAGGGTCTGCGCATCCCGGTCGTGGAGAGCCTGGCGGGCGACGTCTTCAGCACCGGCCGGGCCCGCCGGATCGACCAGCTCGGCGACGCCGTGCTGGCCCGCTCGGCCCAGATGTTCGGTCGCCTCCCCGGCGTGGTCACCCGCCTTGGCCCGACCGTGTTCGCCCCGCTGCGCACCGGGCCGCACCCGCGCGGCGTGCTCATCGTGGCCCGCGACGCCGACGCCCGGCTGTTCGACGAGGACGACGTGCGGATGGTCGACGGTTTCGCCACCCAGGCCGCGCTGGCGATGGAGTCGGCGCAGGCCCAGCACGACCGGCAGCGGCTGGCGCTGTTCGAGGAGCGCGACCGCATCGCCCGCGACCTGCACGACCTGGTGATCCAGCGGCTGTTCGCCGTCGGCATCGGCATCCAGGGGCTCACCCGCGGTCCGATCGAGATCAGCCTGGCCGACCGGCTCGCCAGCCACGTCGCCGACATCGACCAGACCATCCGGGAGATCCGCCGCAGCATCTTCTCCTTGCAGGAGCCCGCGAACGGGTCTTACAGCCCGCGCGCGGACATCCTGCGCGCGATCTCCGACGCGGCGGCCTCCCTCGGCTACGAGCCGACCGTCCGGATGGAGGGCCCGCTGGACTCGGTGGTGCCCCCGGAGGTCCACCTCGACCTCGTCGCCACGCTTCGGGAAGCACTGTCCAATGTGGTCCGCCACGCGTGCGCCACCCGGGTCCAGGCCACGGTGACCGTCGACCGCGCCGCCACCCGGCTCGAACTTCTCGTACAGGACGACGGGACGGGCCTGCCCGCCGAACTCGCCCACCGCAGCGGGTTGGCCAACATGGCCCAACGCGCCCGCCGCTGGTGCGGCGACTGTGTGTTCGAGACACCCCCACGGGGCGGGACCAGGGTCATCTGGTCGGTGCCACTGCCCCGCCACGCGACCAGCGCAGCCGAGGAGGCGAGCACTCCGTGAGCATTTCGGTATTCGTACTCGATGACCACGAGGTGGTCCGTCGCGGCCTGAAGCAGCTGCTCGACGCCGAACCCGACATCGTCGTCGTCGGCGAGGCGTCGTCCGCGGCCCAGGCCCTGGCCAGGGTGCCCGCGCTGCGTCCGCAGGTGGCGATCCTGGACGTGCGGCTGCCCGACGGCGAGGGCGTCAGCGTGTGCCGGGAGCTGCGCTCGGCCATCGTGCCGCCGCCCGCCTGTCTGATGCTCACCTCGTTCTCCGACGACGAGGCCCTGTTCGGCGCGATCATGGCCGGGGCGGCCGGGTACATGCTCAAGCAGGTCAGCGGCAACGACCTGGTCTCCGCCGTGCGCACGCTGGCCGCGGGCGGGTCGCTGCTCGACGCGGGGGTCACCGCCACGGTGCTCGACCGGCTGCGGTCCGGCCGGGCCGAGGACCCGCGCTACAGCACGCTGAGCCCGCAGGAGCGCAAGATCCTCGACCTCATCGCCGAGGGCATGACCAACCGCCAGATCGCCAGCCAGCTCTACCTCGCGGAGAAGACGGTCAAGAACTACGTCTCGACGCTGCTGCACAAGCTCGGCTTCGACCGGCGCACCGAGGCCGCCGTCTACGCGACCCGGCTGCAGAACCCGCGCATCCACCCCTGAGCGATAACTCCGGAGGGTGACGGGGGCGGGATCGGAAACAACGAGGTCGGCGTGTCGAATCCGGCTGCCGCACTACCGGCGGTAACGTCGGCCGAGTTGGGATCCCGGTGTGAGGGGGGTGGCGGACAGATGCCGAACACGCTGGTCCCGCTGCCCGCACCCGCCCCGGGGCGAGTGCCCCAGGTCTGCCTCGTCGCGGGCGACGCGTCCGCCGCGGTCAAGATCGCCCCGGTCGCGGCGGCCATGCGCCTGCGCGGCCGGATCCGCCCGGTGGTGATCTCCTGCGGCCCCGACGAGGTCGCCGAGACGTTCAACGCGTTCGACCTGCGGCCGAGCCTGGTCATCGGCGCCGAACCCGACCGCACCACGCCGCGCGTGGCCGCCCGCCTCCTCAACGCCCTCGACCACGCCTTCACCGACCTGGTGCCCGACGCGGTGATCGTCCAGGGCGACACCGCCACGGCGGTGAGCGCCGCGATGGCCGCGTTCTGGCACCGGATCCCGGTGGTGCACCTCGACGCTGGGGTGCGCTCCTACGACCTCACGGCGCCGTTCCCCGAGGAGGGCCACCGCAGGCTGATCGCCCAGGTGTGTTCGCTGCACCTGGCCGCGACCACCGACGCCGCGGCCAACCTGGAGTGCGAGGCGCACTGCGGCCCCAAGGTGATCACGGTCGGCAGCACCGCCGTCGACGCGGGCTTCGACGCCCTCGACCGGCACACCGAACACGCCGACGACCGCCTCCGCGCCCTGGAGGACGCGGTGGTCCGCGGGGCGTGCCGGATGGTGCTCGTCGCGCTCGCCCCGGACCGCTGGGCCGACACCGACGAACTCGCCGCGGTGCTGCACGGTGTGGCCGACCTGGTGCTGGCCACCCCCGACCTGGAGGTCGTGCTCCCCGCCCCGTACGACAGCGGCCTGCGGGTCAGCGCCGAGGACGTCCTCGGCAGGCTGGTCCGCGTCACCATCACCGAACCGGTCGACCATCCCGGCCAGGTCTGCCTGCTGTCGCTGGCCGCCGCCGTGGTCACCGACTCCGACATCCTCGCCGAACAGGCACCGAGCTTCGGCGTCCCGGCCATGGTCGTCGGCGGGGAGCCGGGCGTCTGGGCCGAACCGGACCGCCCCGGCTACCCGTGGACGACGGGACCCGATCGGGCGCTCGTCGCCCGCATCGCCGAGAAACTCGTGCTGAGCCAGGTGGAACGACTCGCCGTGGCGCCCGCCGACAATCCCTTCGGCGACGGCTTCGCCGCCGTGAGATGCGAGCAGGCCGTCGAGTGGCTGCTGGGCCTGCGCCCACGCCCCAACGACTTCACCCCGGCCTAGCTTGAGTTTTAACCTGTGCGGCGAGGGCGTGGGTTGGTCGACTTAGGTTTGGTGCCGCGCTTGGGTTTTGGTTTGTTTACGCGCTATCGGCGCCCCAGGCTTACAGGACAGTGCCTAGCTGGTCACCGCGGCCATCGCGCTGGGGAACCGGACGACCTGCGCGGCGTAGGTGAGCCCGGCGCCGAAGCCGACCAGCAGCGCGAGCGCGTCCGGGTCGACCTGGCCCTCGGCGAGCATCCGGTCCATCGCCATGGGAATCGACGCGGCGGAGGTGTTCCCGCAGTCGACGACGTCCCGCGCGACGACGGCGTCGGTGGCACCCAGCTTCTTCGCCAGCGCGTCGACGATCCGCAGATTCGCCTGGTGCGGCACGATCGCGGCCAGGTCGCGGGGGTGGACTCCGGCCCTGTCGCACGCCTGCAGCGCGATGGGGTGGATCTCGGTGGTGGCCCAGCGGAACACCGCCTGGCCCTCCATGTGCATCGTCCGGCCGCCCTTGGGCACGTGGATCAGGTCGCTGGCCGATCCGTCGCTGCCCCACACGATCGGGCCGATGCCGGGGCTGTCGGACCCGGTGAGCACGACCGCGCCCGCGCCGTCGCCGAAGATGATCGACGTGCCCAGATCAGTCGGGTCGACCCAGGACGTCATCTTCTCCGAGCCGACCAGGAGCACGGTCCGCGCCGAGCCGCCGCGGATGGCGTCAGCGGCCACCGCCAGGGCGTAGCAGAAGCCGGAGCAGGCCGCGTTGAGGTCGTAGGCGGCCGCGGTCGGCGCGCCCAGGCGGGCGGCGACGCCGACGGCGACGCTCGGGATCGGGATCGGCTGGCTGCACGATGCGACGATGACCAGGTCGACGTCGGCCGCCGGGATGCCCGCGCTGTCCAGGGCCCGCCGACCGGCGACCACGGCCATGCCCTCGACGGTCTCCTCGGCGCCCGCGTATCGGCGGGAGGTGATCCCGGTGCGCTCGCGGATCCAGTCGCCGGTGCGGCCGAAGCGGGCCGCGATCTCCTCGCTGGCCACGGCCTCGGCGGGCCGGTAGGAACCGGTCCCGACCATGCGCGCGCCCGCCGCCCCGATCTGTTCGCGCAAAGCGATGACTGCCACTGCGTCACTTTGGACAATTACCCTCGAGTAACGCTCGAGCTGTGACTGAGTTCTCACCTGAAATTACACCGACGCACGCTGGATCCGTTTTCCGTTCATCTTTTTCGCACGACTCATGAGTAGCACTCACCAGTAACTTGGAAGCCCGCGGCTCCCAGTACGCTAATACTGGTAGAAGCCCCGGCCCGACTTCTTGCCGAGGAGTCCGGCGTCAACCATACGCAACAGCAGCGGCGGCGCTGAGTAGAGCTGCTCCTTGAACTCCGAGTACAGCGAGTCGGCGATGGCTTTGGTGGTGTCCAGTCCGATCAGGTCGGTCAGGCGCAGCGGACCCATCGGGTGCGCGCAGCCCAGGATCATGCCGTTGTCGATGTCCTCGGCCGAGGCGAAGCCCGACTCCAGCATCCGGATGGCCGACAGCAGGTAGGGCACCAGCAGCGCGTTGACGACGAACCCGGCGCGGTCCTGCGAAAGGATCACCTGCTTGCCGAGTCCGGACTCGACGAACGACTGCGCGCGCAGCTTCGTCTCGCCCGCGGTCAGCAGCGATGGCACCAGCTCGACGAGCTTCAGCACCGGCACCGGGTTGAAGAAGTGCACGCCGATGACCTGCTGCGGGCGGGCGGTGGCCATGCCGAGCTTCATGATCGGGATGGACGAGGTATTGGAGGCGAAGATCGCGTTCTCGTCCTCGACGACCTTGTCCAGGGTCGCGAAGATCTCCGACTTGATCGCCTCGTCCTCGGCGACGGCCTCGATGGTGACCTGGCGGTCGGCGAAGTCCGAGAGGTCGGTGGTGAACCGCATCCGGCCGAGCGCGGCGTCGCGCTCGGACTCCTCGAGCTTGCCGTTCTTGACGCCGCGGGCCAGCGACGCCTCGATCCGGGTGCGCCCCGAGTCCAAAGCGGTCGCGTTGACCTCGGCGACGATCACGTCCATGCCCGCGCGGGCGCAGACCTCCGCGATGCCCGAGCCCATCAGACCCGAACCCACCACACCGACGCGGCTGAACTCACTCACCCAACTACCCCTTTGAAGTCTTTGACACCGTTGTCGAAGGACTGTCTACCGCAAACTCAGACGTTGCGGCGATACTGGCCGCCCACCTCGAAGAACGCCTCGGTGATCTGTCCAAGCGTGCACACCCGCGCCGCGTCCATCAGCACGGCGAAGACGTTGCCGTCCGACGCGGCGACCTCGCGTAGCCTGGCCAGCGCCTCCTGGGCCTGGACCTGGTGGCGCTGCTGGTAGGCCAGGGTCCGCTCGACGCACAGCCGCTTCTCGTCCTCGGTGGCGCGGGCCAGCTCGATCTCGAAGACCTCGTCCTCCTCGCCCTTGGTGGGCAGGAAGGTGTTGACGCCGACCAGGGGCAGCGAACCGTCGTGCTTGCGGTGCTCGTAGAGCATCGACTCGTCCTGGATGCGGCCGCGCTGGTAGCCGGTCTCCATGGCGCCGAGTACGCCGCCGCGGTCGGAGATGCGGTCGAACTCGGTCAGCACGGCTTGCTCGACCAGGTCGGTCAGCTCGTCGATGATGAAGGAACCCTGTAGCGGGTTCTCGTTCATCGACAGGCCCCACTCCTTGTTGATGATGAGCTGGATGGCCATGGCCCGGCGCACCGACGACTCGGTCGGCGTCGTGATCGCCTCGTCGTAGGCGTTGGTGTGCAACGAGTTCGCGTTGTCATAGAGCGCGCAGAGCGCCTGCAGCGTGGTGCGGATGTCGTTGAAGTTCATCTCCTGCGCGTGCAGGGAACGGCCCGACGTCTGCACGTGGTACTTCAGTTTCTGCGACCGCTCCCCCGCGCCATAGCGGTTCTTCATGGCCACGGCCCAGATTCGCCGCGCGACCCTGCCGATCACCGAGTACTCGGCGTCCATGCCGTTGGAGAAGAAGAAAGACAGGTTCGGCGCGAAATCATCGATGTCCATGCCGCGCGCCAAATACGACTCGACGTAGGTGAAGCCGTTGGCCAGCGTGAACGCGAGCTGGCTGATCGGGTTCGCCCCGGCCTCTGCGATGTGGTATCCGGAGATCGAGACCGAGTAGAAATTGCGGACCTTGTGCTGGATGAACCATTCCTGGATATCGGCCATCATCCGCAGCGAGAACTCGGTGGAGAAGATGCAGGTGTTTTGGCCCTGGTCCTCTTTGAGGATGTCGGCCTGCACGGTGCCGCGCACGTTGGCCAGCGCCCACGCGGCGAGTTCCTGGTATTCCTCGGGGTTGGGCTGCCGGTTGTGCTCCACCACGAACGCGTCGACGCGCTGGTCGATCGCGGTGTTGAGGAAATAGGCCAGGATCGTCGGCGCGGGGCCGTTGATCGTCATCGACACCGACGTGGTCGGCGCGGTCAGGTCGAAACCGCCGTAGAGCGTCTTCATGTCGTCGAGCGAGGCGATCGAGACCCCGGAGGTGCCGATCTTGCCGTAGACGTCCGGCGGGGTGTCGGGGTCGCGGCCGTAGAGGGTCACCGAGTCGAACGCGGTGGACAGGCGGGTGGCCGGGTTGCCGTGCGAGAGCAGCTTGAACCGCTTGTTGGTGCGTTCGGCGTCGCCTTCGCCCGCGAACATGCGGGCCGGGTCCTCGCCCTCGCGCTTGAACGGGAAGACGCCCGCGGTGAACGGGAACCCGCCGGGCAGGTTCTCCTTGCGCAGGAAGCGGAGCAGGGTCGACTCGTCGTCGAAGCGGGGCATCGCCACGCGCGGGACGCGGTTGCCGGAGAGGGTGTCGCGCCAGAGCTGGGTGTGCAGTTCCTTGTCGCGGACCTTCACGACGAGTTCGTCGGCGCGGTACTGAGCGACCGTGGCGGGCCACTGCGCCAGCAGGTCCTCGGTGTCGCGGTCGACCCGGCGGGCGGCCTCGGCGGTGAGCCGGTCGAGGTCGGCGGTGGGCGCGTCGGCGGCGGCCAGCGCGGTCGTGGCGTAGGTGAGCGCGGTGTGCGCTCGGATGGCCTCGACCTGCGCGTCGGTCTGGCGGTGGTAGCCGCGCACGGTCTCGGCGATCTCGGAGAGATAGCGGGCCTTCGACGGCGGCACGATGGTCGCCGCCGACGTGGACACGCGGCCGTCGACGTGCGGCAGGACGCCCTCGGCGAACGCGACGCCCTTGTCGGCGAGCAGTGTGCGCAGCTCCTGGTAGAGCGCGGTGACGCCGTCGTCGTTGAACGTCGCGGCGCTGGTGCCGAAGACCGGCATGTCCTCCCAGGACTTGCCGAACGCCTCGCGGTTGCGCACGAGCTGGCGGGCCACGTCGCGGCGCGCGTCCTCGGCGCCGCGGCGCTCGAACTTGTTGATCGCCACGACGTCGGCGAAGTCGAGCATGTCGATCTTCTCCAGCTGCGACGCGGCACCGAACTCGGGCGTCATCACATACAGGGAGGTGTCGACGAACGGCACGATCGCCGCGTCGCCCTGGCCGATGCCGGGGGTCTCGACGATGACCAGGTCGTTGCCCGCGGCCTTGCACCCGGCGATGATGTCGGACAGGCCTTCAGGGACCTCGGAGCCCGCGCCTCGGGTCGCGAGTGAGCGGAAGAAGACCGAATCTCCGTCGAGGCAGTTCATTCGGATGCGGTCGCCGAGGAGGGCTCCCCCGCCGCGGCGGCGGGTCGGATCGACGGCGATGACCGCGATGCGCAGCTTGTCCTGCTGGTCCAGGCGCAGGCGGCGGACCAGTTCGTCGGTAAGCGAGGACTTGCCGGAGCCGCCGGTGCCGGTGATGCCCAGGACCGGGACCCGGCGCGCGGCGGCGGCCTCGCCGATGGCGGTGCGGACCGCGTCGTCGAGGGTGCCCGCCTCGATCTGGGTGATGGCGCGGGCCAGGGTGCGCTGGTCGCCCGCGAGCAGTGCGTCGGCGGTCGCGGGGGCGGCCTTGCCGGGGTCGGTGTCGCAGGCCTCGATCATCGAGTTGATCATCTTGACCAGGCCGAGCGTCTGACCGTCCTCCGGCGAGAAGATGCGCTCGACGCCGCGGGAGTGCAGCAGTTTGATCTCGTCGGGGACGATGACGCCGCCACCGCCGCCGTAGACCTTGATGTGGCTCGCGCCCTGCTCGGCGAGCAGCTCGACCAGGTAGGTGAAGTACTCGACGTGCCCGCCCTGGTAGGCGCTGATCGCCACGCCCTGGACGTCCTCCTGGATCGCCGCGGCGACGACCTCGCGGACCGAGCGGTTGTGCCCGAGGTGGATCACCTCGGCGCCCTGGGACTGCAGGATCCGGCGCATGATGTTGATCGCAGCGTCGTGGCCGTCGAAGAGACTGGCCGCGGTCACGAAGCGGACCGGGTGCGCTGGGCGATGCAACTGGGCGGACATCGGATCCTCCTGAGGGGCGGTGACGGCGGCGCGAACCGCCTCCCATTTAGTTTGGCGTCCTACTATCGGAAGGGCAAGCGACGTGTGACTGGATTAACCCGCACTATGCTGACGACCAGCCGAAACCGCATCGAGGAACCGTGACCACTGAGCCAACATCGCCGAGTGCGGCGCCCCACACTCCCACGGCGGTCGCCCGCATGCTCGCCGACGACCTCGCGTCGTCGGCGCTGGGCATCGAGCTGCTCGACGCCGGGCCCGGCCGGGCCACCATGCGCATGCGGATCACCGAGACGATGGTGAACGGACACGCCATCGGCCACGGCGGCTACGTGTTCCTGCTCGCCGACACCACATTCGCCTGCGCGTGCAACAGCCACGGCCCGGTCACCGTCGCGGCGGGCGCCGACATCACCTTCGTCGCCGCCGTCCGCCTGGGCGACGAGCTGGTCGCGGTGGCCGAGGAACGCACCCGATTCGGCCGCAGCGGCATCTACGACGTCACCGTGCGCCGCGGCGACGAGGTGGTCGCCGAGTTCCGCGGCCGGAGCCGAACCCTGAAGTGACAGGAGGTGTCGCCGTGCTGACGTGGCTGACCGAGGTCGTCGACCTCGCCAGGAAGAACGTCGCGGAAGGCGGCGGCCCCTTCGGCGCGCTCATCGTGCGCGGAAACGAGGTCATCGCCCGAGGCACCAACCAGGTCACCACCGACCTCGACCCGACCGCCCACGCCGAGGTCGTCGCCATCCGCCTGGCCTGCAAGGCCATCGGCGACTTCCGGCTCAACGGCTGCGTGCTGGTCTCCTCGTGCGAGCCGTGCCCGTTGTGCCTCTCGGCGGCCCTGTGGGCCCGCGTCGACCGAGTCGTCTACGCCGCCGACCGCCACGACGCGGCCAAGGCGGGCTTCGACGACCGCCGCTTCTACGACGTGTTCACCCAGCCCAGGGCGTCATGGCCGGTCGCGGTCGACCACATCCGCACGGGTGCGGAACTCGACCCGTTCACCGCATGGGAAGCCCGCCCGGACCGCGTCGACTACTGACGCGGCCCGGACTTCGGGCTCAGAGCGCGATGCCCAGGAGTGCGTCGATGGCCGCCTTGGCCTCGCCCGGCGCGGTGACGTCGGTGCCGGTCTGGGCTGCCCACGCGTCGATCGCGGCGATGGCCTTCGGGGTGTCGAGGTCGTTGGACAGGTGGTCACGCAGTTCGGCGATCAGCGGCGCGGCGGCCGGACCGGTGGGCGAGTCCACCGCCGCTCGCCAGCGGCCGATCCGGGCGAGGGCCTCGTCGAGCACGCTCTGCGTCCACGTGCGGTCTGTGCGGTAGTGACCCGATAGCAGGCCGAGCCGGACCGCCATCGGGTCGACGTTGTCAGCCCTGAGCCGGGAGACGAAGACCAGGTTGCCCTTGGACTTCGACATCTTCTCGCCGTCCAGGCCGATCATCGCCGAGTGGCCGTAGTGGTGGGCGAAGGGGTGCCTGCCGGTCAGCGCCTCGGCGTGGGCGGCGCTGAACTCGTGGTGGGGGAAGATCAGGTCGGAGCCGCCGCCCTGCAGGTCGATGCCCATGCCCAGCCGGTTGAGCGCGATGGCGCTGCACTCGATGTGCCAGCCGGGGCGGCCCGCGCCCAGTTCGCTGTCCCAGCTCGGTTCGCCCGGGCGGGCGACCCGCCACAGCAGCGCGTCGAGGGGGTGGCGCTTGCCGACCCGGTCGGGGTCGCCGCCGCGCTCGGCGAAGAACTTCGCCATGGTCGCCTCGTCGTAGCGCGACTCCGACCCGAAGTGGCCGCTGGCCTTGTGGTCGAAGTAAATGTCGGGGTACTCGGGGTCGTCGGCGTGGTAGGCGGCGCCGTTGGCCAGGAGCTTGGCGACGGCCTCGACGACCTCGGGGATGGACTCGACGGCGCCGACGTACTCGCGCGGCGGCAGCACCCGCAGCGCGGTCATGTCCTCGCGGAACAGGGCCGTCTCGCGCATCCCGAGCACGACCCAGTCGTCCTGGTCGCGCTCGGCGCGCTCCAGCAGCGGGTCGTCGATGTCGGTGACGTTCTGCACGTAGTGGACTTGGTGGCCGTTGTCCAGCCACACCCGGTGCACCAGGTCGAAAGCGAGGTAGGTCGCCGCGTGCCCGAGGTGCGTGGCGTCGTACGGGGTGATCCCGCAGACGTACATGGTCGCGGTCGGACCCGGGGTGGTCAGCCGGATCTCGGCCGAGGCGGTGTCGTGGAGCCGCAGTGGCTTGGGCGTGCCGGACACCCGCGGCACCGGGTGTGATTGCCAGGTCTGCATGACTCCGACCCTAATCGCCCGGCCCGTGGCGACCGGGTGAATTCAGTGAGTGGAACATGACAGTGCGGCCGTTCGTGTGATCCACGTTACATTCGTTTCGGGCGGTTCGATCAAAGAGAGAGGCGGGCATTTGACGGAACGGGGACTCTCATGACCAACCCACGCCAAGGCGGGACCACCGGGCGCTACCTGGTGCTGATGGCGGACGACTCGGTCGCCGCGGCCACCAGGGAACTGAGCAACGTGGCGGGCATCAACGCCGTCAGCACGGCCGACGCGGGCGGCACGGATGTCGACTTCGGCGTGCCGGACGGCCTCGTGCTGCACCAGCTCGGCGTGGCCGTCGTCAACGCCGACCCGGACCAGGTCCACGCGCTGGCCCAGGCCGCGGCCGGGCACGGTCCGATCGAACTCCTCGAAGCCGAGCGCCGCGTCTACGCCATCAGCGCCGAACCGGCCCCCGACCCGGTACCCGCGGCCGACGAGAGCCTGTTCACCTGGGGCCTGCAGGCCGTGGGCGCCCAGCTGAGCACCGCGACCGGTGAAGGCATCCGCCTCTGCGTCCTCGACACCGGCTTCGACGTCGACCACCCCGACTTCGCCGGTCGCGCGGTCACCACGAACTCGTTCGTCCAGGGTGAGACCGTGCAGGACGGCCACGGCCACGGCACGCACTGCATCGGCACCTCCTGCGGCCCGCGGGAGCCGTCGACGGGCCCGGGCTACGGCGTCGCGTACAAGGCGGAGATCTACGCGGGGAAGGTGCTGAGCAACCGCGGCTCCGGCTCCGACGGCGGCATCCTGTCCGGCATCGCGTGGGCGATCACCAACGGCTGCCCGGTCGTCTCCATGTCCCTCGGCGCCGCCACCCGACCCGGCGACGCGTACTCCCAGACCTACGAGACCGTCGCCAAGCGCGCCATGGCCCAGGGCACGATGATCATCGCGGCCGCGGGCAACGAGTCACGCAGGCAGAACGGCCAGATCAACCCGGTCGGCCACCCGGCGAACTGCCCGTCGATCATGGCTGTCGGCGCGGTGGACGTGAACATGGCCGTCGCGTGGTTCTCGTGTGGCACTGTGGACAGGGTCGGCTCGGTGGACATCGTCGGCCCCGGCGTCGACGTGTACTCGTCGTGGCCGACCCCGCTGGGTCACAACCGAATCAGCGGCACCAGCATGGCCACCCCGCACGTCGCGGGCGTGGCCGCGCTGACCGCCCAGGCGACAGGAGCCCGCTCATGGGAACTCTGGGCCCGCCTCTCCCAGACCGCCCGACGCCTCCCACTGCTCTCGACCGACGTCGCCAGCGGCCTCGTCCAAGCTCCATGACCCACCGCATCCTGGTGACCCTCGACGACGCGGGCATGTCCCGCGTCGACGAGGTCGTCGCCTCGCTGCGGGCGGCCGGGATGGAGATCGAGCAGGTGATCGAGCCGGTCGGCACGATCACCGGCTCGGCCCCGGACTCGGCGTTGGAGGCGGTGCAGGAGGTCGAGGGAGTCGACTACGTCGAACCCGAACAGGCGCCGTACCAGCTGCCAGACCCGGACAGCGACGTCCAATGAAATGATCTTTGTCGGCGGGTCGAGGCGGCGGGCGAGATCTGCACGAACTCCGCAACCCGGTTTCGCCGACAACCTGTAGGGCAGGTGGATCTGACGGCTGCGACACTCGCCGGGTGCGATGGATCAATTCGAGGGCGTGGCCGTACCCGTTCCGGCTCATGGCCTTGGACGAGGTCGCCAAGAGGGCGCGTGAGTTCACGGAGATGAATCCGGAGCTCGGTGTCCTCATGGAGGTGATCGACAGTGTCCGCGACTGCGGGGGCCAGGAGCGGCTGGCGGCTGTCTGGACGCTGGAAGGTCTTGTGGTGACGCCCTTGCCGATTCCGGACGAGCCACCGATCGAGGAGGTGATCGTGTCCTTGCCACTCATGGGCTGGGGGGCCGACCGGCGAGGAGGTTCTTATCGAGCACCGTGCGATCACAGGCTACGACGACCGCATCGTCCGTCCGTCCGTCCGCCGAGGCCGTGCCGCTGTTCTGGCGATTCATGATCGAGAAGTTCGGCATCGCTCCGGTTTGGCCTGCCTCCGCTGGTGACTCCGGTGTGGCGCGGGCTATGAGCGTGGAGGGGCAAGGTCCGGCAGGTCCTTGTGCGCCCCCGCCCGCACCGCCTCTCGGATCTGCTCGATGTTCTCCCTCAGCAAGTCCGAGATCAGCTCGTCGGTCCGCGGGTCGGCCAGCATCTCCAGGATGACGCGCAAGGCCGCGTCGGAGACGGTGCCGACTATGTCGTCGTGGAAGGGGAGGCGGCGAAGTCGGCCGAGGTCGGGGTCGTGTTTGATCTTCTCCAGTACCATCTGGCGGATCTCGGCGCGGTTCTCCTCCAGTGCGCTGGCCAGGTTGCGGGCGTAGTGGCCGGTCCGCAGGACCGAGACGACCTCCTCCAGCACCGCCACGGTCAGCGGCTTCTTCACCACATCGATCAAGACGCCGCCGAAGCGGCCCATCGCCCGGTGGGCCAGTTCCTCGCCGACCGAGCGGTTCACCGGCATGCGCAGGCGGGTCATGATCACCGCGATCCGCCAGAGGCGCAGCAGCCGGAACGCGCGGAACCACAGACTCGACACCGGGACCATGCCGACCAGGTCGTACCAGTTGACCTTGATAAACCTGCGTGAAAAGCCCGTGGAGCGCCACCGCCACAGGAACTCCACGGCGAACACGCCACACAGGCCCCAGTCGATCCGAGTGATGAGCCGGGCGACGTCGGCGGGCGGGTGCCAGAACGTCCGGTAGGCCAGCATGGCGACGGCGACGATCGCCAGGAGCAGCATCAGCCAGTCGTCGACGCTGACCCGATGCTTCTTGGGCGTACCCGCCGGCGTCGTGACCATGGGGGCCAAACTATCGCTATTCCCGCACCTCGCCGGGTCGGGCGGGCGCGGGTACCCTTTCGCTGGTGCAGGCAACGTGTGACGGTCCCCGGCGTCCAGGTGTTCAGGACGACGCCCAGCCCTGCCCGAGGACGTGGACCCCAGAATGAACACCCCTGACTTCGTGCACGAGGCACTGGTCTATCGCGACGAGGCCGGTTTCCTCGACGGCACCGTCGAGTACCTCCGTGAGGGAGTCCGCGCCGGTGAGTCGGTGTTCGCGATCCTGCGGCCGGAGAGCATCGAGCTGGTGCGCGCCGAACTCGGGGCCGACGCCGAGGCCGTTCAGTACTTCGACATGACCGACGTCGGCCGCAACCCCGCCCGGATCATCCCGCTGCTGCGCGGGCTGGCGGCCGCGGGCCCGGCGCGCGGCGTCGGGGAGCCGGTGTTCGCCGAGCGGTCGGCGGCGGCCAACGCGGAGGCGCAGCTGCATGAGGCGCTGATCAACGTCGCGTTCGACGGGACCGCGCTGCGATTGCGCTGCCCCATCGACGCGGGCCTACCCGGCGCCGCGATCGAGGCGAGCGCGGCAGCCCATCCGCTGGTCGTGGCCGACGGCGCGGGCGGCCCGAGTGCCGCGTTCGACCCGAAGTCCGCCGAGGTGGACTTCGGTGGCGCGCTGCCCGCCCCGGACGCGGTCTCCGACGTCGCCCACTTCTGCCTCGACGACCTGCCCGAACTGCGTGACCTCGTCAGTGTGCGGGCGGGTGGGTTCGGCCTGAGCCGGGCCAAGGCATTGGACCTGACGCTGGCCACGAACGAGATCGTCACCAACAGCATCTGCCACGGCGGCGAGCGCGGCACACTGCGCGTGTGGGACGAGCCGGACACGGTGGTGTGCGAGGTGTCCGACAGCGGCCACATCGCCGACCCGCTCGTCGGCCGGACCGTCCCGGTCCCGTCGGTCCCCGGCGGGCGCGGCGTGTGGCTCGCCAACCAGCTCTGCGACCTGGTTCAGATCCGCTCGTCGGTCACCGGGACCGTCGTGCGCCTGCACATGAACCTGTCCTGAACACCCCCGCCGCCCATTAGGATCTTGGGCAGGGGGTGCCCACATGCGGACCATGATCATCGCGGTGCTGCTGCTGGCCGCCGGGTGCTCGCAGGAGGTCATCGGGTCCGCCACGAGCGCGCCATCGGCGGTCGTCGCCGATCCCGAGTCGCTGCCGGACCGGTCACCCCCGTCAGACCAGGCGGTGGCCCTCACCTTCATCAACGAGACCGAAGGTCCCGTCGACATCCTGTGGTTGGACTTCGAGGGTGACCTCACCCGGTACACGTCGCTCGCGCCCGACGGCGAGTACCTGCAACCGACCTACGTCGGCCACATCTGGATCGTGCGCGACGCGGACGGCCGGGAGCGGATGCGGTTCGCCGCGGCCAAGACCAGCCAGGTCGTCATCGGGTAGCGAGCGCGTCCAGGTACGACTCGATGGCCGCGAGCGCTGACGGCGCCTGCCAGAGCGCGGTGACGCGCGGGTCGTCGACGGCGCGGGCGGCCTCGATCCGGGTACGGGCGGGTCGGTGCAGCTGCTCTTTGGTCAGCGCGAACGCCGCGGCGGGGATCTTGGCCAGTTCGGACGCGCGGGCCAACGCGGCCGGCAGCAGATCGTCCGGCGCCACCACCTCGTCGGCGAGGCCCACCAGCAGCGCCTCGGCGGGCTCCAGCACGACGCCGGTGTCGACCAGCCGCGTCGCGTGCCGACCGGTGACGTGGCGGAGGATCTCCAGCGCCACGACCGGGAACGGGACGCCGACCAGCAACTCGGTCAGCCCGATCCCACCGCCGCTGACGACCCGGTGGTCAGCCGCGGCGGCGAGGACAGCGCCGCCCGCGATCGCCGGACCACCGATCGCGGCCACGACGGGTCGCGGGCAGTCGAAGACGGCGAGGAACGCCTTGCTCAGCGCCGGGAGGAACGCCGCGACGTAGTCCGCCCCGCCGTCGACGACGCGGCGCAGGTCGACCCCGGCGGAGAACGCGCGGCTCGCGCCGGCGAGCACCACCGCGTCGGCCTCCAGCGCGACGATCGTGCGGCTCACCGCGTCGCAGAGTTCGAGATCGAGTGCGTTGACCTTGCCGTGGTCCAGGCGGAGCACCGCGAGGTCGCCGTGCGGTTCGACGAAGATCATGGGCCCTTCCCGGCACCCAGCCGCACAGCCGGGTCACCGAGGACAATGTAGTTCCGCGCGTCGGTGTTGGCTGTCCACAGCGCGGCGAGGGTCTGGTCGTCGATCTTGCGGCCGGTGCGGCGCAGCGCGTCGACCCTGGTGACCAGTTCGGTCGCGATCGCGGCGTAGCGCTGGTTCAGGAACTCCATCGCCGAACCGAGCCGCTGACCGGCCAGCACGGCGCGCAGGGTGCTCGCCATCGCGCCGATCTGCGGGTCCATCCCCTGCCACAGGAACGAACAGCTCCAGACCCGGTCGACGTGCCCGACGAAGGCGAGCGCCCCTTCGGCCAGCAGGCGCTGCGGCAGCCGGGCGACAAACGCGCGGCCCGCGTCGTGGCCGTCGGGGAAGTCCGACGCGGCCGGGGTTCCCGCGCCGTAGCAGGCGAAGGAGAACACGATGTCGGGCGTGGGCGGCCCGGTGACGTCGGTGCCCGCGAAGTAGTGGTCGGCGGTCAACGGCGCCGCGGCCATCGGGCCGGGCCAGTCCTGACACAGCAGCGCGCCCTGGATCTCGCGCGCGTTCGCCTTGGCCGAACCGATGCCGTGCGACGCGGTGAACAGGACCCGGCCGGGGTGCGGCTCGTGCAGCAGCGCGGCCAGCCGTGCCTTGGTCGCCTGCTCCCCCACGTCGGCGGCGACGGCGACGCCGTGGTCGGCCAGTTCCTTGTGCAGGGGCTCGATGAGCTGGGCGGCGCTCAGCGACGTGGCGCGGTCGTCGGGATTGCGCACGCCGAACAGGTGGATCCCGGGTGGCGGCGGCTCAGCGTCCTCGGCTGCGATGACCGCGCCGGCGTAGGCCGCGTACTCGTCGAGCGTGTCGAAGTGCAGGCGCCCGACGGCGTACTGGACGTCGAGCTGGTACTGCAGCGTGAACGCGAGATCGGTCGGGTCGCCCGCGAACAGCAGGTAGTACGGGATCTTCGCGGGCTCGGCGGGCCCCGGCGCGGCGCCGTGGCGACGGAGGAACGCGCTGTCGTCGTCTCCGGGTTCGACCACCAGTTCCCGGTACAGCGCGCCCGCCTGGGCCTTGCGCCGGTCGAGCAGCGGCCGCAGCGCGTCGAGCACCGGGCTGCCAGGCGTGGTCACGACGGCCCAGCCGACCGACGCCAAGTCCTCAGGGTCGAAGCCGTACATCACGCCGAACGTCGGTTCACGCTCCTGGTCACGCCTGCGCAACGCCCGCGCGTGCCGCTCGTCAGGCGTCTCACCCCGCGCCACGGCCGCGACGTCCTCAACCGTCGTCGGCGGGAAGAGGTATCCCCCGGTGTCCGCGTCGACGCCGTTGACCGGCAGTTCGGCCGTCACGTCAGCACGACCAGCAGGACCGCGAGCACGACGATCACCACGGCCTCGGCGGCGGCGAGCAGCGCCAGCCGGTTGGTCGCGCCCCGCGCGTCGGCCAGACCCGCCTCGTCACGGGACCGCACCAGGAACTCGCGCTCCAGGTCGGCCAACCCGGCCGCCGCGGGTTGCGGGGCACGCCGCAGCGCGTCGCCGGTGAGCAGGAACGCGCGTTGCCGCTGGTTGCGACGCCACTCGTAGGCGGCGACCTGCCACGGGTCCAGAGTGGCGTGCCGCCAGGCCTGGTTGGCGTCGAGCACGGCGTTGATCAGCCTGTCGTGGGCCAACTCGTACCATGGCGTGCCCGCCCGGTTGTCCACGCGGATCAGGTAGGCGTCCTCCAGCGCGTCGAGCACCCGCGCGCCGAGGTCGCCGGGCACCGGGGCGCGGGAGGTCTGCGCGCGGAAGCGGCGGCCGGTGATGAGGTCGCGCTCGAACCAGTCGCGAACGGCACGCTGATCGACGCCCAGTTCCTGTTCCAGTTCGCGCAGCGCGTGGGTGTAGTAGCGGCTCAGCGCGCGGTCGATGTCGACGCGGTCGACGTCCTGCGGGCCGATCTCACGGAAGCTCTCCCCCGCGCGCGACGACGCGACCCGCCACAGCGTCCGGCATACGACCTGGAGCTGGAACGGCTCCACGTAAGGGGATTTGAGCCAGTCGTCCCCGCCGCCCGGCCGGTCGACCCTGGCCCGCGCGAGCCGGTCGACCAGCGACTCCGCCGCGCCATCCACAAAGGACACCCGCTGCTCGCCCGCCGGGGTGCGCACGGCGGCGAGGGCCTCGCCGTGATCGAGGAAATCGAGCCGGAACCGCGCGCGCAACCTTCCGGGCAGGAACCGAAGGTACCGCTCCAGGCCGCCAAGGTAGTCCTCACGGACGGCCAGAAGCGTCCACAGTGTGCCGTCGGCCAGCGCGGCGCCGAGCTGCCGGAAGAACTCCTCCTTGGCGGGCGCGTCGGTCGGGTCCAGCGCAAGGATCTCTTCGAGCTGGTCGAGGACAAGGACGCGGGCCCCGCCGTCGAGCAGCGGCGGATCGAGCCGCTCGATCATGTCGGAGATGGTCATGTCGGCCAAGCCGGGGGTCTCGGCGCCGAGCAGGTCGACCCCGACGCTGTGCACATACCGGTTGCCCGTGCCCGCGGGCGGCTTGTCGACCCGGGCGGGCGTGGTCGGCTGGAAGCCGTCCGACCGCAGCATCCGCGCGACCGCCGCCTGGATCAGCGACGTCTTGCCCGCACCGGACGGCGCGTGCAGCAGCACCACCCGCTCGGCGATCACCAGGTCGGCCAGTTCGCGGGCGGCGCGCTGCCGGTTGGGCAGCCGCTCGTCGCGGCGGAACGCGCGCGGGCCGACGTAGGGATTCGTCGCGGGCAGCACGATCGGCGCGGTGTCGGCGCTCATGACGCACCCGCCGCGTTGGCCCGCAGTTCGCTGAGGAAGTCGCGGGTCGCCGCCCAGAACAGGCTGACCCGGTCCTCACCGAAGTACGACTCCAGATACCGCTGGGCCGCCTCGGGCTCGATCGTCTGGCTCTCGGGCCGGACCTGGACGCCGACGTGGGTGTTGGCGCGCAGCCGGGAACTGCCGCCGAAGCTCTTGATGCCCTGGAACACCACCCGGAAGTCCCAGTCGTCGAGCCGGTAGCCCAGGAACATCAGCGAGTTCTTCATCAGCGACGCCGACACCGCGGGCGGGATCGACGGCCGCTGCTCGATCCACGCGGTGAGCCACTCGAAGTGGTCGTCCTCGGTCAGCACGACGGAGTCAGGGTTATCCAGCCTGCCGAACAGGTGGTAGACCCATGGTTTGGCGACTGTCGGCGGTTCGAGTGTGTGTGGGTCGACCTGCGGGATCGTGTCGTTCCAGGGGAAGCACAGCGTGGTCGGCGTCTTCGGCTGGTCGTGGGCGCGCAGGGCCTGCTGGAGCAGATCGGTCCAACCGGTCGTCACGTAGACCTTGACCGGCAGGGCCGCCGCGGCGCGATAGGGCTCGTCAGGATCGTTCGCGCGCAGCAGCCTGCCCAGCTCAAGGATCACCGGCTCCGGCTCGGCCGCGTCGAGCAGGTGCTGCGGAACCTGGGCGATCAGGTCGGCCGGATCGGCGCGGCGCCTGCGGTCGCGCAGGTCGCTCATCAGGTAGTCGACCAGGAAGGCCCGCACCTCCCCCGGCGATCTGCCGACCCGCAGATACTGGGCGACCTGGGCGAAGTTGCCCCGACCCGCCGGGTTGATCGGCATCTGCCAGCGCCGCGCCCAGCGGCGGGCGATCTCGATGCGGGACCCGACGATGCCGTCGGCGAACCCGGGGCCGAGCACCGGGGTGAACCGGCCGGTGCGCATCATCAGCGCCAGCGAGCTCCACGTCTCGCCGCCGACCTCGGTGCGGTAGTAGGTGCGGCCGGACCGCAGCCGGGAGAACAGGACCGGCACCCACCAGTCCGGCCGGTTGCGGATGACCCCCCTGGCCACGGCGACGGCCCGGTCGACCACGCCGTCGTCGGCGAACTCGGCGAAGAACCGCTCGGCGAAGGTCTGCGCGCTGGCCATCGTCACGTCGCCCTGCATCGCGACCACCGCGGCGATCCCGGCGGCGGCCAAGCGAGGCCCGAGCGCGGCGAGCGCGCCGCTGTCGGTGGACGCGGTCGGCGCTGACCGGCACGACATCAGCATCGCCAGCGTCGGCTTGGTCTCCAGATGCTGGAACGCCTCGACGAGCCTGCGCGCGTCGACTGGATCGGCCTTGCCGTCCGCGGTCTCCAGGAACAACAGCGGCACATCGTCGGTCAACGCGCCGTGCGCGACGAGGTAGAGCACGTCGATCGGGTCGTCGGGATCCTGCAGGCGGGCGGTGATCGCGGTGAGGGTGGCGTTCGACAGGACCTCGGTGCGGTAGCCGGCCAGGGCCTTCTTCGCCCGGTCGATCTCGCCCGCGCTGTCGACCGGTGCGAGTTCGCGGCCACCAGGGGCGTAGTCGGCCAGATCGGAGGGGGCGGCGACGACGGCGAGCGCGACCGGGTCGCCTGCCTTGCGAACGGGGACGGGCCGCCAATCGGAGCCGGAGAGATAGCGCGAGAACAGGACGGTGGAATTCGTGGCAATGGGCAGCCCGGTTATCGGATCGCGCAGCAGTTCCCATCGAATCGCATGGAAGCGGCCGGGTCCGTCGATGTGCAATCGGACATGGATCGGATCCTCGTGCGCGGCGGCCATCGCCTTTTCGTAGAAACGGGAGATCTCGGCGTCGCCGAACACCATCCTGGTGAGCGCCTCGGCGTAGGCGTCCTCGTCATCGAGCACGTCGGCGAGCGCCGCGAGGTCGAGGTGCAGCAGGTCAGCGGGGTGTTCCGGCCAGTCGACGGTGTCAACGCCGGTGAACCGCAGGCTCACGTCGAACGCGTCCCGCGCCTTGTCGTACACCAGGCCGAATTCCAGATCGGCGTAGTCGCCAGCCACTGAACGGTCACCTCCGTCCTCACTTGGAAGAGGCGCGCACCCGCGTTTCAGATACTGAAATTGTAAGAATCGCAGGATACGCGTTGTCACGCAAGGGTGATGGCAGTCGCTCAACCGTGAGCGGGCCTGGCGTCGTACGCTCGGAGCCGTGAAAGATGAACCACTAGAACCCCGCGTGACCGCCTTGGAGCGCGAGGCCGCCAGTACCCGAGAGATCGCCGAAGACGCTCACGCCAACGCGGCGACCGCCCGCGCCGTGGCAAGCGCAGCCAGCAGGGAGGTAGGAGAGGTGCGCCAGGAGCTACGAGCACACACAACCGTTCTCAACGCCCTACGAGAGACCCAATTGGAGCAGGGTCAGAAGATCGACAAGTTGCGCCAGGACTTCGACTTCTTTCGAATCGAAATCCGCGAGTTCCAGCTTGAGACGCGCGTGTTTCAGGCGGATATGCGCGACTTCCAGGTCGAGATGCGCGACTTCCAGGTCGAGATGCGCGACTTCCAGCAAGAGACCCGGCAAGGGTTCGCCACGATGGCGGCCGGGATGCAGCACATCACCACGCTGCTGACTCGGCCAGGCGAAGGGTCTACGGGTTCAGGGCCTGGATCGCCTTCATGATCCGCTTGTCCGAGATCGGGACCGGGGTGCCCAGGGTCTGGGCGAAGTAGCTCACCCGCAGTTCCTCGATCATCCACCCGACAGCTCGCGCCTCCTCTGAGTCACGGGCAGCGGGGCGCAAGAGATTCAGTGTCTCGTGGTAGGAGTCCTCTAGATCCTGCACGATGTGCATCCACGTCGTATCCCGGTCAGGCCGTTCCGGAAGCTTGTCCAGCCTGCGCTCGATCCCACGCAAATAGCGCTCTACATCGGACAGACGACCCATTCCTGTCACAGTGATGAAGCCGGCATGGATCAGCCCAGCCATCTGCTCTCTGATATCGGACAAAGCCTCAAGGTAGATCGGCCCTGACGTCCGCGCCAGTCGTGTCTGCACGTCGTTCCACGCGATGACCACCTTGCGCACCGCGTCGAGCACATCCAACGTCGCTTCAACCAATCCCTTGCGGACCGCCTCGCGCAGGCGGGTGAACCCAGCCTCGTCCCAGGCTGGGCCGCCCGCCTGCGCGATGAGGTGGTCGGCCGCGCAGTCGACGCAGTCGGCCAGCAGCGCGGGAACGCCGCCGTGGGGGTTGTGCGACAGGGCGAGTTTCGCCTGGTTGGACAGCGTCCGCACGACCTGTTTCAGCGGTGACGGCACGTCGAGCAGCACCAGCCGCCGGGTGCCTAGCCACATCGCGTGCCGCTGGTCGGTCTCGGTGTCGAGCATGCGGACCGCGACCGTCGTGCCCTCGTCGATCAGCGCTGGATACGCGGTCACGACCAGGCCGTTCTGCTCAGTGCGCTGGACCTTCGGCAGCTTGCCGATGGTCCACGCGGTCAGGCCGCGGCGTTCCAGGTCGACCGACGCGGCGGCCAGGGACTCGCGCAACCGGGACTTGAGCTGGTCTTTCAGCGCGACCAGGTCCTTGCCGGTCGCCAGTGTCTTCTCGCCGTCGACCACCTGGAATGTGGTGCGCAGGTGCGCGGGGACGGCGTCGAGTTGCCAGGCGTCACGCGGGATGGTGACGCCGGTGAGGTGTCGCAGTTCGCGGCCGATGGCGTCGGGCAGCGACTCCTCGTCTTCCTTCAACCGGGCGACAACGGCGCGCGCCACGTCCGGGACGGGGACGAAGTTGCGGCGCAGCGGCTTGGGCAGCGACCGGATCAGCGCGGTGACGATCTCCTCGCGCAGCCCCGGCACCTGCAGCGCGAACCCGTCGCCGCTGAGCTGGTTGAGTACCGCGATCGGGACCTTGGCCGTGACGCCGTCGTCGCTGCGGCCGGGCTCGAAGCGGTAGGACAGCGGCAGCGACAGGCCCCGCTGGGTGAGCTGGTCGGGGAAGTCCTGCTCGGCGATGTTCTTCGCGGTCTCGTTGACCAGCATGGACTTCGAGTACGTCAGCAGGTCCGGCTGCTCGAACCGGGTCTTCTTCCACCACGTGTCGAAGTGCCGCCCGGACACCACCTCGGCCGGGATCCGCTGGTCGTAGAACTGGAACAGCGTCTCCTCGTCGACCAGGATGTCCCGGCGCCGCGCCCGGTGCTCCAGTTCCTCGACCTCGGCGAGGAGCTTGCGGTTGTCGCGGAAGAAGTGGTGGCGCGTCTGCCAGTCGCCCTCGACGAGGGCGTTGCGGATGAACAGGTCCCGCGACATCTCCGGGTCGATCCGCCCGTACTGCACCTTGCGGGAGACCACGATCGGCAGCCCGTAGAGGGTCACGCGCTCGGTGGCCACCACGGAGCCCTGCTTGGCCTCCCAGTGCGGCTCGCTGTAGGTCCGCTTGAGCAGGTGCTCGGCCAGCGGCTCGACCCACTCCGGCTCGATCCGGGCGGCGATACGGCCCCACAGGCGCGATGTCTCGACCAGTTCGGCGGCCATGACCCAGCGCGGCGGCTTCTTCGCCAGCGTGGAGCCAGGGAAGATCGCGAACTTGGCGTTGCGTGCGCCGACGAACTCCCGGCCGGGTTCCTTCGCCGATGGGTCGCGGAAACCGATGTGCGACAACAGGCCCGCCAGCAGGGCGACGTGGACGTTGCGCGGGTCGGCCTTGGAGTCGTTGGGCGTGATGCCGAGCTGGCGCACGACCTGACGGAGCTGGCTGTGGATGTCCTGCCACTCGCGCACCCGCAGGTAGTTCAGGAACTCGGCCTTGCACGCCCGGCGGAACCGGTTTCCCGACATCTCCTTCTGCTGCTCGCGCAGGTACTCCCACAACGCGAGGTAGGTCAGGAAGTCCGAGTCGGGATCGGCGAACCGCGCGTGCATCTGCTGCGCGGCCTGCTGTTTCTCCTGCGGCCGCTCCCGAGGGTCCTGAATGGACAGTGCGGCGGCGATCACCATGACCTCGCTGACGCAGCCGCCCTTGTCCGCTTCGATCACCATGCGGGCCAGCCGCGGGTCGACCGGGAGCTGGGCGAGCTTGCGCCCCAGCGGGGTCAGCCGCTTGGCGGTGTCGGACTCCGACGGGTCGATCGCGCCGAGTTCGTGCAGTAGGTTGACGCCGTCGGCGATGTGCCGCTTGTCCGGCGGCTCGATGAACGGGAAGTCCGCCATGTCGCCGAGGTCGGCGGCGGCCATCTGCAGGATGACCGACGCCAGGTTCGTCCGCAGGATCTCCGGGTCGGTGAACTCGGGCCGGGCGAGGAAGTCGTCCTCGCTGTAGAGGCGCACGCAGATGCCGTCGCTGGTGCGGCCGCAGCGGCCCTTGCGCTGGTTGGCCGAGGCCTGCGACACCGGCTCGATCGGCAGCCGCTGCACCTTGAGGCGGTTGCTGTAGCGGGAGATCCGCGCGGTGCCCGGGTCGATGACGTACTTGATGCCCGGCACGGTCAGCGACGTCTCGGCGACGTTGGTCGACAACACGACCCGCCGCTGCGAGTGCTTCTGGAACACCCGGTGCTGCTCGGCGCTCGACAGGCGCGCGTAGAGCGGCAGGACCTCGGTGTTCCTCAGATTCCGGGCGGCCAGCGCGTCGGCGGTGTCGCGGATCTCGCGTTCGCCGGACAGGAACACCAGGATGTCGCCCGGCCCCTCGGCGCACAGCTCGTCCACCGCGTCCAAGATGCCCTGCGTCTGGTCGCGGTCCGGGTCGGCGTCGGGGTCCTCGGGGTCGACCAGCGGGCGGTAGCGCACCTCGACGGGATAGGTGCGGCCGGACACCTCGATGATCGGGGCGTCGTCGAAATGCCGCGAGAAGCGTTCCGGGTCGATGGTGGCCGAGGTGATGATGACCTTGAGGTCCGGGCGCTTGGGCAGCAGCCGGGAGACGTAGCCGAGCAGGAAGTCGATGTTGAGGCTGCGCTCGTGCGCCTCGTCGATGATCAGCGTGTCGTACTGGGTGAGCATCCGGTCGTTCTGGATCTCGGCGAGCAGGATGCCGTCGGTCATCAGCTTGACCAGGGTGCGCTCACCGACCTGGTCGGTGAACCGGACCTTCCAGCCGACCGTCTCCCCCAGCGGCGTGCCGACCTCCTCGGCCACCCGCTCGGCCACCGTCCGCGCGGCGAGCCTGCGCGGCTGGGTGTGACCGACCAGGCCGGTGATGCCGCGGCCGAGTTCGAGGCAGATCTTGGGCAGCTGAGTCGTCTTGCCCGACCCGGTCTCCCCCGCCACGATCACGACCTGGTTGTCCCGGATCGCCTCGAGGATGTCGGCCCGCCGCTGGCTGATCGGCAGTTCCTCGGGGTACTTGAGCTTGGGCACCGACGCCCGGCGCAGCTCCACCCTGCGCACCGCGGTGTCGACCTCGGCGGCGACCTTGGCCAGCGTCGCGGCGCGTTTGCCCTGGTCACGGATTCCGCGCAGGCTGTCTAGCCGACGCTGCAGCCTGCGCTGGTCGCGCAGCATGAGCTCGGAGATGCGGTCGCGCAGGTCAGCGACGGAAACGGCGGTGGTCATCGAGACACCAGCCTAGGCAATGGCGCGAGCGGGTTTCACCCGGTTATCCGATTGCCCCTCCACAGAACGTTCACATCGCCCGCGCCTACCGCCCACAGCCAGTGCTTAGAGTCTTGGCCATGGGGACAAGGCGCCGGGTGCTGGTGGTCGAGGACGAACAGACCATCGCCGAGTCAGTGGCGGCCCGCTTGCGGGCCGAGGGGTTCGATGTCGACCTCGCCCACGATGGTCCACAGGGGGTGGCCATCGCGGCGCGGACGAAGCCGGACCTGGTGGTCCTCGACGTCATGCTGCCCGGGTTCGACGGGCTGGAAGTGTGCCGTCGGATCCAGGCCGAGCGCCCGGTGCCGATCCTCATGCTCACTGCCCGCGACGACGAGACCGATCTGCTCGTCGGGCTGGCGGTGGGCGCCGACGACTACATGACCAAGCCGTTCTCCATCCGGGAGTTGGCCGCGCGGGTGCACGCACTGCTCCGGCGGATCGACCGGGCGGGCCAGACCGAGCCGGAGGCCGCCGCGATCGTCGTCGGCGACCTGGAGGTCGACCCGGTGGAGCGGCGGGTGCGGCGCGCCGGGGTCGAGGCGCACCTGACCCCGATCGAGTTCGACCTGATCGCGCACCTGGCCGCCCGGCCGCGTGCCGTGCATCCCCGTGAGCGGCTGCTGGCCGAGATCTGGGGCTGGGGTGACGCGGCGGGCACGCGGACCGTCGACAGCCACGTCAAGGCCCTGCGCCGCAAGCTCGGGGCCGACCTGATCCGCACCGTGCACGGTGTCGGCTACGCGCTGGAGGTGCCGAGGTGACCCTGCGCGAACACGGTGCCGCGCTGCTGGAGCTGCTCCCCCGGCCACTGGACCCGGTCCGGTCGATCAAGGTCAAACTCGGCATCCTGCTGATCGCCTCGGGCGCGACCGGGCTGGCCTACTTCTGGTACATGATCGGCTGGCTGCCCACGGTCACCTCGATCACCGCGATCACCGGCGCCCTGGTCACCTCCCAGGTCCTCGCCCACGGCATGACCCGCCCGCTGCGCGAGATGACCGCGGCGGCCCGCGCCATGGCGCACGGGGACTACTCGCGGCGGATCCGGGTCACCGCCCGCGACGAGGTCGGCGAGCTCGGTCGTGCGTTCAACCAGATGAGCGCCGACTTGGAGGCCGCCGACCGGCAGCGCCGGGAGCTGATCGCCAACGTGTCCCACGAGCTGCGCACGCCGATCGCCGCGCTGCAGGCGGTGCTGGAGAACGTCGTGGACGGCGTCAGCGAACCCGACCCGAAGACCATGCGCACCGCTCTGGCCCAAACCGAGCGGCTCGGCAGGCTGGTCGCCGAACTGCTCGACCTGTCCCGCATCGACGCGGGCGTCCACACCCTGGACCGCGAGACCGTCGAGGTCGCGCCGCTGCTGGCCGAGGTAGTCGCCGAGGCCGAGGTCAACGCGGTCGCCGCGGGCCGGGCGGTCCGGTTCGCCACCTCCGTCCAGCCCGCCGCCGCGACGGTCTCCGCCGACCGGGAACGGCTGCACCAGGTGCTGGTCAACCTTCTCGACAACGCCGTGCGCCACGGCCCGGCGGGCGGCGAGGTCCGCGTGATCGCCGCCGCGAGCTCGCGTGGGCTGACACTGGAGGTACGCGACCAGGGCCCGGGCATCGCGCCCGCCGAACGGGACCTCGTGTTCCGCCGGTTCACCCGCGGGGAGCGGGCCACCGGCGGCGGCACCGGCCTGGGACTCGCCATCGCCAGGTGGGTGGTCGAACTGCACGGCGGGACCATCGCCGTCGTCGACCCGGCGCCCGCGCGGGCGGGCTGCCGGATCCGCATCACGCTGCCCGCGTAACCACTGAAAGCCACTCGATTGGGACCGGGGGTCCCGGCGATCAACCCTGCCCGGATTCGGAGACACCAATGCCCTTGACACCCATGCCCGAGACACCCCAACCGGACGACGCCACGGCCGAGGACCAGCAGGTTGACGGCCTGGGCGGCGAAGACCCGCCTGCCGGGGAGCCACCGGCCGACGAACCCGCGGTCGACAGCCCACGGGACGAGGACGCGCAGGACGGCCCCACCCCAGCCGCTCGCCAAGGCCACGCCGACGCGGACCAGCCCACCCAGACTCCGATGGGCCCGATGCCCGCGCGCCCGATGCCGATGCTCACGCTCCCGACCCGCCCCACCTTTTTCGACC
>DATLIA010000359.1:0-44412 GCA_035540215.1 Actinokineospora sp. | reverse complement strand
GTGCGCGGGCGGGCCGGACAGCCCGACGCACGGCTCGCCGATCGGGCGCGCGCACGTCGGCTCGGGGCAGGGCACGGTGCTGGTGTGCTCCTGCTCCTCGAACCACGTCGTGGTCGACGTCCGGTCCTGCCGCCGCGCCACCCCGATCACCCGGCCTGCGCCGAGGTGTGGTCGGCGAGGACTTTGGCGGCGGCGTCGCGGTAGGCGTGGTCGACCAGCTGGGCGGCGCGCGCGTGGGCCGCGGTGATGCCGTCGGCCACGCCGAGGGCGTGGGCCAGGTGCTCACGGGCGACCGGCGCGGTCCGGTCGCCGAGTAGCAGGTCGACCGCGCGGGTCTTGCCGAACTCGTCCACGTAGTCGACGCGGGCCTGGTGGGGCATGGCCCGGATGAGGCGGTCCAGGCCGGTAGCCCAGGACGCCCAGTCGCGGGCGAGGTCGCCGACTGCGGCCACGGTGTGGACGCGCTTGCGGTCGAGGAAGTCGGCGAGCTTGCGTGCTACGTGTTCGTCGTGGGCCTCGTGGTGGGCGGCCTCGACGATGTTGGGGCAGCGGTCGACGTGGTCGTCGGCCCACTCGTTGATCCCGGCGGCGTCCTCGACGGTGCCCAGCACGCAGGTGTCGCAGTCCGAGCAGGTGGCCGAGCGGGTGCGCATGGCCGGGTCGCTGTCGTCGGCGGTGAAGAACACGCCCGCCCGCATCCGACGGTCGATCGGGACGTCGGTGATCGGCGTGTCCGTCGCGGTTGCGGTGGTGGTCATGTCGTCTCCAGGAGGGCGGTCCGGTGTCCGGCGAGGTGGGTTTTCAGTTGGCGGGCCTGGCTTTCGGGCACGCCCAGCTCGGCGGCCAACGCGGGCCGACCGATGCCGGGCCGCTCGGTGAGCAGCTCCCGTGCGCGGTCGATGTGCTGTGTCCACACACCGGCGGGCTGGCTGGCGGGGCTGGCCGCGGGGCGGCTGGCCGTCTGGCTGGCTGGCGGGTGGCTGGCTGGCGGGTGGCTGGCTGGCGGCGGGCTGGCTAGCCGGGCTGGCTGGTCGGCAAGCTGGCCGGAGGTGGGTGGCAGGGCGAGCACACCGCCGGGGCCGACCGCTCGGCGCGCGGTGACGCGGGTGATCAGCACGACATCGCGCTGGCTGATCGGGAGTCGTGCCCGTGGCCTGGCCTGGCGCGGTGGCTGGCTGGCTGTCGGCTGGTCGCGGTGGTCGCCGTGGGCCAGGACCAGGACGTGCAGCATCGCGAAGAGCACGAGCGGCGGGACCGCGCCGACGGCCATCTGCACACCGACGTGCGGACGTTGCGCTAGCTCGATCAGCCAGTGCCAGAGGCTGTTGCCCGCGACGGACAGGACGATGGTGACCAGCGCCAGCCAGCGCGCCGCGCGGCGGGCCTCGACCGGCAGGCGCCGGTCGAGCCACACAAGCGACGCCACCGCACCGGCGGCGTCCAGACTCAGCGGCCACAGATAGACCAGCGGCCCGGCGACCCGGGACGCGCCAGCCAGCTCGGCCAGCCCGGCGAAAGACAGGACCAGGCTGCCACCGACCGGCAGGGCAGCCAGCCAGCGGACCAGCCAGCCAGGCCCGCCGGTCGTGCGCGTCGCGGTCGTCACGGGGTCACCTCCGGGTCGGTGGCGATCAGGTCGCCGGTGTGGGCGGGCCAGCCCTCGGGCTGGCTGTCGGGGTCGGTGGTCGGCCAGGCGGGCGCGCGGTGCGCGCCGACCTGGCTGGTTGGCGGCAGTTGGCTGGCGCAGCGGGCGGGGTTTAGGCGGTGGCGGCTCACCGGCCACCCCTGGCGCGGACGGCGACCACGGTCAGTGCGGCGACCACGGCGGGGACCAGGGCCAGCAGCAGGCAGGAGAGCGGGCACGAGCGGGCGCACCCGGACGCGCATCCGGCTGGCCCGTAGTCGCCGCGCACGTCGTCGGGGGCCGTCATCGGCCCTCACCGGCCGCCCGGTCGATGGTCGCCAGCGCGAGCGCGCAGTGCCTCGTGCACACCAGCCACCGGTTGCCCGAGGGCAGGCTCACCGTCCACGCGCCGCGCTCGGCGCAGTCCGCCGCGGTGCAGGCCGCCGGGCCGTCGACCGCGCGGGCGGCCGGGTGCGACAGGCAGTAGGCGAGCGTCTCGTCCGACGCCGGTGCGCCCGAGGCGGTCACCCATGGGGCGATCACCTCGGTGATCGCCGTCCACGGCACCGTCATGCGGTCGCCGACCGTGAGCCAGGGCTCGACGATCACCTGCATCTGCTGCGCCCGGTCGCGGTGCACGGCCTTGACCGCCCACACCTCGACGGGCAGATCGCGGCCGATCACCACGGGGATCCGCACGATCGCCCCGGCCGTGATCAGCCTCTGCTGCACCTCGGCCATCACAGCGACACCGCCCCGGCCTGCTCGGCGGCGTCGGTGTGCCACTGCAGCGCCGAGGCCAGCTCACGCAGCAGCACCTGCGCGTCGTCGACGTCCTCGACGAGCGCGGTGTACGCGCACACCCGCTGGTCGGCGCCGAACTGCACCGCAGCGCCGTCGCTCTCGGCGACCTCGACTGCGTCGAGCAGCTCGACCGCGACCGTGCGCACAGGCGTGACGGCCGGGACCAAGTCGGCCTGCCGCGCGATCACCTCGGCGAGGACGTCGTCGTACTTGGTGCCGCCGGGCGCGCGCACCCACAGCGCGATGGCGGCGAACGCCACGTCGTCGGCGTCGGTGTCGATCACCGGGCACTCGACGACCTCACCGGCGGCCCACCGCAGCCACGCGGCCTGTTCGGCGTGGGTCAGGCGGCTCCAGTGCCGGTAGGCCGCCTCGACCTGGGAGTAGGTGTCAAACGCTCGTCGCCGGATCGCGAGCGCCTCGGCGTGGGCCGCGTCGACCTCCACCTGCATCGCCTCGGCGTGGGCGGCCTCGATCACCGCCGGGCAGATGTCCTCGTGGTCGGCGGCCCAGTCCTGTGCCTCGTCCTGCGAGCAACGGCCGAAGGATGCGCGGCAGTCCGCACACGTCGCGGCCACGCCGAACAGCGTGTGATCGAACTGGATCACCGGTGTGCGGCGGCGATCGACGAACGGCTCGACATCGGGCAGAGACACGTACGCGGTCGACGAGCCGGACCCGATCACCAGGGCGCACGCGGCGGGGTCGCCGGTGACCGCCCGGTAGTCCTCCACCGCGAGCACCGCGTGCGGAACCATCGGCACCGGCCGGTCCGCCCACAACACCACGCCCGTCGGCATCACTAGGTCGCCGACCGCCGGGGCGGGCAGCACCAGCGGCAACACCTCATCCGGCGTCGCCGGGCGCACGTCCTCACCCGACACATAGGTGCGGCACCCGTCCGGGCACTCCACACCGAGCATCACGTGGGCCAGGCCGTCAGCGCAGTGGTCGACCGATGAGACCACCCGCAACAGCCCGGCCGGGCCGGACTCGGGCGACACGGCCACGACGAAACGGGCGGTACGATCCATGAGATCCACGGCAAATTCCCTTCCTAGTTGGTGTTTCCGTGGGGTGGCGGGCCGCAGGGGCGCAATCCCGGCGGCCCGCCGATCTGCCTGGTGCTGATCAAGACGCCACGCTGAGGCGTCCTCGGCCGCGTGCAGGCACCTCGCCCCGAAGCCAGCGGTCGACGTCGTCGCGATGGACGATGTGGCAGGCATTCGTGCCGGGCTGCGACGACTTGAGTCCTCGTTTTCCCGCGGTCCGCTGGTACTCGACAGCCGCGCGGCGGACGGTCTCGTAGTGGCGACGGGAGTACGCCGCAACCTCGTTCAGCCGCATCCACGGCGAGTCGATCTCGCCGGAGTCTCGGGTCGGGGGCTTGGAGGGACGCTGTGGCGGAATCGGTTTGTTGGGCTCTGGGTGCGATGTTGGGTTCGCCCTGCGCTCTTCCTTGGGGGGCGTCGGGTCAGATGACATCGCGTGCGCCCCGCCCTGCCCGCACCATGACGTCGTCGATGGGGACGTCAAATACTGCGGCGATCTTGTAGAGGGTCACGACGTCCACCGGGTGCTTGCCGCGCTCGATGCCGTACACGTGCTTGTAGGAGATGCCCACCTTGGCGGCGAACTGCGAACGGCTGAGCATCAGCTTCTCCGTTCGCAACGCCTCGATGGCTTCTCGTCGGGGTGTCGCCATGCGGGACACAGTAGGACATTGGGCAAGACATTACAAGACATTTTAAGCCGTTTGGGTGTCCTTGTCTTGCCGTAAGAGTCCTTAAGAAGGTACAAATGTCCTCGACAGGGAGGACTCAACATGCGACACCTCGACAGACGCCGCAGGTCGCGGCCACCGTCCAGACCGCGCCACCGCGTAGACAGCGATCGCCCGATGCACGATCCTTGGCAAATGTCCGCAAGTGATCCCAAGAGGCTCGGAACGGCCATCACCGACCGCAGGGGGGTCCTGGGTGTAACCCAGGAAGAGTTCGCCGCGCGGATCGGGATGCCGGTGAAGACGCTGCAGCGGATTGAGGCCGGGAAGATCACCCGGCCGCGACCGAAGACCCTCGGCCTGCTCGACAAGGGCGCCGAGTGGCCCGATGGACACGCTCGACGTATCAATGACGGCGAGATCGACCCAAGCGAACAGAGCAACGAGCCGCCCCCGCCGCCGCCCACAGATCCCGAGCCGCTGACGATGGAGTGGTTCGTGTTTCTTCGCGAACGCCTACCGCGTAAGCAGTTCGACCAGGTCGTCCATTACGTGAAGATCGCTCAGGAAACGATTGCGGAGCGTGACGGCTCGACGGGATGACGTAGGCCATCCAGGTGGTTCGTAGCGCTACGACGTAGAGATACCGGGAAACGTGTAACCCCTGCCCCACGTTTGGGGAAATGTTGATTGCTCAACGCTTTCAACATTCTGGGGAAAGGTGATCATGTCGTTGCGTGCACGTTGGCTGCTGACGCTCGTCGGCATCCTCTCGTTCTTGATCTTCATTGGGAGACTCGCCCAGCTGGGCTGGCAGTGGAAGCGCAACATCGAGTCCAGGCTGGACAGCATCGTCGAGAGACAGCAGCAGGACGAGGTCCGGCAGGACGCCCGCGGAGCGCTGCGCTACGTGCAAGGCGACGCGCCGAGAGTTCAGGTTCCCGGCCCACGCCGCCACCTTCGCTCGGCGCCAGCTCCCGATGTAGACGGCGAGTAAAGACCGGCCGCGCACGCAAGGGACAACAAAGTCTCAATTTCGCGCAAGTACGCCATTGGAGAACATAATGGCATGGACCGAGAAACTTCCGAGCGGGCTGTATCGCGGCGGATATCGAGATGCGGCCCAACGAAAGAAATACACAAAGCCTCCACGCGCTCGAAAGTCCGATGCGCGTCAAGACGCGGTCGATGCTGAAGCGCTCGCGCGCCGCAGCGCGGCGCTTGACGCAGGCACACTCGCCCCTCGAACCACTTGGGCAGAATGGTGGGAGACGATAAAGGACAAGCGAGGACGTGCCGACACTCATACCTCGAAAGTCGACGAGAACATCGTCCGTCGCTACATCATGCCCCGATGGGAACGAGAGGGACTAAACAAGATCACGCAAGCGTCGGTCCAAAGTTGGGTCAATGACCTCACAGCGGGAAATGATGACGGTTGGGAGGACAAATCCCGAAAACCAGAACCCACCTATGTGCGCCGAATCTACTCGGTGTTTCGCTCGACAATGAAGCAGGCGGTCAAGGACAAGATACTGACGGCCAGCCCATGCGTGGGGATCACCCTGCCCAGAAAACGAAAGAAGAAGAAGGAATTTCTTGACGCCGAGCGATCCGCAATCATCGGAACCGCTCTTCGCAAGGATTACCACGATGCGATCGAACTCGGCCTGGAGACCGGCATGCGGCCGGGCGAGCTGTGCGGACTCCATGCGAACAACGTCGACCTCACGCGCCGAACGATCTGGGTATGTGAGGTCATCGTCGATCGCAAAAAACTCATTAAGCCATTTCCCAAGGATGACGATGCCCGCGAAATACCTCTCACCACCAAGGCAATGGAGATCATTACGCGGGCACTTGAGGGCCGTGACCTCACCAAGGGTTGCGGTCTTCCGCATTCGGACGGGACAGTGTGCAATAGCCCGCTCGTGCTCGTCACAATGTACGGGAAGCGGGTCAGCCCTGGGCAGCTACTCGACCGCCTGAGATATGTCCACAAACAACACGGTCTCCCGAAAACGACGCCGTACGCAACGCGACGAGGTTTCGCCACCAAAGCCGCGGACGGCGGTGTGGACGCCTTTCTCCTGGCGGAGGCGCTTGGGCACGCCACACTGGAGACGGCTCAGGAGTACGTACAGCAGTCCCAGCACGCGTTCGACAAGTTGCGGGCCGCGCTGGGCGATCGGGTGCCGCTGGCACCGGTTGACGACCGTGGGGCGCATGGGGCAGCGCGTGGGGCGGACCTGAGTGAGAACAGGCAGGAAGGCGCAGGAGTCGACAGCGACCAAAAGGCGGGGTGACCAGGGAATACAGTGGGATTGGCCGGAAGGTGCAGGAATCGGCCGAAATCGGCGAAACAGCAGGTCAGCGCGTTACTGGAACGTCTTGGGCGTGTCGTCGGTGGTGGTGTCGGTGCCCTCGGGACGGGTATCGACTTCCGGCAGTGTCTGGGTGGGTGCGCTCACCTGTCCATGATGCAACATCGCCCCGAAAACGTGCCGCCGTGGGCATCGGGCCGGCAGGATGCGCGCATGTTCCAGAAGGTGTTGGCGAGCTTGGGCTCGGGTGGGGCGAAGGTGGACGCCCGCATCATCGACCGCGCGGTTCGGCCGGGCGGGACCCTGCGCGGGGAGGTGCTGCTGTCCGGCGGGCAGGTCGACCAGGAGGTCGAGTCGCTCGGGGTGACGGTGCTGGCCAGGGTGCAGGCCGACGGCGACAAGGTCGCCGACCTGCCGATCCAGACTGTCAACCTCGCCGGGCGGGAGCTGATCCGAGCCGGGGCCCAGGTCACCGTGCCGTTCGAGGTCCAGCTGCCGTGGGAGACCCCGATCACCTCGGTGTTCGGCAAGTACCTCACCGGCATGGCCGTGGGCCTGCAGACGAACCTCGACCTCGCGGGCAGCGTCGTCGACCCGCAGGACGTCGACGCGGTCGCCATCGAGCCGTTGCCGGTGCAGCACCGCATCCTCGACGCGATGAGCAGGATCGGGTTCCAGTTCCGCGCGGCGGGCCTGGAGAAGAACCGGCTCGACGGGGTCGACCAGCAGCTTCCGTTCTTCCAGGAGATCACCTTCGCCCCCTCCCCCGCGTTCGCCGCGGCGTTCACCGAGGTCACGGTCACCTTCCTGGCCAGGCCGAACGACGTGCAGGTCGTGCTCGACGTGGTGAAGAAGGTCCGAGTCGCCAAGGGCGGCGGGCTTGGCGCGCGCGGGCAGGCGTACCTGGGGTCGTTCGTCGTGCAGAACGCGACGGTCGCGCAGAACAACTGGGAGCAGCAGATCGAGGGCTGGCTGCGGCAGGTGGCCGCACCCCGCGGGATCTTCGACTGACATGCCGCGCGCCGACCGGCCGCACATGCCGGGCTACGGCGTCCGACCCGCCTCGGCGGGTCTGCTGCCGTGGTCGTGGGCGGAGCCGCGACTGCGCGCGAGTCATGACTACTGGGTGGCGACCGTCCGGCCGGACGGTCGCCCGCACCTGATGCCGGTGTGGGGCTGGTGGGACGGGAGTGCCTTCTGGTTCTCCTCGGGCGCCCGCTCCCGCAAGGCACGCAACGTCGCGGCGGGGTCGGCGGTGTCGGTGTCGCTTCCGGACACCGTTGACCCGGTGGTCCTGGAGGGCACAGCCGAGATCGTCACCGACCCGGCCGGCCTACAGGCGTTCCTCAACGGACTCAACGCCAAGTACGACACCGACTACGCCGCGGATTTCATCGACCCTGATCGCAACGCGACAGTCCGGGTGACCCCGGCGCGGGCGTTCGGGCTGCGCACAGAGGACTTCGCAGGCTCGCCCACCCGATGGACATTCGATCCATGAACAAGCGCTCGGCCACCTTGCCGAGACCGTGCCAAACTACCGTTCCGTGAATACTGATCACCTCGCATTGTCCGCCGAGGTCGCTGACGCGTTGGCCACTGGCCGTCCTGTCGTCGCCCTGGAAAGCACCCTGCTCGCGCACGGCCTGCCCGCGGGCCGCAACCACGAGGTCGGGGTCCGGCTGGAACAGGTGGTCCGCGCCGCGGGCGCGGTGCCCGCGACGATCGCGGTGCTCGGCGGCAAGGCCAGGATCGGCCTGTCCGACGCCGAGCTCGACCAGGTCTGCGCGGGCGGCCTCATCAAGCTGTCCCGCCGCGACATCGCCCCGGCCCTTGCCCTCGGCCGCGACGGCGCCACCACGGTCGCGAGCACAGCGACGCTGGCCCACCAGGCGGGCATCGCCGTCTTCGCCACCGGCGGCCTCGGCGGCGTCCACCTCACCCACCCCCGCGGCGCGGCGGCGTGGGATGTCTCGGCCGACCTCGACGTGCTGGCCTCGACGCCGGTGACAGTGGTGTGTTCCGGGGTGAAGTCGGTCCTCGACATCGCGGCGACGGTCGAGGTGCTGGAGACCCGCTCGGTGCCGGTGCTCGGCTACGGGACGGACTCGTTCCCCGCCTTCTACCTGCGGGTCTCGGCCTTCGCCGTGCCGTGGCGGGTGGACACTCCCGCCGCGGCCGCCGCGGTGATCGACACCCACCGCACCCAGGTCCCCGGCGGCTCCGGCGTGCTGCTGGTCAACCCGATCCCGGTCGAACACGAGCTCGACCGCGCCCTGCACGACCGGCTGCTGCAGGAGGGCATGGACCTGCTGCGCACCCGCGACATCCGCGGCAAGGACGTCACCCCGGTCCTGCTGGAGCACTTCCACACCGCCAGCGCGGGTGCCAGCCTCACCGCCAACATCGAGCTGGTCGCCGACAACGCACGGGTCGCCGCTGAGGTGGCGGTCGAACTGGCTCAGCGCTCACCGCGGTAGAGGCGGGCGATCACGTCCTCGATCTGCGGTTCCCGGACCGACAGGTCGACCAACGGCACCGCCTTCGCCAGCGCCGCGATCACCTCACCCGCCGCGACGCCGTCGAGTTCCAGGGTCACCCGACGGTTCTCGACTGACACGACGGACGCGCCGGGGACCACCAGACCCTCCGGCCACGGGGCGTCAAGGTCGGCGACCAGGGTGCGGCGGGAGCCGTAGCGGGCGTGCAGCTCATCGAGGCCGCCGTCATGGACAACGCGGCCGTGGTCGATCACGACGAGACGCTTGCAGAGTTTCTCGATGTCGGCGAGGTCGTGGGTCGTCAGCACTACCGTCGTGTCGCCGCGCGCGTCCAACTCGGCGAGGAAGGTCCGCACCGCCTGTTTGCTGAGCACGTCCAACCCGATGGTCGGCTCGTCAAGGAAAAGCACCTCCGGCCCGTGCAGCAGCGCGGCGGTCAGTTCGCCGCGCATGCGCTGGCCGAGGGACAGCTGACGGACCGGGGTTCGGGCGAACTCGTCCAAGCCGAGCAGCGAGGTGCACCGCGCGAGGCGGGTCGCGTGGTCCCCGGCGGGCACGCGGTAGATGTGCCGCAGCAGCTCGAACGACTCGGCCAGCGGCAAGTCCCACCACAGCTGCGAGCGCTGCCCGAACACGACACCGATCCGCCGCGCCAGGGTGGTGCGGCTCGCCACCGGCTCCAGGCCGCAGACCCGGACTGTGCCCGCGCTGGGGGTCAGTACCCCGGTGAGCATCTTCAGCGTGGTCGACTTGCCCGCGCCGTTGGGGCCGATGTAGCCGAGCAGCTCCCCCGCCTCTACCCGCAGGTCCACCCCGTCGACCGCGGACACGACGTGGCGCTCGCGGCGGAACCGGCCCGCCTTCCGGCTGACGGTGAAGTCCTTGCGCAGCCCATCGGCTGAAATGATCATGACCCCGTGCTCCGATAGTGGCGGACGCCGAGTCGCCAGAACGCCCGGGCCACGACCGCGGCGATCAGCGCGGTGACCGGCGAACACCACCGCAGCCAGTCCGGTGTGCCCAGCGGGTCCGAGCGGCCGATGAGGGCGAGCGTGGGCAGGTAGGCGACGAAGCTGAAACCCAGCACGCTGCCGAACACCGTGCGGAACCAGTCACCGAACATTGTGGACGGATACAGCGTGAAGTCGTTGCCGCCGTAGGTGAAAGCGTTTGCCACCTCGCCGGACTCGACCCACCAGAACGCGACCGTCGCTCCGGCGACGAACAGGCTGCCGAAGAACACCGCGCCCGCGATCGGCGCCACGACGGCGAGCACGATCCTCGGCACGTCCCACCCGATGTCGGCCACCACGAGCGCGATGGCGTAGATGATCCCGCCCTGGATGGCCCGGCCCGCCCGCCGCGGCGCGAAGTTGACCGCGAGCAGCTGCCACAGGGCGGAGAGCGGGCGGAGCAGCAGCGTGTCGAACAGGCCGGTGCGCACGTAGTCGCGCAGCTTGTCGGCGTTGCCGACGACGAGGTCCGCGGCCGAGAAGGCGAACGCCGACAGCGCGGCGATCAGGAACACCTCGGGCCCCGCGAACCCGCCGAGGCTGCCCGCCACCGAGAACAGCACGAACACCGTGGCAAGGTCGAGTCCGTTGATGATCACGCTGCCGAACACCTCGAACGCGAACGACAGCCGGTACTGGGTCTGGCTGCGGATCTGTGCCCGCACGACCTTCGCGTAGACGCCGAGGACGCTAGCCACCCTGCACCACCAGCCGCGCGACCGCACGCGCCTGCACGATCCGACACGCGAACAGCAGCGCGACCGCCCAGGCCGCCTGGCCGCCGATCACCAGGACGGCGTGCCCGTCGCCGCCGCGCTCGACGGCGACGTCCAGCGGCGCCTGCAGCAGCGACGGGAACGGCGTGCCCCACCAGAGGACCGCGGTCAGCCAGTCCGGCAGGATCGCCAGCGGGAAGTAGAGGCCGCTGCCCGCCCCGGAGGCGAACGACCAGAACATCGACACGCCGCGGATGTCGAGCAGCCAGAACGCGGTCAGCCCGACCAGGTAGCGGCAGGCGAAGCCGACGATCACCGCGAGCACGATCGACACCGCGGTCAGAACGTAGGTCACGGCGTGCGTCGGCAGGTAGAGCCCGAACGCGACCGCGCCGACCACCATCGGCACGCTGAACCTTGTCAGCAAAGAGAAACCCGCGCGCCCCAGGTCGGTCCACAGATATGTCCACAAAGGATCCATGGGGCGAAGCAGGTCAGCGACGATGTCACCGGACCGCACGCGTTCGGCGAGGTCGAGCATTGTCCAGCTGTTGACCACGGCGAGCATTCCCTGACCCAGCCACACATACGTGGCCAGTTGAGGGCCGCTGTACCCCGCGACCGTGCCACCCGCGGCGACGGCGAGCAGGACATAGCAGCGCAGGAACCCGAAGACGGAGTTGGTGAAGATCCCCGCGACGGTCGCCTGCCGGTAGGTGGCATAGCGGCGGAAGCCCGCGACCATCAACGCCCACGGCGCGCGCGGCATGGGCCGACCTCCTCGAGGCGGTGGAGTGGATGGCGGGATGGGCTTTCTACTCTATCCACGGACAGGTGCGCGACTGGTTAACCGATGGAGGACTCGTGACAGTGGTGGTCGTCGGCGACGCCGCGCTCGACGTGGTGGTCCGGCCCAATGGGCCGATCACCTTCGGTGACGACACGCGGGCGACGATCACCCGGTCGATGGGCGGCGCGGGCGCGAACACCGCCGCGTGGCTGGCCCACCTGGGCACCGATGTCGTGCTGGTCTCCCGCGTCGGCGCCGACAGCGCGGGCCGTCAGCTCGAAGCGACGCTCACAGAGGCGGGCGTGCGGTGCGCGTTCACCATCGATCCGACCGCCGCGACCGGCGGCGTCGTGGTGTTGATCGATGCCGAAGGCCGCCGAACCATGCTCTCCGACCGAGGCGCGAACGCACGACTGCGAGCATCAGACCTCGACCCCGCGCTCTTGACCTCGGCTCAGCACCTGCACCTGTCCGGCTACGTCCTGCTCGACGCGTCCTCCCGGGAAGCGGGCGTCGACGCGCTCGCCGCCGCCAGGGCAGCGGGTCTGACGGCGTCGGTCGACCCGCAGGCCGCCGCGATGATCGACGACGTGACGGTGTTCCTGGACTGTGTGCGCGGCGTCGACCTGCTGCTGCCCAACGCCGAGGAACTGCGGGCGTTGGGCGGTCAGGCGGTGCTGCGGGTGGTCAGCGCCGTGGCGGTCACCGATGGGGCACACGGAGCGTCATGGCTGTCACCCGAATCGGTGGAGTCAGTGGCAGCGCCCGAGACCGAGTGCGTCGACTCGACCGGCGCCGGTGACGCGTTCAACGCGGGCGTACTCACCGCATGGCTGTCCGGGGCGTCGACCAGGGACTCCCTGCTGGCCGGGGTGACCGCGGGGAGCGCGGCCGTGCGCCAAGTAGGCGCCCGCCCACCTGCTCGGCCGCGGTGACGATTTCGGGTGCCACGGGCACGCGACGCAGTCGTCGTGTCCGTGGTGCCCGAAATCGTCACCTGCAGGCGGCCGAGCCGCACGGCCGAAGGCCGTGCCATGTCACAGCGCCATTTAACCCTCGATCACCTGACGGGGTGCGGGCTCGATGGCCCGGTGATCATGCTGGTAGCGGTTGACGTGCTCGGACTTGCGCGGCGGCCGGTCGTTGGCGATCAGCACCGCGACCCACGGCAGCGGGACCGACAGCGCGACGAAGCCGAGTGCCAGCCACCACGTCTCGTGGAACATGCCCGCGAGCAGCAGACAGGGGATCCGCAACCCCATCATGATCATGTACTTGCGCTTGCGCGCGGCGAACTGGTCTTCGTAAGACGGCTCGGCCTCGGTGATCAGAACCGGGGTCTCGTCGCGCTCGGTGCCCTTCACGACACCACCTCCAGCCACCATCCTCCCACCGCTGGGACGCAGTTGCGCCATCCGGGTAGAAGTCGGTGAGGATTTCCCCAGCCGCCGGTAGAAAGAAACGCATGACGGTGCATGGCGTCGAATTTCTGCCGGACGCTTCTGGGGCTGGGCCGTATGGCGGCGACACCGAGGCGGTCCGGCGCAGGCACGCGGTGACCGAGGCCAACCTCTCCCGCCACCTCGACGGCCCGCGGCGGATCCTCGACGCGGCGGGCGGCACCGGCCGCGACGCGGTGCGCCTGGCGATGCGTGGCCACGACGTCACCGTCCTGGATCCGGCGGGCGCGATGCTCACCACCGCCATGGCCTGCGCCGACGACCACGGTGTCACCGACCGCGTCCATGTGGTCCAGGCGATGGCCGAGGACGCCCCGGAATTGTTCGGCGCGGAGGACTTCGACGTCGTCCTGTGCCACAACCTGCTCCAGTTCGCCGACGACCGGGTCGGACTGCTGCGCGCGCTCACCGGCCCGCTGCGGCAGGGCGGGCTGCTGTCGGTGGTCGGACCGGCGACCGGCGCGTTCATCTGCTCGGCGGCCGACGTGCTCGACGACCTGCGCACGGCCGGGGCGGAGATCCTGGCCCACTACGGCGTGGACGAGCCATCCGGCGCCCCGCTGTCCTACTTCCAGATCATCGCGCGCAACGTCTGACGATCTTGGTCCGGCCAGGCGGGGCCGGGGCCGCCGTGAAAGCATTCCTGGGTGCTTCCGCGCCTGACAGACCAGTTCTGCGACCGACTCCGCGACTCCTTGCACGGGGCGGGCTACACCGCTGACGGGGTGGTGGCGGTGCTGGGCGACCAGGCGCACGCCGCCCTCGGCCGCGGCGAGCCCGAGCCCGCGCGCCGGGCCACCCGCGGCGACTCCCCGCGCGAGACCCTGGTCCGGATGTTCCTCGTGGGCGACACCGTCCCCCGCGACCGCGCCGCCCGCGCGCTGGGCGATCTCGACGAGGCCGCTGCCGAGGGTCTCGTCCATGTCGACGGCGACGACGTGCGCGCCGCGCTCGACCTGCGCCCCTATGGCGACGACGAGGGGTCTTGGTGGGTACTCGCCGACCTCGACGCCGAGCAGCTGGGCAGGCCGGTCGGCCCCGACCACGTCCTGGGCATCGGCCACGCGTCGCTGAGCCTGGCCAGGGCGACCGTGCGCCGCAAGGTCGGCTCGGTGCTCGACCTGGGCACCGGCTGCGGCATCCAGGCGCTGCACGCCTCCCGGCACGCCGACCGAGTCACGGCGACCGACCTGTCGGAACGCGCACTGAAGCTGGCTGAGGCGACTTTCCGGCTCAACGACCTCCGCGTCGAGACCGCGCGCGGCACCTGGTTCGAGCCGGTCGCGGGGCGGCGGTTCGACCAGGTCGTGTGCAACCCGCCGTTCGTCGTCGGGCCGCCGCGGGTCGATTACGTCTACCGCGACTCGGGCCTGGCCGGTGACGACGCGTCCGCGCTGGTCGTGCGCGGGCTGCCCGGCGTGCTCGCCGAGGGCGGAGTGGGGCAGCTGCTGGCCTCCTGGCTGCACAAGCGCGGCGAGGACTGGTCAGAGCGGGTCGCGTCGTGGCTGCCGGACGAGGGCATCGACGCGTGGTTCGTCCAGCGTGACATCGCCGAGCCCGCGCTGTATGTCGGCACGTGGCTGCGCGACACCGGCGTCGACCCGCGCTCGGCGGAGGGCTCGGCCAAAGCGTCGGCGTGGCTGGACTGGTTCGATGCCAACGACGTGGTCGGCATCGGCTTCGGCTTCGTGACCCTGCGCGCCACCGACAGCGACACCGAGGTGGCCTGCGAGGACCTGCGGCACGCCTTCGACGACCCGCTGGGCCAGGAGACGGGCGCGTGGCTGGACCGGGTGGCGTGGCTGCGGGCCAACGCCGACCCGAAGGTGCTGCTGTCGACGCGGCTGATCGTGCCGCCGACGGTGGTGCTGGAGCGGGTGGCCGAGCCGGGCGAGGTGGGCTGGTCGGAGCTGGTCCGCAGGCTGCACCGCACCGACGGTCCCGGCTGGCAGCAGGAGACCGACGAGCTGGTGTCATCGCTGCTTGCGGGGTGCCGGGGTCACCTGTCGCTAGCCGAACTGCTGGCGATCCTGGCCGCGGCCAACGAACTGTCCGCCGACGAGGTCGTCGCCGCGGCACTGCCTGTCGTCACCGACTTGATCCAGCACGGCATGGTGCTGCCAGTGGAGCTGGCGTGAGGGCGGTGGCGGCGCGCGTGCTGCGCGCGAGTGTGGTGGTCGAAGGCGAGACCGTGGGCGCCATCGACGAACCTGGCCTGTTGGTTCTGCTCGGTGTGCACACCGACGACACCCCCGAGCAGGCCGCGACGATGGCCCGCAAGCTGCACGAACTTCGGATACTTCGCGAAGAGGGTTCTTGCGCGTCGACAGGGGCGCCGCTACTCGTAGTGAGTCAATTCACACTCTACGGAGACACCCGCAAAGGCAGGCGTCCGACGTGGACCGCGGCCGCGCGGCCGGAGACCGCCGAGCCGCTCGTAGAGGCCGTCGTCGCCGATCTTCGTGCCCGCGGCGCGAAGGTCGAGACCGGCAGATTCGGGGCCATGATGGCGGTCGAGAGCGTGAACGACGGCCCGTTCACCGTGCTCGTGGAAACCTGACCGACCGTCGCCGTAGGACACTCGCCGAGTTCTCAGCAAAAGCTCAGGTAAGGCTGAGCAACGTTTTCTTCTTCCAGGGCGTCTTCCAGTTGTCAGACCGGGAACGAATCGCTTCGTGCCGACGTTTGGCAATGCAGAAGACAGCTACAGGGGGAGGAGCACCATGACGGTCCCACAGCAGCGAGAACCAGAGCAGACCTATGAGGCGGACCTCGACGCCCAGGGGCCCGCGGCCGACCTGGTTCGGGTCTACCTCAACGGGATCGGGCGCACCGCCCTGCTCAGCGCCGCGCAGGAGGTGGAGCTTGCCAAGCGCATCGAGGCGGGGGTCTTCGCGCAGCACATGCTCGACACCGCGCCGCAGCTGTCCCACGCCCGCCGCGCCGAACTCCGCGCGCTCGTGGTCGACGGCCACACCGCCAAGAACCACCTCCTGGAAGCCAACCTGCGCCTGGTCGTGTCGCTGGCCAAGCGCTACACCGGCCGGGGGATGCCGCTGCTCGACCTGATCCAGGAGGGGAACCTGGGTCTGATCCGCGCGGTGGAGAAGTTCGACTACACCAAGGGTTTCAAGTTCTCGACCTACGCGACGTGGTGGATCCGCCAGGCCATCACCCGCGGCATGGCCGACCAGGGCCGCACGATCCGGCTCCCCGTCCACCTCGTGGAGCAGGTCAACAAGCTGGCCAGGATCAAGCGTGACCTGCACCAGCAGCTTGGCCGCGAGGCGACGAAGGACGAGCTGGCCCGCGAGGCCGGTCTCACCCCGGAGAAGGTCAACGACCTGCTCGACCACGCGCGCGACCCGGTGAGCCTGGACATGCCGGTCGGCGCGGAGGAAGACGCCCCGCTCGGCGACTTCATCGAGGACGGCGAGGCGACCGACGCCGAGTCCGCGGTCATCTCCGGCCTGCTGCAGGACGACATGCGCCGCGTGCTGGCCACCCTCGACGACCGGGAGCAGTCGGTCATCCGCCTGCGCTACGGCCTCGACGACGGCCAGCCGCGCACCCTCGACCAGATCGGCAAGCGCTTCGGGCTCTCCCGTGAGCGCGTCCGCCAGATCGAGCGCGAGGTCATGTCGAAGCTGCGCCAGGGCGAGCGGGCCGAGAAGCTGCGGGCCTACGCCAGCTGACGCACCGAGCGGATGGGCTGCTCGAAGAATCTTGAACACTCCGAGCAACCCTTTCGGCCGCCGTCCCGTCACCTTAATAGCAGCGTTGACATGTGACCTGAGTCACGGCAACGTCATGCGCAGACCGCGCGAGGCGGGAGAGATCCCGCGCTCGCTATCGACGGGAGGTCGGGACGGCCGGGGGCCGCCCCGGCCTTCCGGCTTTCCAGGGTGGGTGTGCCACGGGGATCACAGCGGTGAACGAGGAGTTAGGCGGGCGGGGCGAGTAGGTTCCTAGGGAACTGGACGCGTGCAAGGGAGCCCGCAGATCGTGACCGCCACCACGAATTTCGAATACACCGACGTGCTGCCGCTCGGCCCGGACCACACCACTGAGTACCGGCTGGTCAGCACCGAAGGGGTGCGGGTCGTCGAGGCCGCCGGACGCCGGTTCCTCGAAGTCGACCCGGACGTGCTGACCCTCCTGGCCAAGGAGGCCGTCAAGGACATCCAGCACCTGCTGCGCCCGTCGCACCTGGCGCAGCTGCGCGCGATCGTCGACGACCCGGAGGCCAGCGCGAACGACCGGTTCGTGGCCACCGACCTGCTGCGCAACGCGTGCATCTCCGCGGGCGGCGTGCTGCCGATGTGCCAGGACACGGGCACCGCGATCGTCATGGGCAAGCGCACCGAGACCGTGCTGACCGGCGGCGCCGACGAGCAGGCCATCTCGCGCGGGGTGTTCGAGGCCTACCAGGAGCTGAACCTGCGGTACTCGCAGATGGCGCCGGTGACGTTCTGGGACGAGAAGAACACCGGGACCAACCTCCCCGCGCAGATCGACATCCACACCAAGCCAGGCACTGACCCGGTCTACGAGTTCCTGTTCATGGCCAAGGGCGGCGGTTCGGCGAACAAGACGTTCCTGTACCAGGAGACCAAGGCCGTCCTGAACCCCACGCGGCTGGCCAAGTTCCTCGACGAGAAGCTGCGGAGCCTGGGCACGTCGGCCTGTCCCCCGTACCACCTGGCCATCGTCGTCGGCGGCCTGTCGGCCGAGCAGAACCTGAAGGTCGCCAAGCTGGCCTCCGCCCGCTACCTCGACAACCTGCCGCACGAGGGCTCGCCGTCCGGCCACGCCTTCCGCGATGTCGACCTTGAGCAGCAGGTGCTGGCGATGACCCGCGAGTTCGGCATCGGCGCCCAGTTCGGCGGCAAGTACTTCTGCCACGACGTCCGCGTCATCCGACTCCCCCGCCACGGCGCGTCCTGCCCGGTCGGCCTCGCGGTGTCGTGCTCCGCCGACCGCCAGGCCAAGGCGAAGATCACCCCGGACGGCGTCTTCCTGGAGCAGCTGGAGCGCGACCCGGCCCGCTTCCTGCCGGAGATCACCGGCGAGGACCTGTCCGACGACGTGGTCAAGATCGACCTGACCCGCCCGATGGCCGAGATCCGGGCCACCCTGGCCGCGCTGCCGGTCAAGACCCGGCTGTCGCTGAGCGGCCCGCTGGTCGTGGCCCGCGACATCGCCCACGCCAAGATCAAGGAACGCCTCGACGCGGGCGAGCCGATGCCGCAGTACCTCAAGGACCACCCGGTGTACTACGCCGGACCGGCCAAGACCCCGTCGGGCTACGCGTCGGGCTCCTTCGGTCCCACGACGGCCGGCCGCATGGACTCCTATGTCGAGGAGTTCCAGGCCGCGGGCGGTTCACTGGTCATGCTCGCCAAGGGCAACCGCTCCAAGCAGGTAACCGACGCCTGCCAGACCCACGGCGGCTTCTACCTGGGCTCCATCGGCGGCCCGGCGGCCCGGCTGGCGCAGGACTGCATCAAGAAGGTCGACGTCCTGGAATACGCCGAGCTGGGGATGGAGGCGGTGTGGAAGATCGAGGTCGAGGACTTCCCCGCGTTCATCGTCGTCGACGACAAGGGCAACGACTTCTTCGCGGGCACCTCGGCCCCGACGCTGCAGATCTCGTTCCGCCGCTGATTTGGGGGGACCACAAAGCAGAGGGAGAGCCCCGTGGGCAAGGTGGTCATGTACAGCTCGGTGTCGGTGGATGGCTTCATCGCCGACGAGAGTGACCAGCCCGGACCGCTGTTCGACTGGTTGTCCAGCGGTGACGTCCCGCTGGACGAAAGCGGCGCGTTGAAGGTGTCGCAGGCGTCCTACGACTACACCCGGGCGTATTGGGACCAAATCGGGGTGACACTCGTCGGCCGCCACGTCTTCGACATGACGGACGGCTGGGACGGGACGCCGCCGAGCGGGATCGACCACGTGGTCGTCGTGACGCACCGGCCCGAGCCCGAGGGCTGGGACCCCAAGGCGCCGTTTCACTTCGTCGACGGCGTCGAGGCAGCCGTGGCCAAGGCGCAGGAGCTCGCGGGTGACCGCTTGGTCGAGGTCGCCGCAGGCGAGGTCGGTGGCCAGGTGCTTGCCGCGGGCCTGGTCGACGAGGTGCGCATGGACGTCGTGCCCGTGGTGTTCGGGTCCGGCAAGCGCTACTTCGGGTCGGTCGACGCGCAGCACCTGTTGGAGGATCCTGACGTGGTTCAGGGCAACCGGGTGCTTCATCTGCGCCATCGGGTGCGCCGTTGACCGATCCGAGCGGCTCGAAACTAGTGGTCACGACCGGAGGTTCGCCGGGGGTCTCGACGGATCCAGACGAACCTCCGGTCGTAACCACTAGGTTGAACGCCAAGCTGAGCGCGGCACCCCGATCCGGGGTGCCGCGCTCAGTCAGTCTCTACAGTGCGACGCCGCGCTGGCGCAGCCAGGCGATCGGGTCGGTCTTCTTCGAGCCGCCGAGCCACACCTCGAAGTGCAGGTGCGGGCCGGTCGACTGGCCGCGGTTGCCGACGGTCGCGATCAGCTGGCCCGCGGTGACCCGGGTGCCGGTTCGCGCGATGATCTCGTTGACGTGGCCGTAGACCGTCACGGTGCCGTCGTCGTGCCGCACGCGCACCCAGAGGCCGAAGCCGCTGGCCGGACCTGCCTCGATCACCGTGCCCGCCGCGGCGGAGACGATCGGGGTGCCGATGCTGTTGGCGATGTCGATGCCGTAGTGGGTGGTGCCCCAGCGGGCACCGAAAGTCGAGGTGAGCCTGCCGTCGGCGGGGCGCACGAAGCCGCGGGCGGCTTTCTCCGTGGCCGCCTTCCGCTCGTCGGCCTGCCGCTGCTCGGCGACGCGCTGCTGTTCAGCGGCGGCGGCCTGGTCGCGCTTGCGCTGCTCGAACTGGGCGGCGGCGTCGAGCTTGCGGGCCTCGGCCGCCGGGTCGATGGCGACCACGCGCGGCGCGACAAGCACGGGCTGGGCGCCCGACTTGGCCAGCGGGGTGGTCAGCGCCATCCGGAGGACTTCCTGGACGCGGCCGTCGGGCGCGGCGGGCGTACCCGCGACGATCGGCGCGCCGACGGTCAGGACCACGCCCGCGGCGAGGACCGCCGCCATGAGGTGCTTGCGCGGCACGTGCCGCGTGGGGAGGAACCCGGCCAGTGCCGGGACGCGTTTACTGCCTTCTGCGGACGTGCTGGACATGCGGGTGGTGCCTTCCGTCTCGGGGAGATCCGGTCGGGCACCGGGCGGGGGATCCCGGGTTGGCCTGGCGGCCATGCCCTCGTAACCGAACCGTGACGTTCCCGGCGACGCTAACCATGAGCGACCAAAGAAGGCAAAGTTGTGTGATCTGGGTCTATTTCCCCAGGACAGACGTCCGCAACGCTTACTCAGAGTGACAGCAAGATCGGCAACGCAAGATCGAATTTGCGCCGCCCGGCGATCGACTCCCCATTCGACCTGGGACGTTCAAACCGCGCGCGAACCCGGTGAATTACCCACCGGAAATGGTGTTGGGCCTGGGAACCCGTCGCGATCAAGCCCGAAACCCGGGCGATCGGCGTGACGAAGGGCACCGTTTGACGACACCGCGGGCGGAGCCCGGAAGGACTCCGCCCGCGGCGGTGGAACGAGGTGCTCAGCCCTCGGCGACGACGATGACAGTGCGCTTGCCGACCGCCTCACGCAGCGGCACGGTCACCGGCTTGGGCGTGATGACCATGGCGCACGCCTGGCCCTCCGGGCCGCCCTGCGGCTGCGCCATCGGCCGCAGCAGGACGCGGACGGTCGTGGCCGAGAACTCCTCGACGACGCCTTCCACCATCCCGCACGCGTCGCGGGCCATGCCGATCAGCTGCAGTGTCTTGCCGTCCGGCGACGACCAGACCCGGCGCTCGGTGTAGACGTCCGGCAGGGACTTCGACTCGACCTGGCCGACCGGCAGCGGAGTGAACTCCGGCGGGACACCCGTCGCGGGCGGCTCGGTGGCCGTTCCCGGAGCGGGCGTGGTGGCCTGGCTGGTCGGCGTCACCGACGGCGGCGCGGTGGTGGGCGCCGCCGTCGTGGTGGAGCTTGGCGGAGTCGTGCTCGACGATCCCGCACCAGCCTGGTCGGTCTGCTGGCCACACGCTGTCAGGGCGAGCAGGGCCAGGGCTGCTCCAGCGGCGAACTTCGAGGTCTTCATGGTGGAAGGACGGTACTAGGCCACCTCGGCGTTGCACGCGCCCGCTAGGCCTTCCGCTGTTCTGCCTTCAGGACGACGGTGCGCTCGCCCAGCGGCTGGTCCAGATCCACGCGCAGGACCGGGAAACGGATGTCCATCGTGCACATTTGCGCTGTGGACGATGTGGTCTCGATGAGGATCAGGACGACCCGACCGGCGGACTGCTCGGCGACCTCAGCGCTCGCCTTCCCGCAGCCGCCTTCCTGGCCGACGACACCCAGGGTGGCCCCGGTCGACTCGGTCCACACGGTGCGCGGGAAGCCCTCGGGCAGTTCGCCCGCGTCGACCTTGGCCGGGGGCACCGGCGTGCCCTCTGCGGGCGGTGTCACCCCAGGCTGCACGTTCGGCGCGCTCGACGCAGGCGGGAGGTCGGGTCCGGCCGACTGCGGGGTGCCGCAGCCAGCCAGCGCGATCAACACGACTATGGCGATTCCGAAACGGTTCATGTGTGGTGGACGGTATTCGAGCATCACCCGGTTGCACGACGCTCGTGCACGGTCCGGCGTTCCGACTTGAGGGCGACCGTGCGATCGCCGAGTGGTTTGTCCAGGCTGACGCCATGCTCGAGGTGGCGGCTGTCAGCCGAGCACCCTCCCGGCTCCGAATAGATCGGCGTCGTGTCCGCCAACGTCAACGCGACCCGCGACGCTGACTGCTCGTCGATCTCCACACTGCCCCGGCTGCAGCCGCCTTCGATGATGACGACCCCGAGCATGGACCCGCCGGAGTCCGTCCATACCTTGTGCGGATACCCCTGCGGCAGCGCGCTCGCGTCGACCTGGTCCGCGGGTACCGGCGTGCCCTGCGGGGGTGCGGTGACCCGGGTCGGGTTGAAGATCGGGGCGTCGCCTGCCGAGGACTTCCGCATCCGGCCATCGCGATCAACGCGGCGACGACGATTCCGAGACGCATCATGCGAGGGCGACGGACCCAGCCGTCACCCCGGTTGCACGGTCACTTCGATCTCACGCCCGGCCAACGGTTCCTCGCACGCCGAACACACCAGCCGCAAGGAGAAGCGGTGATCGGTGCCGCGGTGGGCGAAGTCGATCGCGGGGCCCTCCGGAGCCACGTACCACTCCCGGCACCACTGCAGCCCCGACAGCACGACCGGGAAGAACTCGCGGCCCTTCTCGGTGAGCGTGAACGTCGCCCGGTCCGGTGAGAGCTGTTCGCACGACGCGGTGAGCACACCGATGTCGCGGAACGTGCGCAGCCGGTCGGCGATCACCGTTCCCGGCGCGCCGACCTGGCGGTGGAACTGGGAGAACCGGGTCGCGCCGAGGTAGATCGAGCCGAGCATCGCCGCCGACCAGCGGTTGCCGATGAGCGCGCGGCTGTGCGGGAAGAAACCTGGACCGAGGCTGGCCGATCCCCCGGCCTGTCGCCGGGTGGCCGCGCTCGGCGCCGATCGCGGCCAAGAGCCGCTCGGCCCGAACTCACCGACCACGTCGCGCGCAACCACCTGTTCGCCGCACGCGCCGCACGACATCTTGGGCTTGACCTGGGCGCCGCACGGGCGGTGCCAGAGCAGCGGCACCGGCTCGGCGTGGTCGTCGCCCCACTCGTCCTCCCAGGCGGCGAGGCTGACGATCAGCGGCCACAGTCCGGCGCCGCGCCGGGTGAGCGGGTGGCGGTCGTCGGCCGGGGCCACGATGCCGAGGCCCGCCATCCGGCGCAGCCTGCCCGCCAGCAGCGACGGGGTGATCGGCAGCAGCTCCAGCCACTGGTCCACCCGGTCGACGCCCTGCATGGCGTAGCGCAGGATGAGCATCGTCCACTCGTCGGCGGTGACTCCGATGAGGTACGCGATCGAGTTGTCGCCACCGGGATACAGCGCGGTGGGCGTGTCCGGCGGGTGGATCATGCCGTCGACGGGCCGAACGTCGTCGCCGGGTGGTCCGCGTCGCGCCAGCCAGGTAAGTCCGCCCCGGCGGCCCAGGTGCTGTGGGTGCCGCTGGACACCCGCTCGGGCAGCCGCAGCCTGGCGACCGGACCGTCGGCGACGCGTCGCGCGTCGAACACCAGGCAGTCGGACCGGTCGGCGGTCATGTCGGTGGTCATGGTGATCAGGTAGCCGTCGTCCTCGCCTTGGGAGCCCGTTCGCGGCGCGAACGCGGTCTCACTGCCGAAGACGCCCGGCCCGTAGCGGTAGCGCTCCTCGCGGCCGGTGGACAGGTCGTGCTTGACCAGGCCGTCGAACAGGAACCAGCCCGGTTCCCCCGTCGAGGCGTACGCATAGCGGTAGGGACGTCCCGCGTTGCCGGAGTTGATCATACCGAACTCGGTGATCGACTCGGTCATCCGTTCCTCGGTCGCGGTCCCGGTCCGCAGGTTCAGCCGCCAGCGGTGCAGCCTGGTCTGCATCCCGTCGAGAGAGAGCATGCGGAACATCCGGCCATAGCGCTGATCGCCGGGGAACTTCCCGCCAAGTCCTTCGGGATCGCCCTGGAAGAACCCGTCGACGACGATCGTCTCGCCGTCCTCGTAGGCGTTGACGAAGTGCAGCACGAACGTCGACTCCGCCTCGAACCACCGGACATCGCCGCCGCGGCGCGGGACGACTCCCAGGCGCAGCGGCAGTTCCGGGTGGAACCGGGCGGCGTGTTTGCCTTCGGCCAGCAGGTCGGGCGACCAGAACAGCGGACAGTCGTTGAGGATCGTGTAGTTCTTGGTGAACGCCATGTCATGCGGCAGGCGCGGACCCGGCAGGTCGATGTCTACGTAGTGGGCCAGGCGGTTGTCGGCGTCCACGACGCCGTAGTGCAGATACGGCTTGTCCTTGCTGTAGTTGAAGAACAGCAGCTCACCGGTCGCCGGGTCGACCTTGGTGTGCGCGGACACACCACGGGCCGGGAACTGTCCGTCCCAAGTGGACTTGCCGAGGGTATCCAACGTCAGCGGGTCGAGGCGGTAGAGCTCGCCGCACTGATAGAAGCTGGTCAGTGCGACACCCGCGTGCACCACGACATCGGTGCTGGACGCGTCCTTCAGGCCGCCGCGGGCACCCCAGCCCGGCCGCAGCGCGAGCTGCGGCGGCTCCGCGATGCCCGCCCACAGCGGACGGGCGGCGGCCTGCTCGGCGAGGAAGCCGTCGGTGCGCACGAAACGGTTGCGGTAAAACGCTTTTCCGTCACGGAAGCCGACGACGTGGACCATCCCGTCACCGTCGAACGGATGGTAGGCCGCGATGGCCGGGTGGACGGGGTTCTCGGTGTTGCGCAGGTAGACACCGTCGAGGTCGGCGGGCAGTTCGCCGACGACATCGAGGTCGGCCGCGGCGCGCTCGACGGTCTGCGGCCGCCAGGGGCCGGTTCGGTAGGGGTGGTCGTCATCGGCAGGCAGGGTGCTCAGCGCGCGGCCGAGGATCTCGACGTCCACCGTCCCCCCATCCTTGCCTGAGCCAGGAATTCGAGACTACAACTACATGGGGTCCAGGGAGGTGTGGATGAACGAGGTTTATGTGTTGGATTACGTCCGCACCGCCCGCGGCCGTGGCTCCAGCACCGGCGGTCTGCACCAGCTCAGCGCGTTGGACCTGGTCACGGGCCTACAGCGGGCGCTGGTCGAGCGCGGCGGGTTCGACCCCGGCATGGTCGAGGACGTCGTGGTCGGCTGCGCCTCGCAGGTGGGCGACCAGGGCGGCAACATCGCCAGGACGGCCACACTGCTCGCAGGCTGGGGCGACCACGTGCCCGGGATCACGGTCAACCGGTTCTGCGCGTCCGGGATCGACGCGGTGGCACAGGTGGCCGCCCGGATAAAGGTGGGTGAACTGGGGCTGGCCGTCGCGGGCGGGGTGGAGAGCGTGTCCCGGGTGCCGATGTACAGCGACCGGGCTCCACTGTGGACCGACGCCGAGGTGGTGGCGCGAACCGGGTCCGTCCACATGGGAATCGCGGCTGACCTCAACGCCACCATCGACGGCTTCAGCCGCGACGATCTCGACGGCTATGCCTTGGAGTCACACCACAAAGCGGCCGCGGCCTGGCGGGCGGAGGCGTTCGCGCGGTCGCTGATTCCGCTTGGCGGGCTCGCCCGCGATGAGCTCGTCCGGCCACGCACTACCCGCACCACGCTGGCCGCGCTCCCGGCCGCGTTCGCCGCCATCGGCGCCGACGGGCAGGACGAACTCGCCCTGTCGAGCCGGGCCTGGCCGAGCCGGATCGAGCACCGGCACACCGTGGCCACCTCCCCCGCCGTCGCCGACGGCGCCGCCTTGCTCCTTATCGGCGACGCGCGCGCCGCACGCAGGCTGGGTATCACCCCTCGGGCCCGGCTGGTGACCTCCGCCGTGGTCGCCCACGACCCGGTCACGATGCTGACGGCCGGTCAGGCCGCGATGTCGGCGGCGATGCGCCGGGCGAGCGTGCTGCCGGGCGAGGTGTCGGTGTTCCAGTTCGCGGAGGCGTTCGCCGCGCTCTGCCTGCGGCTGCGCCGCGACTTCGACGCGGGCCCGGAACGGCTCAACCCCAGCGGCGGCACCATCGCCGCGGGCCACGCCTTCGGCGCCACCGGCGCGATCATGGTCGGCGACTGCGTCGAGGAGTTGGAGCGCCGGTCGGGCCGGATCGGGGTGGCCGGGGTCAGCGGCGCCGCGGGCCTCGGCGTCGGCATGGTGGTCGACCGGTCTATGTGAGCACCAGGTATGTGGGCGCCTTCGGCTCGCGCGGCGGAGTGGCGGCGGTGTGCCTGACCAGCCAGGGCGCCGCGGAGTCCACCACCCAGCGCAGCATCGGACCCACTCCGACGAGCGCGCGCGGCGGGTCGCTCGGCCGTGGCTCCGGCCTGCCCGAGCGCACACCCGTGAGCAGGGCGAGGAACTCGTCGGCGACGACCTGGTGGCCGTACGGGCCGGGGTGCAGCCGATCGGCGCTCCAGCCGTCGGTGTCGGCGCCCGCCAGCCGGGCCAGGTCGAGGCAGTGCACCCCACGCCTGCGGGAACTGCCACGGACATGGTCGTTGAACCGGACCAACCGGGCGGCGAAGCGTGAGCGCACGACCGGGGGCAGCGGGATGACGACGCCGGGGTCAGGCAGCGTCGCGGTGAGCACGGTGGCCCCGGTGACGGCCAGCCGGTCGAGGATCTCGTCGTGGCGGCGCAGCACCGCGCGCAGGCTCACCTTGGGTCGAACCAGGTCGTTCATCCCGACCACAGCGCTGACCAGATCGGGCTCCAGCTCCACAGCGGCGGGCACCTGGACGTCGAGGACCTCGGTCGTGGTCAGCCCACGCACCGCGAGGTTGGCGTACTGCAGCCCGCCCTGCCTGCGCGCGATCTCCTCGGCGAACCGGTCCGCCCAGCCGCGCGGGCGGCCGGAGGGGTCGAGGTCGCCGACACCCTCGGTCAGCGAGTCTCCCAGCGCGACATATTTCGTCCACCCACCGTTCATCCTGGGCAGAGTACAGCCGCGCGGCCCACGTGATCGTCGGCGGATACGCGGGAAGGACTAATGGCCCGAGTCGCTCAGCGGGCGCAGTCGGCGTGGACCCGCGTCCGGCCGGGACGGCGGTGGGCCGACCTTGGCGTACCCGCCGGTGACGTAGGCGCCCGCGGCCGAGGCCAGGATCGGCTCGACCGCCAGGTACCTGACCTCGGGCAGGTCCTCGGCGAGCGCCGCCACCCGCAGAACCAGGTCCTCCAACGCCTTGAGGTCGGCGGGTTCACCGCCGCCGTAGCCCACCAACAGGGGCGCCGCCCGGGGCGCCCGCACGATGGACGCGGCGTCGGCGTCGGTCAGCGGGACCGCCCGATAGGCTCGATCGCCGAGCAGATCACTGAGTACACCCGCCAAGCCGAACGACAGCAGAGACCCGAACGACGGGTCGTCCTGCAGCCCGATCGTGCACGAGATCCCCTTGGGCGCCATGCGCTGCACGTACACGGTGTCCACACCGGACACTTCACGGAGCTGCGCGTGCGCGCCGCGGATGGCGTCCTCGGTCGTCAGGTCGAGCCGGACCCCGACCAGGTCGTTGCGGCGCCGGAACCTGGGGTCGGCGGTTTTCATCACCACGGGCAGCCCCAGCTCGACGCCCGCGGCGACGGCCGCCTCGGCGCTCTCCACGACGCGATACGGCATCACATCGATGCCGTAAGCGCCTAGCAGAGCGCGGGTCTGCTCGTCGGTCAAGTCCACATCGGACCCGTCGGCGGTGGCGGCGGCCACGACGGCGGCCCCCGCCGCGACGTCGATCCCTTCCGGCCGTTGGTATTCGCCGAGCGGGGCGGACGCCCACTTGGCATACCGGGTCGCGCGGGCCAGGGCCGCGACGGCTCGCTCCGGGCTCGGGTACGACGGGATCGACCCACGGCCCGGACCGCCACCGGGCCCGGCCACAGCCAGCTCGGCGGGCACACCCTCCACCGCGAGGAACGTCGACACGATCGGCTTGGTCCCCGCCTCGGCGAGGTCGGCCGCGGCCTCCCGCAGCGCCCGGGCGAACGCGGTGCCCGGGATGGCCAGCGGCGGCACGAAAACGACGACAAGCGAGTCGACGTCGTCGCGGCGCAGCGCGTCGGCCACGGCGGCGGCGAACACCTCCGGCCCGGCCTGCGCGCCGACGTCGACCGGGTCGCCTGCGAGCACGAGCCCCTGGGCCAGTGCGGCGTCGGCGGCGAGCACGCCGATGGCCGACGAGTTGCCGACCACGGCGACCCGCTCCCCCGACGGCAATGGCTGGTGGGCCAGCAGCAGCGCGGTGTCGAAGAGCTGCGCGATCGACTCGACCCGGATCACGCCGGCCTGCTCGAACAGCGCCTGCACGCTGGAGTCGTCGATCGTGACCCCGGTCGCGGCCAGGGCGGGGAGTACGGCGTTGCGGCCGGACTTCACCGCGACGATCGGCTTCTTCCGGCCGAGCCTGCGGGCGAGGCGGGCGAACTTGCGCGGGTTGCCGAACGACTCCAGATAGAGCAGGACGACGTCGGTGGCGGGGTCGGTTTCCCAGTACTGCAACAAGTCGTTGCCCGAGACGTCCGCGCGGTTGCCCGCCGAGACGAACGTCGACAGGCCCAGCCCGCGCGCGGCGGCGTCGGCGAGGATGGCCGTCCCGAGGGCACCGGACTGGCAGAAGAACCCGGTGCGGCCGCGCGCGGGCAGCGTCGGCGCGAGGCTGGCGTTGAGCCGCACCTTCGGGTCCAGGTTGATCACCCCGAGCGCGTTCGGGCCGACCACGCGCATGCCGTGGGCGCGGGCCTCGTCGACGAGCCCGCGTTCGGCGTTCGGGCCGGTCTCGGCGTACCCAGCCGTCACGACCACCAGCGTCTGGACGCCTTTGGCCAGGCAGGCGTCCATGACATCGTCGACGCGGGACGCGGGCACGGCGACCACGGCGAGGTCCACGGGGTCCGGGATGTCGAGCACCGTCGGGTAGGCCCGCACCCCGCGCACCGACCGGCGCTCGGCGTTGACCGGGAACACCGGGCCCGTGAACCCGGCGGCCAACAGGTTGCCCAGGACCGCGTACCCGATCTTGCTCTCGTCGGTCGACGCGCCGATCACCGCGACGGCGCGCGGGTGCAGCAGGTTGTGGACACTGCGTGCCTCGGCGGCCTGCTCGCGCGACCACGCCACCCGCACCGAGTCCTCGGTCGGGTCGATGTCGAACTCCAGGTGCGCCACGCCCTCCTCGAACTCGCGGCTGACCTGGTAGCCCGCGTCCCGGAACACGCGGATCATCTGCGCGTTCTCGGCGAGCACCTCGGCCTCGAACCGCCGCAGCCCCCGTTCGCGGGCCGCGGCGGCGAGGTGCTCCAGCAGGATCGACCCGAGCCCGCGCCGCTGGTGGTCGTCCTCGACGACGAACGCGACCTCGGCGGAGTCGTGGTCCTTGAGCCGCTCATAGCGGCCGACCGCGACGATGTCGTCCCCCAGCAGAGCGACGAAAGCCACCCGATCGTGGTGATCGACGGTGCTGAATCGGACCAGGTCCTTAGCGGGGATCCGGGGGTACGGCGCGAAATAGCGGAAGTAGCGCGTCCGGTCGGACAGCCGCCCATGGAACGCCAGCAGCGCGTCGGCGTCGCTGGGCACGATCGGCCGCAGATGGACGGTGCGCCCATCGGACGCCACGACGTCGGCTTCCCAGTGCCGCGGATAGGCGTACGGGTCGGGCGCCTCAGCTGAATCGGCCACGTCGGTTCCTCGGTCGTCCAGGTCAGTCACGGGGGTCGTCCGGGTCGAGGCCGTGCAGCGGGAACACGGCCCGCCGCACGTCGCGGATCACCGAGTCGACGGGCTGGTCGAGCCCACCGTCCCACGGCTGGAACGCTGTGTCGCGACCGTCGCTCATGGTCGTCGGCAGATCCGCGTTCGGCGCGACCTTGCGCACCGAGTCGGTCCATCGCGCGGGCACCCGGGTCTCGGGGGCGACATCGCGGTCGAGCACGGTCGCGATCAGGTGCGTCCACGAACGGGGCACGACCCGCAGCAACTGGTAGCCGCCGCCACCCGTCGCGAGCCACTTTCCACCCGCGTACCGGTCCGCGAGGTCGCGCAGCGTCCGGTAGATCGCGCGGTGGCCGTCGACGGACAGGGCGAGGTCGGCCAGCGGGTCCTCCTCGTGCGTGTCGACCCCGCACTGGGTGACCAGGATCTGCGGCTGGAACGCCGCGAGCAGCGAGGGCACGACGCCGGTGAACGCGCGCAGCCACGCCGGGTCCCGGGTGTGCGGCGGCAGCGGGATGTTGACCGCCGACCCCTGCGCGCCCCGGCCGCCGAGCTCGTTGACGAACCCGGTCCCCGGCCACAGCGTCATCGGGCTCTGGTGCAGCGACACCGTCAGCACGCGCGGATCGTCATAGAACGCGGCCTGGACCCCGTCGCCGTGGTGGACGTCGACATCGACGTAGGCGACGCGGTCGAACCCGTTGTCCAGCAGCCACGAGATCGCGACAGCACAGTCGTTGTAGACGCAGAACCCGGCCGCGCGGTCCCGCATCGCGTGGTGCAGGCCGCCCGCGATGCTCACCGCACGGTCCACAGTGCCCTCGGCGATCTGGCGGGCACCCAGCAGCGACCCGCCGACCACCAACGCGGACGCGGCGTGCATCTGGTCGAAGACCGGGTTGTCGGCGGTGCCCAGCCCGTGCCCGACATCCCAGCCGACCATCGGCGCCTGCTGCACGGCCCGCACGTAGTCGAGTTCGTGAACCCGTTCGATGTCGGACTCGGCCGCGGGCTCGGGAACCCTCAGCTCGACCCCGTCGAGCACACCGAGCGCGGCGGCCAACCGCATAGTGAGCTCAAGCCGGATCGGGTTGAACGGGTGCTCACCGCCCAGGTCGTACCCGAGCAGCGAGGCGTCCCACACGACGGAGGCTCGATCACCCATGCGTCGACCCTAGTGCGCCGCCTCCCCGGACGGCGCCGCCGCTACGGCTGGTCGCCCGTCGCCACCGGCCGGGCCGGGTCGACACACCAGTGCGACCACGACCCGGCGTAGAGCGCGGCAGGCTGCTCGACCGACGTCACCCCGGCCACCTCCAGCGCCAGCACCACGGACGCGGCCGTCACACCGGAGCCGCAGTAGGCGCCCACCGGCTCACCCGAGCGCACTCCGAGCCCGGCGAACCGCTCGGCCAAGACCACCGCGGGCTTCCACACGCCGCCGTCCCCGATGTGCTGGGCGAACGGCGCGTTGACCGCCCCCGGCACGTGACCCGCGCGCGGGTCGATGGGCTCGACGTCGCCCCGGTACCGCTCCGGCGCCCGCGCGTCGAGCAGGACCCCGTCCCGCGCCAGCGCCGCAGCGCCGTCCGCGTCGATGACCGGCATGGCACCCGGGCGCACCACGATGTCACCGGGCGCCGGCACCACCTCGTCCGTGCTCACCGAACCGCCCTGCGCGACCCACGCCGCGAAGCCGCCGTCGAGGACGGCCACGTCCCGGTGACCCACCCAGCGCAGCAGCCACCACGCTCGCGCGGCCACCGACCCGTTGTCCGCGTCGTACACCGCGACCGGCCGGTCCGCCCGCACTCCGGCGGCCCGCAACGCGCGCTCCAGCTCGGCTGGGTCCGGCAGCGGGTGCCTGCCACCGGCCCCCGGCGCGGCGGCCAGTTCGGTGTCGAGGTCCAGGTAGACCGCCCCCGGGAGGTGGCCCGCGGCGTATTCCTCACGGCCGGGCGGCCCACCCATCCGCCAGCGCACGTCGAGCAGGACCGGACCGGTCGGACTGTCCAGCGAGGACAGCAGGTCGGTGACGGAGACGAGGGGCTGGGTGAGAGCGGTCACCCGGCCATCCTGCCCGACCCCCGATCGAGATCACCGGGCCCCTGCCTTGTCATGCCCAGCGACTACGATGGGAACCGACGTAAGGGGAACGGCGTGAACGATCTCATCGACACCACCGAGATGTACCTCCGGACGATCTACGAGCTCGAGGAGGAAGGCGTCGTACCCCTGCGTGCCCGCATCGCCGAACGTCTCGGCCAGAGCGGACCGACGGTGAGCCAGACCGTGGGCCGCATGGAGCGCGACGGCCTCGTCGTCGTGGCCGGTGACCGGCATCTGGAGCTCACCGACCACGGTCGGTCCCTGGCCATCGCGGTCATGCGCAAGCACCGCCTCGCCGAGCGTCTGCTCGTCGACGTGATCGGCCTGGAGTGGGAGCACGTGCACAGCGAGGCGTGCCGCTGGGAGCACGTGATGAGCGAGGCCGTCGAGCGCAAGCTCGTCAAGCTGCTCGGCCACCCCACCACCTCCCCGTACGGCAACCCGATCCCCGGTCTCGACCAGCTCGGCGAGGGTGAGCCCGCGCCGCCGGTCGAGGCGGGCCTGGTCCGGGTCGACGAGGTCGCCCGCAGCGGCGGCGGCAACGTCGAGGTCCGGCGGATCGCCGAGCACGTGCAGCTCGACCCGCAGCTCATGGCCGAACTCAAGCACGTCGGCGTGCTGCCCGGCGAGATCATCGCCGTTGGCGCGTCCAAGGGCGACGGCAGCAACATCACCATCACCGGCGCGGGCAACTCCGCCGAGCTGGCCCCGATCGTCCTGCACGCTGTGCTGGCCCGCACGACGTGAGCCCCGCCAGTGAGGCGGCCGCCTGGTTCCGGCGGCTGCACGGCCGCGCGCCCGCAGGAGTGTGGTCGGCGCCTGGGCGGGTCAACCTGATCGGCGAGCACACCGATTACAACGACGGCTTCGTCCTGCCCTTCGCCCTGCCCCACCGCATCGCCGTCGCCGCGTCGCCCAGGACCGACGGCGTCCTGACCGCGGCGACGATCGGGTCGGACGGGTTCGCCCAGCGGGCCACCCCCGCCGCGGTCGCCGACCTCGAACCCGGCTCGGTGGACGGCTGGCCCGCTTTCCCGTTCGGCGTGGCGTGGGTGTTGCGCGGCCACGGGGTCACCGCGGGTGCCGACCTGGTCATCTCCGGCGACCTGCCCACCGGCGCGGGCCTGTCCTCGTCGCACGCCCTGCAGTGCGCGGTCGCGCTGGCACTGCTCGGACTCGCCGACGTGTCGGTGCCGCTGCCCGAACTCGCCAGGTGGGTCCAGATCTCCGAGAACGACTTCGTCGGCGTGCCGACCGGTCTGTTGGATCAAACGGCCTCCCTGTGCTGTGTCGACTCGCATGTGCTGTTCCTGGACGTCCGCTCCGGCGCGCAGGAGCAGATCCCGTTCGACCCGGCCACCCACGGCCTCGGCGTACTCGCGATCGACACCCGCGTCCGCCACTCGCTGGCCGACTCCGCCTACGGCGACCGGCGCAAGGGCTGCGAACGCGCCGCCGAGCTCCTCGGCGTCCCGTCGCTGCGCGACGCGGTGGACATCGACGGCCTGCCAGACGACCTGCTGCCACTGGCCCGCCACGTCGTCACCGAGAACGCCCGCGTCCTGCGCACCGTGGCCACACTGCGCGCCGGGACCCCGCACCTCGTCGGCGACACCCTCAGCGAGTCCCATATGTCGCTGCGGGACGACTACCAGGTGTCCTGCCCGGAACTCGACGTCGCGGTGGAGTCGGCCGTCGGCGCGGGCGCCCTTGGTGCCAGGATGACCGGAGGCGGATTCGGCGGCACGGCCATCGCCCTCGTCCCGGTCGACCGGGACGAGCAGGTGCGCACGGCGGTGGCGGCGGCGTTCGCCGAACACTCGTTCACCGCGCCGCGGATGTTCACCGCGGTGCCGTCCCCAGGCGCGGGACGCGACCACTAGGGCCACCATTGTGGCCACGCGAATCAGGAAGGCGATGACCACGGTGAAGTTGCTGGTGACCGGTGGAGCTGGGTACGTCGGCAGCGTGTGCGCTGCCCGGCTGGTGGAGTCCGGACACGAGGTGACCGTCGTCGACGACCTGTCGACCGGCCACGCGGACGCGGTGCCCACCGGTGCCCGCTTCGTCGAGGGCGACCTCGCCGAGGTCGCCCCGGCACTGCTCGCCGACGGTTTCGACGGCGTCCTGCACTTCGCGGCGAAGTCACTCGTCGGCGAGTCCATGCAGGACCCGGGCAAATACTGGGCTGGCAACGTCCTGACCTCCATCCAACTCCTGGACGCGATGCGCGACCACGGCACCCCGCGCCTCGTCTTCTCCTCGACCGCCGCCACCTACGGCGAGCCCGAGCAGGTGCCGATCCTCGAGACCGCACCGACCCGCCCCACCAACACCTACGGCGCGACCAAACTCGCCATCGACCACGCCATCACCTCCTACGCCAAGGCCCACGGCCTTGCCGCGGTGAGCCTGCGCTACTTCAACGTCGCGGGCGCCTATGGCGCCTACGGCGAACGACACACCACGGAGACCCACCTCATCCCGATCGTCTTGCAGGTAGCCATGGGCACCCGCGAGACCCTGTCGATCTACGGTGACGACTACCCCACCCCGGACGGGACGTGCGTCCGCGACTACATCCACGTCCTCGACCTGGCCGAGGCCCACCTGCTCGCCCTGAGCCACACGGTCGAGGGCGAACACCAGATCTACAACCTGGGCACCGGCGCCGGGTTCTCCAACCGCGAGGTCGTCGAGACCTGCCGCCAGGTCACCGGCCACCCGATCCCGGCCACCTACGCCCCGCGCCGCGCGGGCGACCCGGCCACCCTCGTCGCCTCCGCCGACGCCGCCGCCGAACACCTGGGCTGGAAGCCGGAGCGAACCGACCTCCACACCATCGTCACCGACGCCTGGAACTTCACCCGCGCCCGCGCCTGACAGTCGACTCCCGGACCCGCCCCGGCACCGCCAGGGCGGGTTCGTCGCGCTGGCCGGTCGTTTCAGCCGACTCGGACTGACGCGAAGCGAACCGGACTCCGCCCAACCTGGCCAAGTCACCGCACAGCGCCGGACCCGGCTGGACCGCGACCGACTCGACTCCAACCCACCCGAGCCGCCCTCCTGGCTAGGCCGACCGCCGGACCAGGTCTTCGAACAGGCTGGGCCAGACCTGTCCAGCCGGGCCAGCCACGCCGGACAAAGCCGGGCCAAGCCAGCCGAGCCGAGCCGGGCCAAGCCAGGCCGAGCCGCGCCAGCCGAGCCAGCCACGCCGGACAAGCCGGGCCAAGCCAGCCGAGCCGAGCCAGGCCAAGCCAGGCCGAGCCGCGCCAGCCGAGCTGGGCCGGGCCGAGCGGGCCGAGCCCGATCGTGGCGAGTCGGGTGGGGCAGCCCGATCCGGCGGCGTCAGGCTGAGATGGCTGCCGGGATCGGGGGGCCTTCTCGTGGGCCGGGGGCCTCACCTGCTCGGGTCAGGATGTGCCGGAGCTCCATCGGGGACATCGCGTGCTGCACCGCTGCTCTCAACAGGACCGCGATCGGGTGTCCTGGGTCGGCGGCCAGCGCGATGTCCAGGGCCACGTGTGCAAGGACTCCATCGCCGCGTAGGTGGGCGCCGATCGCCAGGAAACACGCTGGTTCAGCACGTTCCGGAGTTGGGGCGGATCTGGTCAGGCGGGTCCAGAGACGGATCGCGGCATTGGCGTCCTCCGAAACAGCGATCTTGAAGCACTCGCCGCGGACATCCTCCTGGGTCATCGCGAGAAGCAAGGCAGCGAGGCGGTCCTCGTCCAGGTCGGGTTCCGTGCGACTCGCGGCGGCGAACTCGGCGATGGCGGTGTGGATCAGTATCATGTCCTTCGCCAATGCGTTGGGGTCGCACGCGTCCTGGGCCGCCGCGCGGAGTTGGGCGCCCACCAACGCGTCCAGAACACGGGCGCGTCGAGCGAGGACATGCGGTGGGTCCGGGGCCAGGCTGGCCGCGAGCGCCGCCCTGGTGGGGTACTTGATCGCGCCCTCGACGGCTCTCGCCACGGCGAATGGCGTGATGTCGGGGTCGGGGACCGTGCCGGTGCAGTCAGGTTCGGCGTAGCACCACCAGGTCTCCCCCACTTCCGCGACGCGCACCCACAGGGGGTGATCGACGATCACGCCCGCGGCGTTGAGGTCCCCGATGAGCTGGTCGACGAAGTCGCGGTGGGACAACCTGCCCGGACCGCCGACGATGACCACCAACGCTCGCCGGACTCCGTGTCGAGCACAGGCGTCCGCGAGGTGGGCGGCCAAGCCAGCCACATTGTCGGGCGCGGGCAGGTCGACTCGGAGCACCGGTCCTACGGCGAACTTCCCGCGGTCTGGCTCCACGGTGACGACGACCGCGGAATCGGTGGGGTGGAAGGCGAGGAGATGCGGCACCGCGGCCACGAGGTCGCCGCCATTGCTCAGTTCAAGGTTCATGTGTCCACTGTGCTGGGACGCCGCTTTGCCCTGCCACACAAAAGAATCGCCTGTGGACAGCTCGGGCCCTTGTGGACAAACGGCCCGACAGGACACCGTCCTGTCGGGCCGTTTCGCTATCCTGTTCAGCCGCAGTGCTCGAACGCGCTGGTGTAGGTCGAGGACCCGACCGATCCGCCCCACTTCACGCACTGGTTCGCTGCCGATTTCTTGACCGGGCCCGCGTAGTACGAGAACGACCCCGAGTCCGTCGTCCGCGTCCCGCCTTGGACTTCGAGGAAGGCCGACACCGACGACGGTGACCCGATCGACACCGCCTTGATCGTCGCGACGCAGTTGGCGCCCGTGCCCGAGTTGTAGAGGAGGTACGTCGTCCCCTGCGTCCCCAGCGCCGCGGAGTCGATGCGGCTGAAACCGCTGCCGCACACCTCTTCCGGCGTGTACGGGTTGCCGCCACCGCACTTGTTGTGGCTGGTGTAGCTACGGGTACCCCAGTAGAGAATCTGGCTGCCGTTGAACACGATCTTCTGCGCGGCGCCGTTGAGCAGTTCCTCGAAGTGCAGGTGGGGCCCGCTCGACTCGCCGGTGCTGCCCACGTTGCCGATCAGCTGACCCTGCGAGACGGTCGCGCCGACCGACACCCGCCGCACCGACAGGTGCGCGTAGCGGGTCCGCCAGCCGCCACCGTGGTCGATCTCGACCCAGTTGCCGTAGCTGACGCTCCCTTCGCTCTCCGACCGTGTGACCCGGCCGCCGAGCGCGGCGATCACCGCGTCGCCGTCGTCGTTGGCCCGGTTGAAGTCGACCGCGTTGGCCGGGCTGTGGGTGGAGCGCGTCTGGCCGTCCCACACCTGACCACAGGCGAACGGCATCTGGAAAGCCGGTGCCGCCGAGGCGACGCCCTCGCCTAGAACGAGGAGCGCCGCCGCGGCGACGGTGGTGCACGCCAGGGCTAAGAACCTGTTCAACTGCCACCTCCGCGAAGATCCGATTACGTTGATCGGACCACGACAATCAGCGGCGTGGAAGCCCTATCGCGTGAACAGTTTCCTCACTAGGGGTGCACCCTGGTGTCATCCCACCGACGAGCGCAGCGCCGACTGACCGCCGACGACCGGCAACGTCAGGCTGCTGTGCGAGAGGTCGACGGAGATCCCCGCGCCCGGCTGCGGCCGCAGGGTGTAGTCGTAGTCGCTGGACAGCACCACGACGCCCAGGCTGTGGCCCACGGCGAGCACGTAGTCGTCCGGCACGAGTTCGACCTCGATGTCGTAGGCCTTGCCCGACCGGATCGCCTGGGTGTGGCTGGGCGAGTTCCGGTTCTGCGGGTCGGTCCACCCGCGCGTGACGATGGACGTCGTCCCGTCCGGCGCGCGGTCGACCAGCAGCACGGTCACGTTCGCCGCGGGCCTGCTGAACGACAGGCGCAGGTCAGCGCGCACGCCGCCGCTGATCCGCAGCGGCTGCGCCGCCGGACGCGTCGCGTACGCGAGCCGGTGCTCCGACGCAGGCGCTGACGCCAGCACCTCCGCGGTCTTGGACACGTCGTCGGTAAGCGACTCGATGACAGGCCTACCGAACGACGAGCGCGCGCTCAGTCCACCGACGGCCGCGCCGCCGACGCTCGGGTACAGACGCGCGGACGAGGTGCTCGGCAGCGGCCACTCCGCCTCGTCGTGCCAGCTCATGTCCTCGCGCTGGATGGTGGCCTTCGGCTCGTCCTCGATACCGTTGTCGACCTTGTAGAGATAGTGCGACATCCACCGGTTCAGCGTGATCAGCCACTCCGCCTGCCGCAGCCGGTAGGGGTCGGCGTGGCCGGACTGGTGCAGCCAGATCTTGTGCTCGACGCCGAGCCGCTTGAGCGCGGTGTACCACTGGTCGACGTGGGTCATCTTGACGTTCCAGTCGTTCAGACCGTGCACCGCCAGGACTGACGCGCGAACGTTGGACACGTCCCCAAGGTAGTTGCGGTCATCCCAGAACTGGCTGTAGTCGCCGGTCACCCGATCCTGCTTGGCGACGATGTCGGCGATCACCGGCTTGCAGATCTCGCGGTCCTCGCGGGTGTAGACGTAGTCGGCGAGGACGTCGAGGTCTTCGCCCTGGAACGTCCCGGGCGCCACGACAGCGCCATCGGCCCGGTAGTAGTCGTACCAGCTGGAGATCGCCGCGATAGGCACGATGGTCTCCAGACCGCGGACACCGGTGGTCGCAACAGCGTTAGGCAGCGTGCCGTTGTAAGACACGCCCATCATGCCGACCTTGCCGGTGGTCCACGGCGCGGTGACGCTGTTGCCCGCGGCGTCCTGCCCGCCCGCGCGGCCGTTAAGCCAGTCGACGACCGACTTGGCACCGATGGTCTCGTTGCGGTCGCCACTGGTCGGGCAGCCGGTCGACAGGCCGGAGCCAAGCGACTCGGCGTAGACCACGGCGAACCCACGCGCGGTGAAGTACGACTCGTATCGCCAGGTGATGGCCGGGTTTGGCCCGACTGACGCGGCGACGCGCTCGTCCGACAGACCGCGCGCCGCGGTGCGGTGATCGCCGTGGCCCGGCTTGCCCGGGACGTACAGCTCCTGGTCGACGCTGTGGTTGGGCACGTCGTTGCCGCCCGCGTAGTACGGGCTGGCCTGGTAGACGACCGGGACCTTCATGCCAAGGTCGGTGGCCTTCGGTCGGACGACCTCGACGTGGACCAGGTCGTCCTTTCCGTCGAAGTCGCTGTCGACCGGCGCGGTCACCCAGAGGGATTCGCGGACGACGTCGGCCGGGTCGAACACGGGCTGGGCCTGGCCGTCGACGAAGACCGGCGCGGGCGGGTCGGCCTGGGCCGACGCGGGGGTGATCAGCAGGGGAACCGCGAGCAGGGCGGCCACGGCTGCGACGGCGGGTCGCGCACGTCTCATGGTTGGCTCCAAGATGCAGGATGCAGGTCGGGTCCGCACCTTTCCCCCTGGTCCGATGGTGTGTCAATGCCGCCAAAAGGGCGAAGAATCCACTGTGGACATGTGCTGGGTCGGCCGAGGATGGGTAGCCTCACGTCGTGACAAGTCCTCTTGAAGCCCCGATCGTCGCCGTCACCGTCTACCCGGGACAGGCCCGGGTCACCCGCAAGGGCGTGGTCAGCCTCGCCGCGGGTGCACGTCGGGTGCTGGTCGGCGGCCTGCCGCTGGCGTTGCAGCCGGACTCTGTCAGGGTCACGGGCCGCGGCTCGGCGACAGTTCTAGGTGTCGACGTGCGCGCCGAGCACCACGCGCGCACCCCTGACGGCGCAATGGCCGAGTTGGTCGAGCAGCGCGACATGATCCGCGTCGCCCTCGACGAACTCGGCGACAAAGAATCCGTCCTGTCGGTCCAGGCCGACGTGGTCAGCGCCCTTGCCAAGCGTGTTGGCGGAACATTCGCCCCGGCATTGGCCCGCAACGAGACCGACCCCGGCCGGGTAGCCGAGGTCAACGGCGCCCTGGCCCGCCAGCTCGGCGACGTCCTGGCCGCCCAGCGCGACCTCGCGGGCGTCCGGCGCCGGACCCAGGAGGAGCACGACGAGATCGAGCGCAAGCTCAACAACCGCTACGCCCAGCGGCCGCCGGACCGGATGGCCGTCGAGGTGGAGCTGGAGGTGGCCGAGGACGGCGACCTGGAGATCGAACTGTCCTACCTGGTCCACGGCGGCAACTGGGAGTCGCGCTACGACGTCCGGCTGGCCGACGGCGCCCTGGCCGTCACCTGGTACGGCCTGGTCACCCAGCACACCGGCGAGGACTGGCCGCTGTGCGACCTGCGCCTGTCGACCGCCCAGCCGACCGACGGCGTCAACGTGCCTGAGCTGTCGCCCTGGTACGTCGACGTGCTGCGCCCGATCATGCCGAAGGCGGCCCGCGGGTACAGCGCGGCGGCCGACATGGCTCCAGGTGGCGCGATGCCCGCCCCCGCCGCGATGCCCGCACAGGCGATGGCCGCCGCGCCGCAGATGATGGAGTCGTTCGCGACGGTCGAGCAGGGCGCTACCGCGGCGACCTACCGGCCCGCGCGCCCGATCGCCGTTCCCGCTGACGGCACCGCCCACCGGACCACGGTCGCCGTGGTCGAGCTGCCCGCGAAGACCGACCACGTCACCGTGCCGGTCCGCGGCCCCGAGGCCTACCTGCGGGCGACCGTCACGAACTCGTCGGAGCACACCCTGCGGCCGGGCCGGGCGGCGATCTTCCACGACAACGAGTTCGTCGGCTCGACCGACCTCGACGCGTGGGCGCCGGGCGAGGAGGTCGAGCTGACGCTGGGGGTCGACGAGCGTGTCCGGGTGGAACGCGAGCTGATCCGGCGCTCGGCGGGCAAGGCCGTGCTCGGCGGGACGCGCAGGCAGGAAGCGGCCTACCGGATCAAGGTCGGCAACTTCGGCCCCCGCGACGCGCACATCACGGTGGTCGACCAGGTGCCGGTGTCGCGGTCCGAGTCGATCGTGGTCCGCGACGTCACCCTGCGCCCTGAGCCCGCCGAACGCACCGATCTGGGTGAGATCACCTGGAAGGTTGATCTCGCGCCCGGCAAGTCCGCGGAGTTCGAGCTGGGGTTCCGGCTCGACATCGCCAAGGGCGTGACGATCTCGGGCTGGCGCGACTAGGCGCTGTCCTGTAGGTCTGGCGCGCGGGATCGGTGATCCGGGTGGTTCCTGGGCGCGCGGACGGGAAGCCGCTCGTACTGGGTGTACTTGGGCTTTCCGGCCGTACGGCCAGGGGCCGCCCGGGCGCCGATAGCGCGTGCCGGACCTGCAGGACAGCGACTAGGGCGCGAAGGCGGTCAGCGCGTCCTGGGCGCGGCGCATCGACTCGGCTGGATCGGCGTCGGGTGAGCCGATCTCCGGGTCGAAGTTCAGGTCGATGAACAGCTCGGTGATGCCTTGCTCTTCGAGCATGGCGAAGTCACCGCGGATCTGGTCGAGCGTGCCGGTGAGCGGACGCCGGTCCGAGCCCGCGTCAGGACGCACCCGGACCGCGCCGCGACACACGAATCGCAAGGCGTCCTCGTCGCGGCCTGCCTCGCGGGCACCTTCCCGAACGATCTCGACCGACTTCCCGATCGTCGGCAGGTCGGCCCGGCTGCTGCTTACCCACCCGGCACACAACCGCCCGGCCCGGCGCAGCGCGGGCGGCGCGCCCGCGCCGAGCAGGATCGGCGGGCCGCCCGGCTGCACCGGCTTGGGCTCCATCCGAGTCGGGGGCACGCGGTAGAACTCGCCTTCGTGGTCGATGACGTCGTCGGTCCAGAACCGACGCAGCAGCGGCAGGTACTCCTCGGCCCGGCGTCCTCGGCCGCGCTGGTCGACGCCGACGGCGATGTACTCCTCGTCGGCCCAGCCGATGCCCAGGCCGGCGTCGAGCCGTCCGGCCGACAGCACGTCCAGGGTCGCGAGCTGTTTGGCGAGCAGTGGGGGCGCGAAGAACGGCAGGTTGAGCACCGCGATCCCGAGGCGTATCCGCGTGGTCCGCGCGGCGAGGAACGCCGTGGCGCTTATCGGGTCCAGCACAGATCGATAGGTCTGTCCCCAACTCCCGTCAGGCGGCGAGAGCAACCGTTGGAATGTCCATAGCGAGTGGTAGCCGAGGTCCTCTGCCCGCTCGGCGACGCTCGTCATGTTGTCCGTAGTCGCCCACGAACCCGACACCGGAACCGCGAATCCGATCAGCACATCCACCACGCTACGGCGCCCGAGTGCCGATGGCAGACTGGCGTCCATGACCGACGACCCGTACCTGTGGCTGGAAGAAGTCACCGACGAGACCGCCCTCGAGTGGGTGCGGGCACGCAACGCCGAGACGACCGCCAAGCTGGGCGGCGAGCGGTTCGACGCGCTGCGCGCGGGCATCCGTGAGGTGCTCGACGCCGATGACCGCATTCCTTATCCGCGCAGGCGGGGCGAGTTCCTCTACAACTTCTGGCAGGACGCGGCCAACCCGCGCGGCCTGTGGCGGCGCACCACGCTCGACCAGTACCGCGCCGACTCCCCCGAGTGGGACGTACTGCTCGACGTGGACGCCCTCGCCGAGCGGGAGGGCGAGAACTGGGTCTGGAGCGGCGCGGCCGTCCTCAAGCCCGACTACCACCTCGCGCTGGTCGAGCTCTCGCGTGGCGGTGCCGACGCGACCGTGGTCCGCGAGTTCGATCTGCGCACCCGCGAGTTCGTCGCGGACGGATTCACCCTCCCCGAGGCCAAGTCTCGGGTCGGGTGGATCGACCGTGATCGGGTGTACGTCGGGACTGACTTCGGCGAGGGCTCCCTGACCACGTCCGGATACCCGCGCGTCCTCAAAGAGTGGCGCCGGGGCACGCCGCTCGAAGCGGCCACGATCGTGTTCGAGGGCAAGGTCGAGGACGTCTCCGCCTACGCCGTGCACGATTCGACGCCCGGATTCGAGCGGGACTTCGTCGGCCGCCATCCCGACTTCTTCACGTCGGAGGAGTTCCTGCGCACCCCCGATGGCGACCTCGTGCGCATCGAAGTCCCCGACGACGCCAGTTCCGACGCGCACCGCGAGTGGCTGCTGGTCATGCTGCGCACTGACTGGACTATCGGCGACACGACATATCTAGGGGGTTCGCTGCTCGCCGCGAACTTCGACGTGTTCCTCGCGGGAGACCGCGCGATGACAGTGCTGTTCGCGCCTGATGAACACACCTCCCTCTCGGGGTACTCCTGGACGCGCAACCACCTAATCCTCAACGAACTGCGCGACGTGAAGTCCCACCTGGAGGTCCTGACCCCAGGGCCCGACGGGTGGACCCGCGCGCCGCTGCCGGGCGTGCCGGACGTCGGTTCGGCCGACGTGATCGACACCGACCCCGACCACAGCGACGAGTACGTGCTCAACGTCAGCGGCTACCTGCAGCCCGCGACCCTGTCGCGTGGCGAGGTCGGCGGCGATGTGGAGGTGCTCAAGCAGGCACCCTCGTTCTTCGACACCGACGGCCTGCGCGTCGAGCAGCACTTCGCCACCTCCGACGACGGCACGCGGGTGCCGTACTTCGTCGTCGGACCGGAGAACCCGACCGGCCCGACGCTGCTCTACGGCTACGGCGGGTTCGAGATCTCGCTGACCCCGGGCTACGCGGGCGGCATGGGCCGCTCATGGCTGACCCAGGGCGGCACCTACGTCGTGGCCAACATCCGCGGCGGCGGCGAGTACGGGCCCGCATGGCACCGCGCGGCGCTGCGGGAGAACCGGCCGCGGGCGTACGAGGACTTCGCCGCGGTCGCCCGTGACCTCGTCGCCCGCGGGATCACCACGCCGCAGCGGCTCGGCGCGCAGGGCGGCAGCAACGGCGGCCTGCTCGCGGGCGTCATGCTGACCCGCTACCCGGAGCTGTTCGGCGCCGTGGTGAGCCAGGTCCCCCTGCTCGACCTCAAGCGCTACCACCTGCTGCTCGCGGGCGCGTCCTGGATGGCCGAGTGGGGCGATCCGGACGACCCGGCGGACTGGTCCTACCTCAAGGACTTCTCGCCGTACCACAACGTCCACAGTGGACAGGAATATCCGCCCGCGTTCTTCGTGACATCGACGCGCGACGACCGGGTGCACCCCGGCCACGCCCGCAAGATGGCGGCCAGGATGCTCGAACAAGGCCACACGCCCTACTACTACGAGAACATCGAAGGCGGCCACGGCGCGGCGGCCGACAACGAGCAGAGGGCGTTCATGTCGGCGATCGTCTACGAGTTCCTGCTGCGCACGCTGGAGTGACGGTGGCTGTCTGTAGGGTCTAGCGCGTGTTGGCGCTGCACTGTCTGGCCACGGCCGCGGGAGAGGTGGCGCTGTGGGCTGAGGATTCCGACCTGGCGCCGAAACGCGCTGGGCGCACGTCCCGGGCCCATCCGTTCGCCGTGACCACGGACGTCCTCACCGACCGGCTGGGTCTGGCCGCGAAGGCCAGGACCCTGCCGGTGCTGCTGCCGTCGTACTCGTCGACGCCCGCCGACTCCCCCGAGTTGGTTCGCGACCCGCTGGCCGACCACCCGAAGCCGCGCGGCGAGGTGAGCCTGCGGCCGTGGCAGGTTCCCGCGCTGGGCTTCGACCCGGGCACCCTCGCCGCCGAGCTGCCCAGGCTGATCGACCACGCCGACGACGTGCGGCCCGGGTCGAGCGTCCGGTTCGTCGCGACCGTGGCCGCGCTCGCGGAGGACCTCGCCGACCGCGGCCGGGTCCTGCCCACGATCGTGGCTGAGCCCGACGGCCCGGCAGCGCGCTGGCGGCCGGTGCTGTCCGGTGTCGACGCCGCCCGGGTCGCCCGCCTGCGCGACAGCATGCCGCCGGTCCTGCGCGCCGAGCAGCACGAGTCCGACCTGCTCGACGGCCGTGCCGCCGACGATGTGCTGCGCGTGCTGCTCGACGCCCTGGTCGACGTGGTCGTCCGGTCTCGGCTGGTCGAGCACCCCATCGCCCCGCCCGGCGGATACCGCCCCGTCGAGGAAGCCTCCGGCGCGTTGCTGCACGCGCTGGTCGACGACCCGCGCATCGACGCCGACCGTGGCCTGGTCGACGTC
>DATLIA010000358.1:0-26094 GCA_035540215.1 Actinokineospora sp. | reverse complement strand
GGTCCAGCGTGTCGAGGGCGTCCTGGACGTGGGCGAAATGGGCGCGGACGGCGTCCAGGCGCTCCACGCGCGGTCGGGCGTCAGCCTCGGCGGCCGGGTCGGCGTGGTCCTGCGGGTTCATCGGGTCCTCCCCGTCGATTCATGGCCGGTGGCCTGCAGGTGGTCGGCAGTGGGTTCGGGTGCGGCGTCGACGCGCACGGCGCCCCACCAGTGCGCGATCAGGGCGACCGCGGCGGGCGGCGGGGTCGACGCCGCGGGCGGGGTGTGGTCGGGGCGGGACTGGTGGTTCTCCACCGAGCAGGTCCCGGCCACCGCTTTGATGCGGCGCACCACACCCGGGCGATACCGGTCGTGCCAGTCCCCCACCTGGGTCGCCGCGTTCGCCCCGGCTCGCTGGGCGGCGTGCCATGCCTGGCTGAGCCAGAGGAGTTCCTCGACGACGTCGGGGTGCCACAACCAGCACTCCGGCAGCCCCGCGACGGCGTCGGCGTAACGCAGGTAGACGACGGTCATCCAGTCGCACAGGTCGGTGAGGACCCGCTGCGCGAGCGCGGGGTCGGCGGGCAACGCCAACCACGACACCGGCGACGCCGTGTCACAACACGACTCGGACAGGTGATCGGCGAACGCGTTCGCCACCCGGTCGACCACCACCGCCAGCCGCTCCACCCCACCGGTCCGCACCTGGTCGAGGGCAGGGATCGTGGCGGTCATCGCCGACCACCCACCCACGACGCGGCAGGTTCGGCGGCGAGCAGGTGCGCATCACTCGGGACCGGCGCGAGCTGGGTGCGGGCGGCGCCCCACCAGTCGACGATCGCCTCGGCGGCCTCCACCAACGGCACCCTCGGCGCGGTGTGCGGGTCGGTGTGCGACTCCAACGAGCAGGTGCCCGCCGTGGTCTTGATCCGGCGGACCACACCGGGGCGGTAGCGGTCGTGCCAGTCCCCCGCCGCGACGGCGGAGGCGTTGTCGTCGTCGTAGGCGGCGATCCAGGCGTGCATCAACCACACCAGCTCTTCCACCACATCCGGGTGCCACAACCAACACGCGGGCAACGTCGCGGCATCGGCGTAACGCAGATAGACGGTGCTCATCCACTTGCACAACTCGTCCAATATGGCGGCGACGGTGTCCACATCGGACGCACAGGTCAGCCAGGATGGGGCGACGACCTTCTCCGCCTTCGCGTTCTTCCGCGCCAACGTCTCCGCCAACTCGCGGACCTGCCCGGCCACCTGCGTTACCTGCTCGCCCGTCTCGCGGGTGCGCGCGGGCAGCGGGTCCACCGTGCGGCGCAGGGCCTCGACCTCGCGGGCCAGGCCCGCGACCGCGGCGGTGGAGGCGTGTTCGGGGTGGGTGTGCTCGGCGCTCATCGGGTCACCTCCGGTGCGGTCACAAGGGCGAGCAGGACCTCGGCGGGCGGGACGAACAGGCCGAGTCGGCCCGGTCCGGCGATCGGGGTCGGGAACGCGGTGGGGTGGGTGAGCTGCCAGTGCCAGCACATCGGCCCGGCGGGCTGCAGCCGGTGGGCCGGGCCGTCGACGACGGCGTGGTGCAGCCCGGTCATCTCGACGCACCCCAGGTAGCCGGTCGGGTGGTCCAGCGGGCGGGTCGACATGCCCACCTCGTCGGCGAACGCGGCCCCGTAGGGGTCCCACCGCTTGCTCGCGTGGATGACCAGCAGGCCCCGATAGCGGGTCGACCAGCTACGGTTCTCGATCGGCTTGTGCCCGGCGACGATCAGCCCTGCCCACGGGCGGGCCACGCTCAACGCCCGAATCCCGGCGACCACGTCGGCGCTCTCGGCGCTCTCGATGTGCGCGTTCATCGCGCAACCTCCATCCGGTTGACCAGGGCGAGCAGGACATCGGCGTGGCACGGCCGGTCCGGCGGGCACCAACACGCCAGGTCGGCCCCGGCGAGGTCGGTGCGGGCGGCGGCGATCAGGTCGGGGTGGGCGGCCAGGTGGCGGGCGTAGGCGTCGAGCGCGTCGGGCAGGTCGTGCACGCGGTCGCAGATCCGGCAGTCGCCGACCCGGTGCGGGTTGGCGTAGCGACTCGCGGTCAGGCCCGGCGCGCTGCGGCCGACGTAGACCGAGCCGGTCGGGATCTGGCCGTGGAGCAGGTCACCGGTGACCCGGCGGCGGCATGGCTGGTGGGTGGTGGCGGTCATCGCGTCCACCGCCCGTCGGCGGTCTCGGTGGGGCGCGGGCAGCTCGGGCACCACACCCGCGCGGTGATCGGCTCGACCAGCCATCCGCACTCGACGGCGGTGTCGGCGATCTCGGGCCAGCCGCTGTAGTGCCACACCTGCTCGGCGCCCTCGCTGTCCAGCGGGACACCGCACCCGGTGCACGCGGCGGTCCAGCACGACCACGGCAGCGCCACCACACCCCAGACACCCGACCCCGGCGAGAGCTGGCCGCGGGCGTCGGCCTGGGTCAGCACGGCTTCAGCGGCGGCCCTGGACGGGCTGTGCGGGAAGCCTTCGATGTCGTCGGGGTGCACCTCGCGCGGGGTGATCACCCAGCAGGTGGTCAAGGTGGTGGTCATCGCGTGCACCGCCCGTCGGCGTCGATGCCCTCGGACTCCAGGCGCACCTCGACGTGCCGCGCGTCTACCTGGGCGGGGTCGATGTCACGGCCGGTGCGGGCGCGCAGGCCGTCGACCCAGGCGGTGAATGCCGCGATCAGCGGCTCCATGCGGTCGGCGGTGCGCTCCCACCCCGCGGCGGCACGGTCGGCGCGGCCGGACCACTTCGCCGCGCGGCGGGCGGCCTTGACGTCGCGGCGCTTCCACGCCATCTCCGTCTTGCCCACCGCCGGGGCCATACCGCGGCGGATCACCACGACGTGCCCGGCCGGGAGCTGCGCGATCTGCCCCGGCGAGAGCACCGGGACGCGGCGCACGGTGGTCGAGGTGACGTTGCCGTCGGCGTCGACGGTGTCGACGTTCTCGTCCCGATCACCGGTCAGGGCGGAGTAGGCGTTGAGGTCGTCGTGATCGCGGGTGCCGCCGAAGATCAGGAGGGTGGCGGCGTTGTTCATGATCGCCCCGGCGCCGGTGTCGCCCCACTTCGCGCGCAGCTGAGCGCGGGACTGCAGGGCGATGTGGATGGTGACGCCGCGTCCGCCCATGTCGGCGGTCCAGTTGTCCAACGGGATCGGACACACCAGCGCGGCCTCATCCAGCGCCAACGTCAGCGGCGGGTCCAGGCGCCCACCCGGGGCGAACCCCGCGAGGCGGCGGGCCTGGCGGGCGATGTGCCCGGTGAGGGCGGTGACCAGGGGCGCGGTCTGCGCGTCCTCGGCGCCCAGCATGTAGACGGTGCCACGGGAGTCGAGGAGCTGCTCGACGTCGAACTCGCCGTCCTCGGCGGCCTTCGCCGCGGTGGCGTCGGTCAGCCACCCGAGGGCGGGCATGATCGTCGAGCAGATCGACGACCGGGTCCGGTCGTTCGTGGAGAGGAACTGCAGGGCGTCGGACTCCCACGCCTTGTCCGGCTGGCGCCGCAGATTCCGCGACACCGCCGCCGCCGCGTTGTCCGGATCGGCCACCCACGCCAGGACATCGCGCATCGTGCCCTTGCCCAACGCGGCGGCGTACATCAGCGCGGCCAGGACGCGGCGGGCCTGCCCGGCCCAGAACTCCCGGTCACCACCAGCACCGCCCGGCGCCGACACCCCGGACAGCAGATCGGCCGCGCGGGACGTGGCCACGGCGGGGTCCTCACACCCGGACAGCGGGTTGAACGTGATCGTCGAGGCCAGCCCGCCGACACCGGAGGGGTTGAACACGTGCACCGGACCAAGCTGGGCGCGCACCGCGCCGGTCACGTCGATCAAATCCGTCCGCGTCGACGTGGCGATCAGCGCACCGGGGGCATCGAGAATCCGGCAGGCCAGCTCACCGGTCTTGCCGGTACGCGGGCCACCAAACCTGAGGGTGACGTCCTCGACCAGCGACCACACCCGGAAGATCCCGACACGGGCGACCGGGGTCGCGAACTCGCGGATCGGGGTCCGCCACCGCCGCCACCACGACAACTCGGCCAGCGACGGCCGCACCACACCGGCGCGGCGGCGCACCGCGAACCACGACGCGGTCTTCAAGATCGCCCACGGGGACGCGACACCGTCGTTACGGCGCGACTTACGCGACCAACGGTTCACCACCTGCGCCGACCCACGCCGCGAGTACCACCACGACACCGACACCAACACCGCGGCCAACACGCCACCGATCGACAACAACACCCGCAGACCCCGACCCGGCGTTGCCTCGGGAACCACGTCCGCGCCCAGCCAGAACCCCGTCGCCGCAACCACAACCGCCACCGCCAACAGGCGAGCGCGAACGTTGCGGACCACACCCGACAGTGCGCCCACGACCAGCGCGGCACCCGCGACGACAGCCCACGCCCCGTACGGGGCACTCGCCTCGAACGACGGCGTCCGCATCACGAACCAACCGCCGACACCGACCGCCAAACCAGCAGCACACGCCTTCAACTTCGTCTCGGACCTCATGCCGCACCGCCAGCAAGCGACGCGGTCCAGCCCGCGACGTCGAGGCAACTCGACCCGGCGGACGCCTCGGCGAGCAGCCGCTCGACGGCGAGTGCGGGCACAGCAAAGCGGCCCTGGTTCTCCCCGCGCTTCATGTGCAGCGACGGAAAGAGACCCTCGTGGATCAGCTTGTAGAGGTACTCGTGGGAGATGCTCAACAGCGCTGCCGTCTCAGGGACCGTGTAGGTCGGTACCCCGGCGGCACGCTTCCGCAGCGCACTGCGCAGCGCCGCGTCCTTCATTGACTCGCGGATCGCCGGTCGGCTCCCCGCACCTTCAACATCGACCTGCGTCGACATGTGAACCCCCTGGATGAGTTTTCTAGGTTGCCTAGCCAGGTCGATAGTGGCCTAGGTTGCCTAGTCATGTCAACTGCTTGTCTAGGTTGGTTAGCAAGGTGTGGGTTCGAGGGCCTACGATCTGTCCATGGCACTTGATCCAGACGACCCACGGCCGCCGTATCAGCAGGTCGCCAACGCTCTCCGCGCGTCGATCCTCATGAAGACGCTCCGACCTGGGGACAAGCTGCCGTCAGGGCCTGAACTCGCCGGGCGGTACGGAGTTGCCCGGATGACCATCCAGCAGGCCATCCGAGTCCTTCGCGACGAGGGGCTCGTCGTCTCACGCCAGGGCAGCGGGGTCTTTGTCCGCGAGCGGACACACCGCCCCGTGGACTTGCGGGGTCACCTTGAGCGCGCGTTTGAGAAGCCGCAGGTCTCGGTGGACTTCGCTGGATTCTCAGGCGAGACGCTTCACGGCGCGCTCACTGAGCCCTTGGACAAGATCCGGGACGGCCGGTTGCGGCCCGAGTCGGTCACGGTCCGGCTCCTGGTGCCAGACCCGCGGGTCCCGTGGGCACTTCCGGCGCGCGTCGATGACCTTGCGGACAGCCCTCAGTTTCGGGCTCGGGCGACGCGCATCATGCACCGGCACACGCTGGGGATTGTCGACATGGTGACTGAACTGGTTGCCCGCGGCATCCTGACTGGCGGAGGGGCCCAAGTGCGGTCATGTCCGGTGATCCCGCTGTTCAAGCTCTACCTGATCAACGACGCAGAAGTGTTCTTTGGGTACTACCCCGTTCGCGAGCACAAGGTCACGCTGGACGGCGAGGAGACCGCCATGTGGGACCTCATGGGCAAGGACGCCATCCTGTTCCAGCACTCGGCAGAGGCAGACGGCGAGTCGATGGCCTCGCAGTACGTGCAGCAGTCGCGAATGTGGTTCGACAGCGTGTGGAACACCGTGGCGCGAGACCTCGACCTATGACCGACTCTCAAGATCTGCTGCTTCGGTCGCCTCACGTACTTCTGGACTTCGACGGCCCCGTTTGCTCGATCTTTTCGACGCTTACCGATCGCCAGGTCGCCGCCGAACTTCGCGCTTTCATGGGCGAGAACGGATACCCAGACACCTCAGACCCGTTCGACATCTTGTTGAGCGCGGCCAAAGTCGGGCGCAGGGAGGCGGACAACGCCGAACGCGAACTCGCCCGGCTTGAGGTCGTCGCGGCTGGTTCGGCGGAACCGACCGCGGGGGCAGTTGACGTCATCAGGGCTCTCGCCGAATCTGGTCACACGGTCACGGTGGTGAGCAACAACTCGACTCAAGCGGTGGTGGCGTACCTCGAAGATCACCGGTTGGTTCAGTACATCGTCGGCGTTTCCGCTCGACGCGACAGCCTGCCTGATCACCTCAAGCCTGACCCATATCTTCTGCACCAAGCCATGAACGACCTCGCCGCGGTTCCACAGGACTGCGTCATGATCGGCGATTCGGTGTCCGATCTCGTAGCCGCCCGCCGCGCTGGCACCGCAGCGATCGGCTACGCGAACAAGCCTGGCAAACGGGAGCAATTCGAGAAGAACGGTGCTGATCTGGTGATCACGTCGATGACAGAACTGGTCGGCGGATAGCCCTGCCTATACGCGGGCTGCGTCAGCGACCCGAGCCCACGCCGCGGCGCGGTCGGGATCGACTCCGACCAACCGTGCAAGCCGTCGTACGTCGAAGCCGCGCTTGAACGCCACGACCCCCACGTCGTAGGCAACGTCGCCGCTCTTTCCTCGCGGATCGATGAGTGCAAGACCTGTCGGCCCCTCCAGAACGTTGCCCACCGAGCAATCCCCGTGACACAAGCCGTCACCGTGTTCGGATTCCAGGTCGTCTAGCAGCGCAAGCGCGGTGTCTCGAACAGCCTCCGGTGCGACCGTCAGCCATGGAGGAATCTCCTTCAGGGCGCTGTCTTGCAACCGGGCACGCAACCAATCGCTGAGGGGCGGTAGATCGGACTTCCTGCCGGAAGTAGTTGCCAGTGGACGCAGGAGTTCGGCGACCTGGTCGATGTTCGGATTGACGACTGGGGTCCCTGGTCGCACTCGATCCATGATCGTCCAAGTTCCCGTGCTGTCGATGACCTCGTGCACGGCGGGACCGACACCGACGGCGGCCAGGCCGACCGCGGCCTGCGCCTGCAAACGCCCGTCGGGGTCGGGTGTGGACTTCATAACGAGTGCGCGGCTGCCACCGATGACCGCGACGACAAAGCCGAACCGCGCGGCAAATACCGTTTCCGGCTCCGCGTCGAACGACCGGCACAAGTCGACGAACTCGTGTGGCGTCGCATCAAGCCAACTCGCCCCAACGGCTGCCCATCGCTCGACGACCGCCGTCGCGACGTTCTCAGGCACGGCGAACTGCTGATCAAGGTTCATGGCCGCTACTGCTTTGGGCGGGTCATTCGGCCACCGAGGATCTCGGCGGCGCGGCGGTCAGACTCGCCGACCCACGCCGCGTACACGCGGAGCGTCGTCACACCACCGCCACCATGGCCCAATCGACCGGCCACAGTTCGGAGATCGACCCCTGCGGTGATCAGCTCGGTTGCCGAGTAGTGGCGGAGCGCGTGCAAGTGGCTGTCGACGCTGATGGCGGCGCACATCCGCGCGTAGCGATGGCTAACGGCGCTCGGATCGTACGGGCGATCGCGGGCGGGCTCATGGGAGAAGAGGAACGCGTCGTCGGCGGGCTTGATCCCTACCGCCTTCGCCAGGTCGTCGTACCGCTGGCGATGCTCTGTGAGCACCTCGACGGTCGCAGGGTCCAACGAGACACGGCGCATCTGGTGGGTCTTGGTGTCCTTCTCGCGGCCCTTACGGTTGGCGCGAACGTAGTTGCGGCTGATCGAGACCGTCCCTCCGGCCAGGTCGACGTCTGACCATCGCAGCGCGAGCAGCTCGGCGCGGCGGACGCCGGTCACCATAACCAGCCAAACCAGCGTCGCCCAGTCCTTGTCCTGCTCCCACGCCGCTTCGATGATCCGGGCGGCCTGCTCGGCCGTCGGAGGCTTGGGCTGCGGCGTCGGTTGCTGCGGCTTCTTCGCGACCTCGGCCGCGTTGGTGCTGATCCACTCCCATCGGACAGCGGCGGCGAGTGCGCCTTGGATGATGAAGTGAATCTTGAGGATCGTCGCTTTGGCCAGGGGCTTGCACACGTGCGGTGGGCACTCGACGACCTGGCAGCCCTTCTCGGCACAGTCGTGCGGCGGGTAGCCCGCGGCTGGCACCCGGCCGCGGGGTCGCCGGTGCTTCACCGTGCGGCACTCGTGCGGGCCGTTGACGCGGTGTTGGATCGCCGGTCGGCCGTCGCACCGTGCCCGACAGCGCCGTAGTTCGGCGTAAAACCGCTCAAGAACCTGGGCCGTGATCTTGCTGACGGGCGTGTCACCGAGTGCGGGAAGGATGTGTCGGCGGGCGTAGCCGGTGTACGTCTCGTGGGTGGTGTCCTCGATCTCGTGGACCTTGAGCCACTCCTCGACGGCGACGCGGAACACGCCCCTGGTCCGGGCGTTGCGCTGCTCGTCGACCTGGACGCGAAAGCGGTTCAGGATGCGCTGCGCTTCGTCCTCGTCTGTCGTGGACTCGGTCAGGTACAGGCGGCGGCCAGTGAGCGGGTCGATACCCGCATAGACCTTCACCCGGAGGGAGTTACCGCGCCGCTCGATCGAGCCTTGCTCACGCCGAGCGGCGCCGTTCGCGCGCTTCACCACGCGCCGAGCGTAACAAGCCGCACCCACTGTGATGCCCACTGAACATCTGAAGGTGCCGCCCTGACCGCATAACTGCTGGTCAGGTCGGTGGAGACGAGGGGAATCGAACCCCTAACCCCTGCCTTGCAAAGGCAGTGCTCTGCCAATTGAGCTACGTCCCCGATCCGGCGCGGTGAGTCACCGCGCCGGGGGCTGGCTTCAGGCCTTCTTGGCGCCGTTGTTGGCTGCAGGCGTGGTGGCCTCGCGCCACAGGTCGGCCTCGGCCTTGGCCGAGCTCTTGCGGCGCACGACCAGGAGGACGCCACCAGCGATAGCGGCGAGCGCGAGAAGCTTCTTCACGTCCAATGCCTCCTTAGGCACATCAGGTTTACCTACGCCTCATCAGTCTGCCACAGCCGCGCGGTTGACCTTCGTGCAGCCGTCCAGGCCGAGCCGATGCGACGTGGCGGGACGTCACGAGTAACGTCTGGGTCACGAGCAGCCGAAAGTCGGTGTGTGCCGCGATACGCGGCACCTGGCGCGGCTGCCCTTACAAGGAGATCAGTATGGCTACCGGCACAGTCAAGTGGTTCAACGGCGAAAAGGGCTTCGGCTTCATCGAGCAGGACGGCGGCGGCGCCGACGTGTTCGCTCACTACTCCAACATCGCCGCCCAGGGTTTCCGGGAGCTTCAGGAAGGCCAGAAGGTCGAGTTCGACGTCGCGCAGGGCCAGAAGGGCCTGCAGGCGGAGAACATCCGTCCGGTCTGACCTAGGCCGATAACACTCAGGCCCGATACGCGATGCGTATCGGGCCTGAGTCTTCCAAGTGGCCTGGGAGGAATTGAACCTCCTTCATTGTCTGGCACATGCACATCCACGTGATCAGCGCGGGTTCCCCTCCGCGTACTCGAAGTCGAAGTCGACCACCCGACTTGTGAACGCCCGATTAGTGGCCGGGATTATCTGGCACGTCCGGTTAACGAGCGCGGCGTGCGTTTCACACTTTCAGGGAATCGACAGCACTGGACCTCTAGCTGAATGATCATAAAGTCAGACGTCCGGTATGTACTTCAAAGAGAGCCGATTCGCGATGCGCGTTGCGAAAAAGACAGCCCTTATGGCGGCGGTTGCCGCCGCAATCGTCACGTTCTCACCGGTCGCCAGCGCGGCCACGACAACCAGCCCCATGTACGACGCCCCCAGCTACACCACCCTCGACCTTCCCGACGACGAGCCCGATGACGAGCCCGATGACGAGGCCCAGGCGGGCCTCCTCGGCGGTATCCTTAAGATCGTCAATGACCTTCTCGGTGGTCTCCTCGGCGGCGGCAGCAGCAGCTAACTCGGCTAGGGCATCAACCTACGGCGGGCAGGTCTGGAACCGAGCCCACCTGACGCAGATTCCAAAGCCCCGTGATGGCCAACTCCGTCACGGGGCTTTGGTTGTCCCGGGCAGATCGCGCCCGGGATGGCAGAACGTTCTCTGCGGCTCTGAACGGCGAGGCCCTGAGACGGCCGTAGCTGTCCGCCGCAGGAAGCGAAGGGCCTGCCGTAGGGAACAATTTTGAACCCTTGAACACCGATCTATCCGCGCGCCCTTCGTTGATTACAGTGAAGGTCACTACAACGCGTCGTGTGGCGAGGTCCATTTCCTTGCGAAGTAGTGCTAGGCGGAGCCGCGGACCGCTCACTCGATAACTCATATAGGCGATACGCGCCGCCACGCCCGATAGAAGCGCCGCAAGCATTGACGTCTGGCACCGGCCGGGCGAGCCACCTTCAGACCGCCTTGGGGATGGTGGCCGCGTCAGCCCTACAGAGCCGTCTCACCTAGGTCGAGACGTCCGGCGCGCGACCCGGGGACGGTCACGCTTTGACCTAGGGCATCCCCGGCGAACCCTCGCCCAGTCCAGGAGCGCCACCGTGCGACCCGCAGGCGGTAGTCACCCAGTTAGACACTCAGGCCCGGTACGCGATGCGTACCGGGCCTGAGTCATCCAAGGTGGGCCTGGGAGGACTTGAACCTCCGACCCCTTCATTATCAGTGAAGTGCTCTAACCGCCTGAGCCACAGGCCCTTGGGAACGTTGAGAAGATTACAACACCCGTCTCCGCGCTCCCAAATCGGTATCCCTACTCGCGCTCGGCGAGCGTGACCTCCAGGCCACCGGCCAGGTCAGCGGACACGTTGTAGATGAACGCGCCGACTGTCGCCAAGGCGCTGAACAGGACGATGTTGATCGCGCCGATGATCGCGGCGATCCCGAAGACGCGGCCTGCGCTGATCAGGGGGCCGCTGGAGCCGCCTTCCGCGTTGGCGTTGAGGAGTTCGCTGGAGATGCCGTTGAGCTTGTCCCAGACGCCCATGCCGTCGAGGACGGCGTAGAGGGCGCCGACGGCGACCAGCCACACGAAGAACAGCGCGACGCCCAGAACCAGGGACAGCTTCAGCACCGACCACGGGTCGAAGCGCTTGATCTGTAGGTTCGCCCGCCTCGGGCCCCGGCCGGGCCTGCGCAGGGCGCTGGGCGGCGGGGTGGTGCGGACGCTGGCGGGCGGGTCGAGGTGCACCGCGGTGCGCGGCGGCGACTCCGGCTCCAGGTTGCCGAACAGCCGCGACGCCGCGGTGCCGGTGACCACCGGGTGTTCCACCGGCTGGACCGACGGCACCGACTCGGCGTAGCCGTTGACGCGCAGTGCCTGGGTCGTGTCGCCGTCCTTCGGCAGGTTGACCGTGGTGTCGCCGTACGCCTCGTCAGCGGTGACGCGCTGCCACGGCGGCGGGTTGACCGAGGTCGTCGCCGCCGTGGCACTGATCGCGTCGGGTTCCGGGGTGGCCACCTCGCCTGCATCGGCTTGGCTCGTCGCCACCGTCGCGTGGTCGGCGTCGGTCGGCTCCGGTCCGGTGTTCTCCGGCTTGTCGGGTGGTGTCACGAGCGGAATCCCCTACGTCTGCGCGTTCACTCTTGGTCGGTCGGCGTCGCGGTCTGGTCGTCTTCGGCCCCGTCGGGGTCGGCCACGTCCTCCGCGCTTCGTGCGATGGCTACCAGGGTGGTCCCTTCACCCAGGTTCATCAAACGGACGCCCTTGGTCTGCCTGCCAGCCTTGCGGACCTCGGCGGCCGTGGTGCGGATCACACCCCCGGCCGACGTGATCGCGTACAGCTCGTCGTCGAGGTCGACGATCACCGCACCGACCAGCCTGCCACGACGCGAGTCGTGCTGGATGGTCAGCACGCCCTTTCCGCCGCGGCCCTGCACCGAGTAGTCCTCGATGGGTGTCCTCTTGGCGTACCCACCGTCGGTGGCCACCAAAACGAACGTGTCTTCCCGCACGACACCCAGCGTGAGCAGCTCGTCACCGGCGTTGAAGCGCATGCCGAGCACGCCGGACGTGGCCCGGCCCATCGGGCGCAGCGCCTCCTCGCTGGCGTGGAAGCGGATGGACTGGCCGCCCGCGGACACCAGCAGCAGGTCGTCCTCGGCGCTACACAGGACCGCGCCGACGAGTTCGTCGTCCTCGCGGAGGTTGATGCCGATGAGGCCGCCCGCGCGGTTGCTGTCGAAGTCGCTCAGCTTGGACTTCTTGACCAGGCCGTCGCGGGTCGCGAGCACCAGGTACGGCGCGACCTCGTAGTCCTTGATCTCGATGACCTGGGCGATCTGCTCGTCGGGCTGGAAAGCGAGCAGGTTGGCCACGTGCTGGCCGCGGGCGGCCCGGTTGGCCTCGGGCAGCTCGTAGGCCTTCGCGCGGTAGACGCGGCCCTTGTTGGTGAAGAACAGGATCCAATCGTGCGTGGAGCACACGAAGAAGTGCGCCACGATGTCGTCCTGCTTGAGCGCGGCGCCCTGCACGCCCTTGCCGCCGCGTTTCTGCGCGCGGTAGAGGTCGGTCTTGGTGCGCTTGGCATAGCCGGTGCGGGTGATCGTGACGACGACGTCCTCGACGGCGATCAGGTCCTCGACCGACACCTCGCCGTCGAACGGCAGGATCCGAGTGCGGCGGTCGTCGCCGTGCTTCTCGACGATCTCGGCGAGCTCGTCGCGGATGATCTGCCGCTGGCGCACCGGGTCGGCGAGGATGGCCTCGAGGTCGGCGATGATCCGCTCGATGTCGGCCAACTCGTCGATGATCTTCTGCCGCTCCAGCGCGGCCAGGCGGCGCAGCTGGAGTTCGAGGATCGCGGTGGCCTGGATCTCGTCGACGTCGAGCAGCGTGATCAGGCCACTCTTCGCCTCGTCGGCTGACGGCGAGCGGCGGATGAGCGCGATGACCTCGTCGAGCATGTCGAGCGCCTTGGCGTACCCGCGCAGGATGTGCGCGCGCTCCTCGGCCTTGCGCAGCCGGTACTTCGTGCGCCGGACGATGACCTCGACCTGGTGCTTCACGTAGTGCCGGATGATCTGGTCCAGGCGCAGCGTGCGCGGCACGCCGTCGACCAGGGCCAGCATGTTCACGCCGAAGTTGTGCTGCAGCTGGGTGTGCTTGTAGAGGTTGTTCAGCACGACCTTCGCCACGGCGTCGCGCTTGAGGCCGATGACGATGCGCTGGCCGCTGCGCTTGTTCGACTCGTCGGCGATCTCGGAGATGCCGGTGAGCTTCCCGTCGCGCACGAGCTGCGCCATGTTCTCGATCAGGTTGTCCGGGTTGACCTGGTAGGGCAACTCGGTGACGACCAGGATCGTACGGCCGCGCGCGTCTTCCTCGACCTCTACGACCGCGCGCATGCGGACCGAGCCGCGTCCGGTGCGGTAGGCGTCCTCGATCCCTTGCGTGCCAAGGATGAGCCCGTTGGTCGGGAAGTCGGGGCCCTTGATCCTGGTCAGCAGCGCGGCAAGCAATTCGTCGTCGGACGTGTCGGGGTTGTCCAGCGCCCAGAACACGCCTTGGGCGACCTCGCGCAGGTTGTGCGGCGGGATGTTCGTCGCCATGCCGACGGCGATTCCGCTGCCGCCGTTGACAAGCAGGTTCGGAATGCGCGACGGGAGGACGACGGGCTCTTCGGTCTTGCCGTCGTAGTTCGGCACGAGGTCGACGGTGTCTTCGCCGATGTCCCGCAACATCTCCATGGCCAGCGGCGTGAGCCGGGCCTCCGTGTACCTCATCGCGGCTGCCGGATCGTTGCCCGGGGAACCGAAGTTGCCCTGGCCGTCGACCAATGGGTAGCGCAGCGACCACGGCTGGGCCAGGCGCACCAAGGTGTCGTAGATCGACGAGTCGCCGTGGGGGTGGTAGTTACCCATGACGTCGCCGACGACGCGGGAGCACTTGACGTAGCTGCGGTCGGGGCGCAGACCGGTGTCGAACATGGAATACAGCACTCGACGGTGGACGGGCTTGAGGCCGTCGCGCACGTCTGGGAGGGCGCGGCTGACGATCACGCTCATCGCGTAGTCGATGTAGGAGCTTTGCATCTCCTGCTGGATGTCGACCGGCTCGACGCGGTCGCCGGCCGGCGGCAGGGTCTCAGTCACGATGCAATAGTCCTTTCCTGGCTGCTGGCGCTCGATGTGTACACAGTGGACGGATTACACATCGAGGAAGCGCACGTCCTTGGCGTTTCGGGTGATGAAGGAGCGTCGGGCCTCGACGTCTTCACCCATCAGGACGCTGAACAACTCGTCGGCGGTGGCCGCGTCGTCCAAGGTGACCTGGAGGAGCAGACGGTGCGCGGGGTCCATTGTGGTCTCCCACAGTTCGTCGGCGTTCATCTCGCCGAGACCCTTGTAGCGCTGGATTCCGTCTTCTTTGTTGATTTTCTTGCCCGCGGCCAGACCGGCGGCGAGCAGGCCGTCGCGTTCGCGGTCGGAGTAGGCGTACTCCGGGTCGATCCGCTGCCACTTGATCTTGTACAGCGGCGGCTGCGACAGGTACACGTGGCCGCTCTCGATCAGGCCGCGCATGAAGCGGAACAGCAGGGTCAACAGCAGCGTGGTGATGTGCTTGCCGTCGACGTCGGCGTCGGCCATCAGCACGACCTTGTGGTAGCGCAGCTTGGAGACGTCGAAGTCTTCCTGGATGCCGGTGCCGAGCGCGGTGATCAGGCTCTGCACCTCGGTGTTCTTGAGCACCCGGTCGATCCGGGCCTTCTCCACGTTGATGATCTTGCCGCGGATCGGCAGGATGGCCTGGAACCGGGACTCGCGGCCTTCCTTGGCCGAGCCGCCCGCGGAGTCGCCCTCGACGATGTAGAGCTCGCACTCCTCCGGGTTGGTGGAGCGGCAGTCCTTGAGCTTGCCGGGCAGGCCGCCGATGTCGAGCGCACCCTTGCGGCGGACCAGTTCCCGCGCCTTGCGCGCGGCCATGCGGGCCTGCGCCGAGGACACCGACTTGGTGACGATGGTCTTCGCGTCGGCCGGGTTGCGCTCGAACCAGTCGGCCAGCCACTCGTTGCAGGTCTGCTGCACGAAGGTCTTGGCCTCGGTGTTGCCGAGCTTCTGCTTGGTCTGGCCCTCGAACTGCGGCTCGGCCAGCTTGATCGACACGATAGCGGCCAAGCCCTCACGCACGTCCTCGCCGCTGAGGTTGGCGTCCTTCTCCTTGAGCAGCTTCTTGTCGCGCGCGTAGACGTTGACCACTCGGGTCAGCGCGGCGCGGAAGCCCTCCTCGTGGGTGCCGCCCTCGGGGGTGTTGATCGTGTTGGCGAAGGTGTAGACCGACTCGCTGTAGCCGGTGTTCCACTGCATCGCGACCTCGACCTCGATGCCCTTGCCCTTGGCCTCGAAGGAGATGACGCTCTTGTGGATCGGCTCGCGCGCGTGGTTGATGTGCTTGACGAAGTCCTCGAGGCCACCGGGGTAGTGGTAGGTGCGCTCCTTGACCCTGGCCGCCAGACCGCTGGCGTCCTCCTCGGTCTCCTCGTCGGACACGCGCTCGTCGCGCAGGACGATCGTCAGGCCCTTGTTGAGGAAGGCCATCTCCTGCAGGCGCCTGGCGACGGTCTCGGCGTTGTACTCGGTGGTCTCGAAGATGCTCGGGTCGGCCCAGAAGGTGATCGATGTGCCGTTCTCGCGGGTGGCCTCACCCTGCTTGACCGGGCTGACCGGCTTGGAGTCCTCGTAGCGCTGGGTCCAGACGTGGCCGTCGCGCTTGATCTCGGCCTCGAGCACCGTCGACAGTGCGTTGACCACCGAGATGCCGACGCCGTGCAGGCCGCCGGACACCGCGTAGCTGTCGCTGTCGAACTTGCCGCCCGCGTGCAGCACGGTCATGACGACTTCCAGCGCCGACCGCTTCTCCTCGGGGTGCTCGTCGACCGGGATGCCGCGGCCGTCGTCGATGACCCGGACGCCGCCGTCGGCGAGCAGGGTGACCTCGACCTTGGTCGCGTGCCCCGCCATCGCCTCGTCGACCGAGTTGTCGACGACCTCCCAGATCAGGTGGTGCAGGCCGCGCTCACCGGTCGAGCCGATGTACATGCCGGGACGCAGGCGGACCGCTTCGAGCCCCTTGAGAACACCGATCGATCCGGCACCGTACGAGTTTTCCTGCTTGTTCGCTGCCACGTGTTCGGTGTCTCCTCGCGCCTTGAAAAACGACTCCCGGACGGCGTGCGGCCCCTTGCCACACGCACCCCTCGTACATAGTACCGGTGCGGTCGCCCAGAACCGGGTCAAGGACACCCCTGGCTGGTTCGCAGAGCGTCGGATGTGAATGAGCGCGAGTCCCGACGCCAGCGGGGCAATCTCGACCCGCGAAAATCAACCGTAGGTGTCCCGTGGACCACGCCCTGGGACGTGGAAGTGGCCGTGTCGCCAGCTCGGCGCCGTCGGCCCCTGGACCTTGAGCCGCTTGACCACGCCCTTGCCGACACCGGCGGCTATCTGGCCTAACAGCTGTCGCTGAAGAAGGCGTAGCTGAGTAGCCCAGGCGGTGGACTCCGCGGCGACGGTCAGTTCGCCGTCTTTCAGTGCGACCGGCTTGGCGTGTTTGGCGACCTCGGCGCCGACCAGCGCGGCCCATTTGCCGAACACCTGACCGCCCGCGAGCTGCTCGTTCCACCCGTGGTCGACGGCGATCCGGGAGGCCAGCCTGCCGAAGGGCTGCGGGTCGCGCTCGTCGGCGCCCGGGCCGGACCAGCGGCGCCGGGCTCGGGATCCGGTCGATGTTCCACGTGGAACACGGCGTTTGCGCTGGGCTCGTTTCGCGTCGGCGGCCTTCCGCGCGGCCTCCAGGGCTGCCCTGGCGAGGTCCGGTCCGCGCAACGGCGGGTCGTCACTCTGCGTGGACCCTGTGGATGAATCCGTCTCACGACCACTCTGAAGTGTGAATCCATCCCCAGTCACCGGGCCTGTGACTAGGCCGGACGGACGCTGAGTCACAGCGTTATCCACACTATCCACAGGTTTGTCCCCAGATGTGGGGTCTTTCCGGCCGCGGGCCGTCACCGATCGTGGTGGCTTGTTGGGCTGAACGGTGCCGCCGAAGAGATCTTCAGACACGTCGCACCTCCCCGTCGGCCACCGCGTAGCGCGTCCCCGCGAGCTCACTGGGGACATCCTCCTCCACCGCGGCCGTCACCAGGACCTGTTCGGCCGCGACGGCCACTTCGGCGAGTCGCTGCCTGCGCCGCCGGTCCAGCTCGGCGAACACGTCGTCGAGGATCAGCACCGGTTCGCTGCCCTCGGACTTCAGCAGCTCATAGGACGCCAGCCGCAGGGCGAGCGCGAACGACCACGACTCGCCGTGGCTCGCGTACCCCTTGGCGGGCGCCTCGCCGAGCACCAGCTCCAGGTCGTCGCGGTGCGGACCGACGAGGCTGACCCCACGATCGAGCTCGGCCTCTCGGCGCACGGCCAACTCGGCGAGCAGCGCGTCGGCCACCAGGTCGATGTCCGCGCGTTCGCCGTCGGGCATGCCGTACCCGTCTGGTAGCCCGGCCCCGACGCTCGACCGGTAGGCGATCATCGCTGGTCGCGACTCCGGCGCGACTCCGGCGTACGCGGCGCCGACCAGCGGGCCGAGGTCGGCGACCAGGTCCAGCCGGGCGGCGAGCAGCTGCGCGCCGTGTTTGGCCAGGTGCCCGTCCCACACGTCGAGCGTCGAGAGCGCGTCCGGATCGGCGCGGCGCGCGCGCCGGTTGGTCGCGGCGCTCTTGAGCAGCGCGTTGCGCTGGCGCATCACCTTGTCGTAGTCGGCGCGCACCCCGGCGTAGCGCGGCGCGCGCAGTACTAATAGGTCGTCGAGGAACCGGCGCCGCTCGCCGGGGTCGCCCCGCACGAGCGCGAGGTCCTCCGGCGCGAACAACACCGTGCGCAAGATGCCGAGGACGTCTCGCGTGCGTGGGACCGGCCCGCGGTTGACCCGCGCCCGGTTCGCCTTGCCCGAGGTGATCTCCAACTCGACGGTCAGCTCGCGACCGTCGTTGACCACGGCCGTGCGGATGATCGCGCGCTGACACCCGTGCCGCACGAGCGGCGCGTCCGAGGCGACCCGGTGCGACGACAGTGTCGCCACGTACCCGATCGCCTCGACCAAGTTGGTCTTGCCCTGGCCGTTCGCGCCGACCAGCACCGCCGGGCCCGGCTCCAGTTCCAGGTCAGCCAGCTCCCATGAGCGGAAGTCGGCGACCTGCAGGTGCCGGACGTGCACTACTTCACGTCGCCTGACCCGGCCTTGTGGACCGCGTGCCCGCCGAACTGGTTGCGCAGCGCGGCGACCGCCTTCATCGCGGGCGAGTCCTCCTGCCGCGATGCGAACCGCGCGAACAGCGCCGCGGAGATCACCGGCGCGGGCACCGAGTGGTTGATCGCCTCCTCGACGGTCCACCGGCCCTCCCCGGAATCCTCGACGTAGCCGGTCAGCTCGGCCAGGCCCGGGTCCTCGTCCAGGGCCTTGACCAACAGGTCCAGCAGCCAGGAGCGCACGACGGTGCCGCGGGTCCACGCCTTGAGCACGGCCGGGACGTCGGTGACGGCCTCGGCGGCGACCAGCAGTTCGTAGCCCTCGGCGTAGGCCTGCATCAGGCCGTACTCGATGCCGTTGTGCACCATCTTCGCGAAATGGCCCGCGCCGACCGCGCCCGCGTGGGCGAAGCCCTCCTCGCGCGGACCCTCCGGACGCAGTGCGTCGAAGATCGGCATCGCCCGCTCGACGTCGGCGGCCGCGCCGCCGACCATCAGGCCGTACCCGTTCTCCCGACCCCAGACTCCGCCGGACACACCGCAGTCGATGTAGCCGACGCCCTTGGCCGCGAGCAGTTCGGCGTTCACCGTGTCGTCGGTGTACCGCGAGTTGCCGCCGTCGATGACCAGGTCGCCGTCGCCGAGCAACTCGCCGAGGTCGGCGACGGTCTGCCTGGTCGGTTCACCGGCCGGGACCATGACCCACACCACGCGCGGTGCGTCGAGCTTGGCGACGAGGTCGGCGAGCGACTCGGTGTCGCTGACCTCGGGGTTGCGGTCGTAGCCGACCACGTCGTGCCCGGCGGCGCGCAGCCGCTCGCGCATGTTGAAGCCCATCTTGCCCAGGCCGACCAGTCCGAGCTGCACGATCGATGTCCTCTCGATTGGTTCGGCGGGATCAGCCCGGGAGGCGGACCGGCATCAGCAGGTAGAGGTAGCCGGGGGTGACCTCGCCGTCCTCGCCGACCGGCTTGATCAGCGCGGGGCGGTTGGGCGTGGTGAACGACAGCTCGGCCCGGTCGGCGTGCAGCGCGGCGAGACCGTCCTGCAGGTAGCCGGGGTTGAACGCGATCGTCACCGGGTCGCCGGTGAACTCGACGGGCAGCTCCTCCTCGGCGCTTCCCTCGTCGTCGCCACCGGCGGAGAGACGCAGGCCGCCGTCGGAGAATTCCAGCCGGACCTGGGTCCCGCGCTCGGCGACGAGCGACACGCGCTTGATCGCCTCGACCAGCGGGGCAACGGCGATCACCGCGGCCGAGGTCTGCTCGGACGGAAGCAGCTGGCGGTAGCGCGGGAACTCCGCGTCGAGCAGCCGGGTGGTCGCGCGGCGGCCGGAGCCGGACAGGCCGAGCAGGCCGTCGCCCGGGGAGAGCGCGAGCTCGACCGTGCGCCCGGAACTGCCGAGCGCCTTGGCCGCCTCAGCCAGGGTCCGCGCGGGCACGAGCACCGCGGCGTCGTCGACGTCGCCGGACGGCTTCCACTCGAACTCGCGCATCGCCAGCCGGAACCGGTCGGTGGCCACGAGGGTGAGCTTGTCGCCCGCGATCTCCACCCGCACACCGGTCAGCATCGGCAGGGTGTCGTCCTTGCCCGCGGCCACGGCGACCTGGCTGACGGCCAGGCCGAAGACCTCACCGGCCAGCTCGCCCGCGTGCTGCGGCATCGCGGGCAGCTGCGGATAGTCCTCGACCGGCATCGTCGGCAGGCTGAACTTCGCGTTGCCACAGGCGATCGCGACCCGGGAGCCGTCGACGGAGATCTCGACCGGTTGGGCGGGCAGCGACTTGGTGATGTCGGCGAGCAGTCTGCCCGACACCAGGGTCCGCCCACCGTCGGCGACCGTCGCCGGGATGCCGACGGTGGCCGACACCTCGTAGTCGAAACCGGAGACGGTGAGTCCTTCGGCGCCATCCGTGGAACCGGCATCGAGCAGAACCCCGCCGAGGACGGGAACGGGAGGCCGGGACGGGAGGCTGCGCGCGACCCAGGCGACGGCGTCGGCAAGGCCGTCGCGCTCGACGCGGATCTTCATGGGAGTCCTTTCCAGGCCCGACCGGTCCCCCTCACCGATCCTGCGAGGCGGGTCCGTCGAGCTGTCCACGCTGTAGGGCCCAACCGTAGAGCGTGATCGGCGTGCTCGTCATCTGGGGCACCGTGCGGCCGGGGGCCGTCGAGGCGAGCTGTCCCCAGATTTCGCGATCCCCTGTTTCTGCTCTTTTCTTCTTCTTAGGGAGAACAAGAACAGCAGTAGTAATAGGGGCTGTGGATTGTGTGGATAAGCCCTGTTTTCGCAGGTCATCTGGCGTGGGCGCCTGTGGAAGACCGGGGGGTCCAACCCGTGGACAACTCGGGCCGTCGGTGGATGGTTTCAGGGTCGCTCGAAACGGTCCACAGTTGACCCAAGTTGTCCACAGCGGCATCCCCAGATGTGGGCCGAGTAGCCCCCAGGCGCGGCTCCGGCCACCCACAGGGTTGTACACAGGTGAATCCCCCGTACCGGTGACGCAGGACACGCGGTTCGCGGAGGTTCGGAGCTTTCTGTGGGGGTGGACGGGCCGTCCACGGCCCCAGAAAAGATGCGAACGGGCGGTCCGGCGCGGCCGATCGGGTGGCGAAGCGTCCGTTCGCGGCGGCGCGGGAAGCGGTCGGTCGGGTGCGGAGAGCGGCGGACGGCCGGTACTGGGCGCCGGGTGGGCGGACATCCGAGGCAGATCCTGGCCGATCCGACCCGAATCGGCCCGATCGAACCGCCGGATGGGCCGAACTGTTGCCGATCAGTCGGCCGAGGGCCACCGGATCCGACAGTGGGACCTCGCACCCCGCCGAATTTGACCAGGGCGGCGCGCGGCGACCGCGGGAGGCGGATCTGCCAGACCTGCTCCTTGACCACGGATGCCGCCGCGGCCCACCCGTTGAACCGGCTCACCTGGCGGGTTCAGCCCGCCGAATCAACCGGCCAGGTGGTCGTGAGCCGCTGGATTACCTCCTCAACCCGCCGCGGGCGAGGTCGAGTGGCTGTGCGACCGGGAGGCAGGTCGCAAGTGACCGTGGCGTCGGATCAAATCGCCGGACTTACCCCGCGCGGCCGCCAGTTCGCCGGAGTCTGCCCGCGTTGGACCTGCTCGCGCCCCCATCCGATCCCACCGCCGGATCCCGGCACGCGCGAACTTTTCTGTGGGTGTGGGCGGCCGTCCACCGTCGCAATAAAGAGGTGAGTTCCAGCGAACGGCATGGGCGGACACCCCGGGCGCCATCGTTCGACGCTCGGGGTGGGGTGGGGAGGAGAAGGTGGCTGAGCGGCGCTGGTCAGGCGCGGGCGCGCTGCTTGATGCGCGAGGTCAGTTCTTGGACCTGGTCGTACACCCGCCTGCGCTCGGCCATCTCCTTGCGGATCTTCTTGTCCGCGTGCATGACCGTCGTGTGGTCGCGGCCGCCGAAGGTCTGGCCGATCTTCGGCAGTGACAGGTCCGTCAGCTCGCGACACAGATACATAGAGATCTGGCGGGCCTGCGCAAGCGCTTTTGTCTTGCCGGGGCCACAGAGGTCGTCGATCGACACCCCGAAGTACTCGGCGGTGACGGCCATGATCGTGGCGGCGCTGATCTCCGGGGCCTGCGAGTCGGGGATCAGGTCGCGCAGGACGATCTCGGCGAGGCTGACGTCGACCGGCTGGCGGTTGAGCGAGGCGAACGCGGTCACCCGGATCAGGGCGCCTTCCAGTTCGCGGATGTTGGCCTCGACCCTGGTCGCGATGAACTCCAGCACCTCGGCGGGCGCGGCCAGCCGGTCCTGGGCGGCCTTCTTGCGCAGGATGGCGATGCGGGTCTCCAGCTCGGGGGGCTGGATGTCGGTGATCAGGCCCCACTCGAACCGGGTGCGCAGGCGGTCTTCCAGCGTCTCCAGCCGCTTGGGCGGCCGGTCGGAGGAGACGACGATCTGCTTGTTCGCGTTGTGCAGCGTATTGAAGGTGTGGAAGAACTCCTCCTGAGTTCCTTCCTTGCCCTCCAAGAACTGGATGTCGTCGACCAGCAGCACGTCGATGTCTCGGTAGCGGCGCTGGAACGCCACCTTCCGGTCGTCGCGCAGCGAGTTGATGAAGTCGTTGGTGAATTCCTCGGTCGACACGTAGCGCACGCGCATCCCGGGGAACAGGCGCTGGGCGTAGTGGCCGACCGCGTGCAGCAGGTGCGTCTTGCCGAGACCGGACTCGCCCCAGATGAAGAGCGGGTTGTACGCGCGAGCGGGGGCCTCGGCCACCGCGACCGACGCGGCGTGGGCGAAGCGGTTGGACGCGCCGATGACGAAGGTGTCGAAGGTGTACTTCTCGTTCAGCCGGGTCTTAGAGGTCTGCGGCTGGGCGGGCGCGGTGAAGGGCTGGCCGCTCGCGGGCTGCTGGCCGGTGAAGGTCGGCCAGATCTCGTGCACCGTGGCGAGCGCGTCGCCTTCCTCGTCGACCTCTTCACCGTCGTCGTCGCCGTCGCCGAATGGGGGCGCCTCGACCGTGATCGCGGCGGGCTGCTCATCACCGAGCAACACGTTGTCGATCGGGGCCTGCACCGGCGGGGCGGGCTTGGGCGGGGCCAGGGCCACGTCGACCTTGACCGCCAGGGACACCGAGCGACCGAGTCGACGGGAGAGCGCGTCGGTGATGGGCTCGCGCAGTGCGCGTTCGATGGCCTCTTTGGCGAAATCGCTGGGGGCCGAGAGCAGTGCGGTGCCGTCGAGAAGGCCGATCGGCCGGGTCATCCGCATCCACGCGCGCTGCGAGGGGGAAAGTGTCCCAGCGGAGAGTTCCCGGACCACCTGCTCCCAGACCACAGCCAGATTCAGCTGGTCGTCCGACATCGGCGCCGCTCCCCTCCCCTCGTCGGCCTGTCCTGCGGGTCCTCAGGCTGGTCTCGGCCACGGGTGCCGTCAAACCTGCATCCACAGGGTTGTCCACAACTGTGCACGAAGGTACGGCGAACCGCAGAGGAAACCCCGCCTGAGGGGTTAACGGTACTCAGTGGTTCGGCGACGACGGCTCAGCAGGGCTCCCATCCCATGCCGCCAGCCAAGGGAACGCACGCTAACAAGGCGGGGCGGATGCCACAAGATGTCTGGTGGGGGCAAGGATGTGAGACCGCACGGCGTGTCGCCGAGCGGTTGCCGGGCCCAGACGATAGGGACCCCGGTTTGAGGCGCGCGGGTCCGGTGCGTACCCTCATAAGGTCTCCCGCTTGCGGCGGGCGAGTTCTGCGTGCCCGTCACTGGTTGTCGCGCGAGCTTGTCCACGCCGTGCCCGGCAGGGGGCGGCAGACACAGCACTAGCCAGAACCACCTGGTCAGCCATTATCGGGAGAACGAGCCGTGAGCAAGCGCACCTTCCAGCCGAACAACCGTCGTCGGGCCAAGACCCACGGCTTCCGTCTGCGCATGCGGACCCGTGCGGGCCGCGCGATCCTGGCCGCCCGTCGCCGCCAGGGTCGCAAAGAGCTGTCGGCCTGATTCCAGGCCGCCGTGCTCCCTGCGGCCGCTCGGCTGACCAGCAGCGCGGACTTCCAGAGGGTGACCCGCAAAGGTCGCCGCGCCGGACGTCCTCGACTGGTTGTCCACGCCGTGACGGACCGGGTGCGGTCGACTACTGAAACCGACCCTCGTGCGACGTGGATCACCGTGTCGCCGAGGGTCGGTTTCGTCGTGAGTAAGGCTGTGGGCAACGCGGTGGTCCGCCACCGGGTCGCCCGCCGCCTGCGGCACCTGGCCGGGGCCCGCCTCGGAACTCTGCGGCCGGGCACCGCGTTGGTGGTACGAGCGCTCCCCGCCGCGGCCGCCGCGACGAGCGCTGAACTCGGCCAAGACCTCGACGCCGCGATCCGCAGGCTGGGCCTGGCCGTCGACGACATCGGTGGTGAAGCGTGAACGAGTCGACCGCGGTCCATGACCGTGAGGCCGCCGCTCGCCCCGGGCCGATCGCCCGTGTGCTGCTCGTCCCGGTGCGGGTCTACCGGCGGTGGATCTCGCCGGTACTCCCGCCCGCCTGTCGCTTCTACCCCAGCTGCAGCGAGTACGCCGTGACCGCGCTGACCACCCATGGCGCCGCGCGCGGAAGCTGGCTGGCCGTGCGCAGGCTGCTGCGCTGCGGCCCGTGGCACCCCGGTGGCTTCGACCCGGTCCCGCCCCGAACCCCCAAGAACCAGTCCGGGGCCTCAGCCCCGGTCGACTCGACCGCTGCCGAGGAGTAGTCAGTGCTCGATTTCATCTACTACCCGGTGTCCTTCATCCTCTGGTGTTGGCACTGGGTCTTCGGCCACGTGTTCGGCGATGCCAGTGCGGTGTCCTGGGCGCTGGGCATCGTGTTCCTGGTCTTCACCCTGCGCGGCATCCTCTACAAGCCGACCGTCAAGCAGGTCCGGTCGATGCGCAAGATGCAGGAGTTCGCGCCGGAGATCAAGAAGCTGCAGGCGAAGTACAAGAACGACAAGCAGAAGCTGCAGCAGGAGATGGCGAAGCTGCAGCAGCAGCACGGCGTCAACCCGCTCGGCGGCTGCCTGCCCATGCTGCTGCAGATCCCGGTGTTCCTCGGTCTTTTCCACGTGCTGCGTGAGTTCAAGCCCGGCAAGACCATGAACTACTTCTTCGACGAGCAGGGCGTCGCGTCCTACATCGACGCCGACCTGTTCGGTGCGCGCCTGGGCAACTGGATCACCCAGCCCGCGGTCGAGCTCGCCAACTTCGACGTCTCCCGCGGCGCGATCATCGCCGTCGCCGTGCCGCTGATGATCGCCGCGAGCATCCTGACCCACCTGACCGCGCGGCACTCGGTCGCCAGGCAGAACCCGGAGCAGGCCACCCCGCAGACCGCGATCATGAACAAGCTGACGCTGTACATGTTCCCGCTCGGTGTGCTCATCGGTGGCTTCTTCTTCCCGATCGGCCTGCTCCTCTACTGGCTGAGCAACAACGGCTGGACGCTCGCGCAGCAGCACTTCGTGTACCGCAAGATCGATGCCGAAGAGGCCGAGAAGAAGGCCGTCGTCATCGAGAAGCGCAGCGCGCTGGCGCCGAAGCCCGGTCAGAAGCCGGTGCAGAAGAAGGGCCCGACCCCGGCCAAGCCGGTCGAGAAGACCGACACCGCCGACACCGCCGACACCGCGGCCGAGACGGGCGCCGACTCAACCGAGCCGCCCGCCGCCAACGGCACGTCCGGCACCGAGATTCCCGGTCTGATCTCAGACCGATCCCGTAAGAAGTCAGGTCGCAAGAACCGCTGAGGCGTTTGCTGGACCTGGAGAGGAGAAACCGTGCCGGAGACGGTGCAGGAGTCCGAGAAGACCACCGCTGAGGTCGTGGGCGGCGACGAGGCGGCGGAGGGCGCGAGCGAGAACGGTCGTGGCTCGACCGAGGAGCTGTTGGTCCAGGAGGGCGATATCGCAGGCGACTACCTGGAACGTCTGCTGGACATCCTCGACTACGACGGCGACATCGACCTCGACGTCGAGGCAAGCCGCGCGATAGTGAGCATCGACGGCGGCGAGGACCTGGAGAAGCTGGTCGGCCCCCGAGGCACCGTCCTGGAGGCGCTGCAGGAGCTGACCCGGCTGGCGGTGCAGCAGGACACCGGTACCCGCAGCAGGCTGATGCTGGACATCGCGGGCTGGCGGTCCGACCGCCGCGAGGAACTGCGCGACCTCGGCCGGGCAACGGCACAGAAAGTGCTGTCCTCCGGTGAGCGGGTACGGCTGCAGCCGATGACCCCGTTCGAACGCAAGGTGGTGCACGACGCCGTCGCCGCTGTGAAGGGCGTACACAGCGAGAGCGAGGGCGAAGACCCCCGCCGCCGCGTAGTCGTCTTCCCGCAGTAGTACCCGCTAGCCCGAGAGGCGCGGGCCCG
>DATLIA010000357.1:0-42889 GCA_035540215.1 Actinokineospora sp. | reverse complement strand
CTGGCACTGTCCGGCCACAAGCTGTACGCGCCGTTCGGCACCGGCATCCTCGCGGGCCGCGCCGACTGGATGGACGCCGCGACGCCGTACCTGGCCGGTGGGGGAGCGAGCAGGCTCGTCGGAGACCTGGTCGACGATGTCGCCTGGCACCCGGCGCCCGCCCGGCACGAGGCGGGCAGCCCGAACGTGATGGGCGCGGTCGCCCTGGCCGCGGTGTGCGAGGAACTGGACGAGGCCGACTGGACGATGCTGGCCGCGCACGAGCACGAACTCGTCGACCGGCTGCGGGCCGGTCTGTCGGAGATCCCCGGGGTGCGTCAGCTGTCGATCTTCGGCGAGGGGGACCGGGTGGGCATCGTGACGTTCGCCGTCGACGGCCACGACTCCTCGGACGTGTCGGCGTTCCTGGCCAAGCACTACGGGATCGGCGTGCGCGACGGCCTGTTCTGCTCGCACCCGCTGACCCGCGGCCTGCTCAAGGGCGCGGCCTGCTCGGCGCCCACGGCCGTCCGGGCGTCGTTCGGGTTGGGCTCGCAGATGGAGCACGTCGAGAGGTTGCTGAGGGGTATCCGGGAACTTGTTAGCTAGTGACGCGAGGGCCCCTCTGTTGCCAGAGGGGCCCCTCGGAACGTCAGTTCCAGCTATCGATCTTGATGTCGTAGGGGTCCGGGGCGCCCTTGCCGGTCTCGACCAGCGACTTCAGGCTCACCAGGTAGACCGCCCACTTGGTGCTGCAGTGGTGCATGAACTCGACCGGCTCCTTCCACCCCTGGTGGTGGAACAGCACGTTGGTGAAGTCGTCGACCTCCTCCAGCCGAAAGTCGACGGTCGTGCCGATCCACTCCTCCGGCCCGTCGACGACTTCCCAGACGACGCGCTTCCCCGGGTCGAGCTCGACGACCTTCATGTCGATCCCGCCGGGCCCGAACCGGAACTGGAGCACGCCGCCGGGCGCGCCGCCGTCGCCCTGGGTGTCGGTCGCCCACCAGCCCGCGAGCCCTTCCGCGGTGGTCAGCGCCGGGTACACCTCGGCGGCCGACGACTTGATCCCGACCTTGTGCAGGATGTCCACCATTGTTGTTTCCCCTCTCGAATTCAGTGTTCTCGAACTCACTGTTGGATTCCGCGCTGGATCGCTTCCGCGATCCGCTTGATCCGGCGGAGCCGGGCGTCCCACGCCGCCCCGACGGAGGACAGTTGCGCGACGGCGCGCGCGAGTTGGGCCTCATCGACCCGGTATCGGCGCTCCCGCCCGGTGGGCGTGGCGTGCACCAGGCCGACCCGGTCGAGGACGCCGAGGTGCTTGGCGATGGCCTGGCGGGTCACCGGCAGCCGCTCGCTGAGGCTGGTCGCCGTGCCGCCGTCCTCGGCCAGGAGCAGGTCGAGCATCCGCCGACGGGTCGGATCCCCGACCGCGGACCACAGGTCGTCGTCGACGCTGTTGGTCACGACGGCGCCGATCACGGGGTCGAGACCAGCCGTGCGACGTAGTCGCCGAGCCGGGGGACGAAGGTGTCCCAGCCGGAGACGTGGTCCTCGTACTGCTCGATCAGCTTCGCGTCGGCCCAGCCCATCTCGCGGAACCCGGTCTCGGTCAGCCGGACCTTGGTGCCGGTGCCGGACGGGCTGAGCTCGAAGGTGACCAGCAGCGAGTCGGCGGCGTCGACCTTGCCTTCTGGGTGGCACCAGCGGAACGAGAACAGCCGCGGCGGCTCGACATCGACCACGGTCATCGGGACGACATTCGCGCGGTCGCCCCAGACGAACTCGCCGACGGCGCCGGGGGCCACCTCGTAGGCCGCGTCGTCGGTCCACCACTGCGAGATGTGCTCCGGGCTGCTGACCACCTGGAACACCACCTCGGGGGTGGCCTCGACGTGGATCTCCCGTTCGATGCTGCCGTACTCCACGCTCGTCATCGCGCCTCCATGTGCAACGTTTGGTTGCACGTGACGCTAGTCGACGGTTCGCGGTCGCGCAACCATTGGTTGCATGTCGAGGCAAAAGAGTGCCGGTACCGACCCTACGGGGGAGAGGGGTCAGTACCGGCACAAGCGGTCGCGGCCGGGGGTTGGGCGGCCGAAACCGGCCTTAGGCGACGTCGGTGCGTGCCAGAGCGGTGGACAGGGCGGCGGCCAGCTCGGTCTCGGCCTGGTCGACCGGGCCGGTGGAGCGCCACGCGACGAAGCCGTCCGGGCGGACCAACGCCGCGCCGTCGGCCGGGACGCCGTAGGCGGTGCCGAAGACGCCGTCGCGGTCGGTCAGGTCGGTGCCGAAGCGGAACGCGGTGACCGGGACCTCGGTGCGCGCGGCCAGCTTCTGCGCCGCCTCGACCCAGGCCTGGCCGTCCGGGCCCGTCAGCAGGACGAAGTCCATGCCGAACAGGTCCACAGTGGACTCAATATCACCGTCGAGCCACAGGTGCGGCGCGCGGGTGCCGGGCTCGCCGGACAGCTGCGAGGGGTGGATCGGCTGGCCCTCGGTGTAGCGGTAGCCGAGGGTCATCGCCAGCGGGTCGATGACCTGCGACTTCTGCTCGTCGGTGGCGAACCCCGCGCGCATGGCAAGGCGCAGCCCGCCCTGGGCCACGGTGAGCCGGGCGACTGGGGCGCGCTCGGCCTCGTAGGTGGCCAGCAGCTCCACACCGGCGTGGCCGTGCAGGACCGCCGCCAGCTTCCAGGCGATGTTGTGGGCGTCGTGGATGCCCAGGTTGGCCCCGTAGCCGCCGATCGGCGGAACGATGTGGGCCGAGTCGCCCGCGAAGAACACCCGGTCCACCCGCAGCCGCTCGGCGACGACGCCCGCCATCTCCCACGGCAGCACGTCGCGGATCTCGACCGGGTACTCCGGGTCGCCGATCGCGGCGCGGACCAGGTCGATGCTGCGCTCGACGGTGAAGTCCTCGACGGACTCGCCGTCCTCCGGCTTGTAGGTGACGATCAGCGTGCCCTCGGTGAGGGTGTCGTCGTGGCCGAGCACCGCGGTGAACTCGGGGTTCTCGATCTGGCAGATGGAGAACCGGCGGCCGTCGAGCGGGCCGGTCAGGTCGGCGCGGAACAGGATGCTGACCTGGTGGCGGAACGCGGGCCTGCCGTGCGCGGCGACGCCGAGCTTCTCGCGCAGCGGGGAACGGGCGCCGTCGGCGGCGATGACGTAGTCGGCCTTGATCCGACGCTCTTCGCCGTCGACCCGGTCGACGACGATCGCGGTGACGCCGTCGGCGTCCTGGGTCAGCTCGGTCAGCGCGGTGTTGAACAGCAGCTCGGCGCCCGCGGCGGCGGCCGCGGCGCGCACGATGGGCTCCATCCGGTCCTGGCCGAGGGAGACGTGCTTGCACGGCGTGATCGCCCGGAGGTCGTCACCGTCGGGCAGGATCTGGCGCCCGATCTCCTTGCCCAGCAGCGAGACGACCTTGCCGTTGATCCGGTGGTCGGCGAAACCCTTGGCCGCGTCGAGCACCTGCTCCTCGATCCCCGCCGCGCGGAAGATCTCCAGGGTGCGCTCGTACCAGCCCCACGCCCGCGGGTGGATGGACGTGCCGGGGTGGCGCTCGACCAGCGTGACCGCCACACCGGCGTTGGCGAGGAAGAGGGCGCTGGACAGCCCCACCACACCTCCGCCGACTACCAGTACCGAGGTCTTCTGTTCCTGCATCACTGCCCTCCCGGCCGAATGAACCCCGCTCGTCGGACTTCCCTGCAAGGGTGAGGCAGGCGTCTCCAAGGCCGCTCGAACAGACCTCGAAGAGCGGGATCGCGACAGGCCGCGGAGCCGCGCTCGAAATCCGTTCCAGCGGTTTTCGAGCCGGATTGCCCACCGGAGGGGCACATTCACCCCGCCGGACCAGATCAAGCCGAAGGGTGTCAGGCATGGCTAGCGCGATCTCCAGTGTCGACGGCGGTAATGGCGAGGCTGTGGACGGCGAGCGGGGCCGGATCTTCCGGGACCAGCCGCGGTGGTTCAGCACGCTGTTCATGGTCGACATGTGGGAGCGGTTCAGCTTCTACGGGATGACCGCGATTCTCTATCTCTACCTTTCCGCGCCTGAGTCCGAAGGCGGCTTCGGCCTGTCGACGACGAACTCGGCCGCGGTCTTCGGCACCTACATGTCGCTGATGTTCATGGGCGCGCTTCCCGGCGGCTGGTTGGCCGACAGAGTGCTAGGCGCGCGCAAGGCGGTGCTCATCGGCGGCAGCCTGATCGCGATCGGCCACTACTGCATGGCCGTGCCCGCGCGCCCGTCGCTGTTCGTCGGCCTGCTGTTCGTCATCGCGGGCACCGGCCTGGCCAAGCCCGCGATCTCGTCGCTGGTCAGCAGCCCGTACCCGAACGACACCGAGCGCCGCGAGGCGACCATCTCGATCTTCTACATGAGCATCCAGATCAGCGCCTTCCTCGCCCCGATCGTCACCGGCCTGCTGGGGGAGAAGGTCAACTGGCACCTCGGCTTCGGCACCGCGGCGGTCGGCATGACCTTCGGCCTGATCCAGTACGTCGCGGGCAACAAGCGCTTCGGCGAGGTCGGCATGCTGCCCGAGCGGCCCATCGAGCGCGACAAGCTCGGCGTGGTGAAGCGTCGCGTCGCCTACGCCGCCGCCGTGCTCGTGGTTCTGCTGACCGTCGACGTCGTCACCGGCGCGTTCAAGTTCCAGCACATCCTTGCCCTGTGCGGGCTGCTGATCATCGGTCTGCCGATCGTGTTCTACCGCGCGCTGCGCCGCAATCCCGGCCTGACCGACGGCGACCGCAGCAGGCTCGTGGCCTACATGTGGCTGCTCGGCGGCACTTCGGTGTTCTGGCTGCTCTACGCCCAGGGCGGTTCGGTGCTCAGTGAGTTCGCCCGCGAGCAGACCGACCGCGTGATCCTCGGCTGGGAGGTGCCCGCGAGCTGGTTCCAGTCCGCGCACCCGCTGTTCATCCTCGTGCTGGCCCCGGTTTTCGCGATGCTTTGGCTCAAGATGCGCGGCAAGATCGACGTGCCGGTCAAGTTCGCGGGCGCGCTGCTGTTCATCGGCGTGAGCTTCCTGCTGATGTCGGTGGCCGCCGCGATCGCCGTGGAGGCCAAGCTCGTCTCGCCCGCGTGGCTGCTGACGGTGTTCTTCCTTCAGGTCTGCGGTGAGCTGGCCCTGGCCCCGATCGCGATCAGCTTCGCCGTGCAGATCGCCCCGGAGGGCTTCACCCACCAGTACCTCGGCCTGTTCTGGCTGTTCGCCGCGCTCGGCGCCGGACTCGGCGGCCGACTGGCCGCGCTGGCGGAGAACCTTCCGCTCTCCAGCTACTTCCTGATCTTCGGGCTTCTCGCGGTCGTCGCGGGCCTGCTGATCGCCGTCGCCACCGGCAGGCTGCGTCGCAGGCTCGCCGCATGAGTACTAACAACGATTGAAAGGGACAGACCATGACTGACAAGCGAGTTGCCTGCCTCGGCCTCGGCGGAATGGGCGGCGGCATCGCGGGCAGGCTCACCGACCTCGGGTGGAAGCCGGTGCTGTGGAACCGGTCCATCGAGAAGGCCCAGGCGATCGCCGAGGGGTCCGGCGGCGTCGCGGCCACCCCGGCCGAGGCGGTCACCGGGGTCGACGTGGCGATGCTGAGCCTGGCCGACGAGCCGTCGGTCGAGTCGGTCCTGTTCGGCGAGAACGGCGTGGTCTCCGCGCTGCGCAAGGGCGCCATGGTCGTGGACATGTCCACTGTGTCCCCCGAGTACTCCCGCAAGGTCACCGTCCGGCTCAACGAGCTGGGCTTCCGCCGGGTCGAGGCCAACCTGGTCGGCAACCCGATGCAGGCGCGCGCGGGCGAGGCCCGGGTGCTCGCCGGTGGCGCGAGCGAGGACATCGACGAGGTGCGCGAGCTGCTGACCGTCATCGGCCGCCAGCTCGACGAGCTGGGCGCGATCGGTGTGGCCGCCACGCTCAAGCTCGCCCTCAACGCGCTGCTGGGCAGCCAGGTCGTCGCGCTCGCCGAGGTCGTCAACTACGGCGTCGAGGCCGGGCTCGACCGCGACCTGCTGCTGCGCACCATCGCCGAGAGCGCGTTCAGCTCCCCGGTGATGTCCCACCGCGCGAACCTGATGCGCGAGGAGAAGTACGTCCCCGCCGGTTTCCGCTCTGTGCTGATGGAAAAGGACCTGCGCCTCACGGTCGCCGATGCGGCGATTCAGGGTGTGCAGCTGCCGGTGATCGCCACCGCCGCGCGCCGGTACGAGGCCATGGTCGCGTCGGGCAACGGTGAACTCGACGCCGCGGCGATCCTGGACCAGCAGTTCGCCGACGCCGGCGACGAGACCAAGACCCAGGTCACTGCTTAACAGTCGGGTTTCGAGTTGTCACTGAGCCAGATTCAACCGTCGCACACCAGATTGGTAAGCGACAAAGGCCGACCCAGCGGGGACGAGCCGTTGAACCGTCAGCGAGAGGTGTGATCGATGTCTGGGTTGGTCGGTTGGGTGGATTTCTCCTCCAGGGATCTGGAGCGGGAGTCCTCGGTACTTTCCGCCATGACAGAGACTTTGGCCAGTCGTGGCCCCGACGGGCAGCAGGTGTGGGCCCGCGCGAACGTCGGCCTCGGCTACCGTTCGCTGGCGATCGGCTCGAAGCCGACCGGCCAGCAGCCGCACGTGCAGTCCACTGCGGACGGTCAGATCGCGGTGTGTGTCACCGGGACCCCCACGGGCCTTGGCGAGCTCGCCGCGTGGCTGCGGGCCAAGGGGCGCGGCTGCGCGCCGGAGGCCTCGCCCGCGGAGCTGATCGCCAACGCCTTCCTTGAGGACGGCGCGCAGGCGGTCGTGCGGCTCACCGGTGCCTTCGCGATCGTGATCTGGGACGGCCGCAGCGACGAGCTGACCCTGATCCGCGACCGCTTCGGCAACCAGCCGCTGTACTACTGGGTGACCGACTCCGGCGTCATCTTCGGCTCGGAGCGCAAGGCGCTCTTCGCCCACCCCGACACCGAGGCCGCCGTCGACATCGACGGTATGCGCGAGCTGTTCTCCTACGCGGGAACCGCCGGGCACGGCATCTTCGTCGGCGTCAAGCAGCTGGAGGCCGCGGAGATCCTGCGGTTCAGCCGCTCGGGCCTGCGCCGCGAGCAGTACTGGCGCCTGACCACCGAGGAGCACACCGACGACCAGGCGGCCACCATCGCCAACGTCCGTGAGCTGCTCTCCGACAGTGTCGCCGCGCAGATCGGCGACGCCGACGGCGTGGGCATCATGCTCTCGGGTGGTGTCGACTCGTCCGCGGTGACCGCGCTCGCGGCCGACGCGCTCAAGCGCAACGGCGGCGGCCCGCTGCGGACGTTCACCGTCACCTTCGCCGAGCACGCGAACAACTTCACCCCCGACGAGGTGTGGGCCACCCCGGACGCGCCCTACGTCAAGGACATGGTCGCCCACGTCGGCGCCGAGCACACCGACGTCGTGCTCGACACCGCCGACATCCTCGACCCCGAGGCCCGCCGGATCACGTTGGCGGCCAAGGACGTGCCCAGCCCGCTTGGCAACATGAACACCTCGCTGTACCTGCTCAACCGCGAGGTCAGCAACCACGTGAACGCGGCGCTGCTCGGCGAGATCGCCGACGCGGTGTTCGGCGGGTTCGCCTGGGTGCACAACCCGCAGCTGGCCGCGGCGAACACCATGCCGTGGATCGCGATGGCGCACTACGGCGGCGGCAAGCACGGCATGGGCGGCGACCTGCTGCACCCCGACCTGCTCGCCAAGCTGGAGCTCAACGAGTACTGCACCGCGGCGTTCGAGTCGTCCGTGGCGCAGGTCGAGCACCTCGACGGCGAGAGCGACGTCGACCGGCAGATGCGCCGCGTCGGCTACCTGCACCTGACCCGCTGGCTGGAGACCCTGCTGGCGCACGACGAGTCGATCGGCATGGCCGCCGGTCTGCAGGCCCGGATGCCGTTCTGCGACCACAAGCTGGTCCAGTACGTCTACAACACCCCGTGGGCGATCAAGTCGTTCGACGGCCAGGAGAAGAGCCTGCTGCGCGCCGCGGTCGCCGACCTGCTGCCCGAGTCGATCCGCACCCGGCCCAAGAGCCCGTACCCGGTCACCCAGGACCCGGCGTACGGCAAGTGGCTCGTCGACGGTCTCGGCAAGATCGCCTGCGACCCGACGTCGCCCGCCGCCGCGCTGATCAACAAGCAGGCCGTGGCCGAACTGCAGGCCGACCACTCGGTGCTCGACAGCGGCATGCGCGCGTGGGTCGCTCGCGCCAACGTCGAGATGATCCTCGGTCTGGACGCCTGGCTGCGTCAGTACAACGTGCGCGTCGAGGTGTGAGTCACAGCCTGAGTTTCGACATGTTTTTTGAGTAGAGACAAAGGAGTCCCCCATGCCGTACGCGGCGATCAGCTACCGGGTCAAGCCGGGGCACGACGAGGAGATCGCGGAGATCTTCGCGAACTTCAAGCGCGTCAAGCGCCCCGAGCTGCACGACGTCGAGGGCCAGGAGTCGGGCAAGCTGCTCGGCACCGCGGTCTTCATCGACCACGACGTCGTCGTCCGGGTCATCCACTACTCCGGCGACTTCGCCGACATCGCCCGCAAGATGGCGGCCGAGAGCGGCGTGCACACGCTGGAGAGCAAGCTCGCGCCCTACCTGGCCGAACAGCGCGACACCACCACGTCGGAAGGCTTCGGCGACTACTTCCGCAACGCGACCATGCGCTGCATCTCGCAGCTGTCGGTGGAGACTCTGTCTCTGGACAAGCCCCCGACGGCCAAGCAGCCGACGGGCGTCTGAGTTCCGCTTATCTGAGGAGGGTCGCATGCCCATCGCAGCGATCAGTTACGACATCCTGCCCGGTTTCGAGGACGAGATCGGCGAGATCTTCGCGAACTTCCAGCGTCCGGCGTCGCCATCGGTGCAGGGTGACGACGGCGCGGAGGTCGCCAAGATCCTGGGCACCGCGGTGTTCATAAAGAACGACACCATGGTGCGCTTCATCGAGTACGAGGGCGACCTGACCGAGGTCGCGAAGTTCATGGCGGCACAGCCCGGCGTCCAGGCGTTCGAGCGCAAGATCGTGCCGTACCTGTCGAAGCCGCGCGACACGGCGACCCCCGAGGGGTTCGTGCGGACGTTCACCGACAGCACCATGCGCTGCCTCACCTTGCTCGGGTCCAACCGCATCACCGCGGGGTGAGCTGTGGTCGAGGATATTCTTGAGATCGCGGTGGTCCTCGGCACGGGAACGACCACGGGCGCGCTGTTCGCGGTGGCTCTGAGCACGCTGCCCGCGCTGTTCGCGATGCCACCGGACCGCTACATCTACTCGCTGAAACTGTTGGGCCGCAACTGGGACCCGACGATGCCGGTCATCGTGCTGTCATCGACGATCATCGCCATCGTGCTCGCGTTCCTGGTGCCCAACGGCCAGGCGGGCCTGCTTTACGGGATCGGCGCGGCGCTGCTCGTGGCCGTATCCGTAATCTCGCACTTCGCGAATGTGCCGATCAACAAGCAGATGCGCAAGGTGGACCCGGAGAACATGCCGGAGGACTGGGAGGACCCGCGCCCGCTGTGGCGGGTCTACCACACCTCCCGCACGGTGTGCTCGTTCCTGGCGCTCGGCGTCGTCGGCTGGGCCGCGGTGCTTGGCTGAGGTGTTGTTTTGCCCTGACGGGCCTGGTCTCTTGCGAGACCAGGCCCGTCTTGGTGTTAGTGGCAGTGCCCTGGTTGGGCTCGGATCTCGCCGCCGGGGAGCTGGCCGTCAAGGCCGCGGCGGTCACCGCGACCATGGCCAGTACAGGGTGTGTCTCATGGAAAGCCTCCTTACGGAATAGGCCTTCCGGTACTACGCCGCCGCACCAGCCCCGGTTCAGCCACCGTCGAGCCGGTTGCGTCGCGCAACCCCTAAGAGCAAGCTCACAGAGGCGGGGTACACCAGGTGAGTGCCTGGTTAACACGCGAAAACCCGCGCCCGACAAGATCTGTCAAGCGCGGGCAGGTTCACCCCAGTCGAGTGAAACTACGGCGTCTTGCTTGCCGCTTCCTGTTTGCGTTCAGCTGACTTCGCTGCGACGCGCTCGGCCTCGATGATCGCGATCAGCTCGCTGACGAGTTCCCCGTTTCGCTTGGTGAACTCGTGCAACATCTCGAGGTCACGTTCGCTGTAGGACTCCAACAACTCGCGGAAGGCGTCCCCCAGCGGGGCATATGCCCGCTGGACCTCGACCTCGTGTCGACCGGTGGACTCCACGAACACCTTGCGGCGGTCGTGCTCATCGCGCCGTCGGACCACCAGGCCCGCCTTGCTCAACCTGTCCAGCACCGCGGTGATCGCCGACGTGCTCATGCCAGTGATGGCTGCGAGCCTGCCCGCGGTCAGATCCGTCTCGTGTCTGGCCAGGTCAAGGCACATGAGATCGGTCGAGTTCAGGCCGAAGCCATCGGCGATCTTCTGATGCAACAGCAAGCTGCGCCCAGCGTTGTCGCGCAGCGTCTGCAGGATCCGCTCCACCAGCATGGCCCGTTCTCTCTGTTCTGCGAGGTACCCCTAAAAGAGATACTACGATGGAGTGAGAAGTTTCAAGTGCTTGGGTCTTCCGGTTCGATGAAGTACTTTGGGTTGTGGAGGGAAGCGGGTCTGGGCCGCGGTCCAGACCCGGTGAGCGTGCGGTTGGCGCTCGAAACCACAGGGTGAAGTCGGACGTTCCGTCGCAAGCGGGACGCCCACCGGTCCGGTTGGGGTTGATCACGCAGATGTGTCGGAGTTCAACGAGTCGATTATCCAGAGCCTCTTCGAGGCCGGTCTGGTTCGCCCACGACGCAGGTGATGGAAAACGGGGGGTTCATCGATGAAGATCAAATTGTTGGGACCGTTCAGAGTAATCAGAGACACCAAGGTCGTGACACCCACGGCGCCCAAGCTGCGCCAGGTGCTCGCCCTGCTCGCGGTGCACACGAATGCTGTGGTGCGCACCGACCAGCTGATCGAGGAACTGTGGGAGGACCGCCCGCCACTGAGCGCGGCGACCACCCTGCAGACCTACGTCTACCAGCTCCGCAAGCACTACCAGCTGCACAGCGGCGGCGCGCTGCAGGGCGACGCCGCCAACGGGTCCGACGCGGCCATCCCGGCGCTGCGGACCTCGCCTAACGGCTACGTGCTGTCCTTGGGGGAGGACGCGCTCGACGCCGACCGCTTCAACAAGCTCGCCGAGCGGGGTCGGGCCGAGCTCGACGCCGGTGACCTCGAGGGCGGCGCCAGCACGCTGCGGGAGGCGCTGCAGCTGTGGCGTGGCCCGGTGCTGGCCGACATCACCGCGGGCCCGGTGCTGCAGGCCGCGGTGGTTTGGTACGAGGAACTGCGCAACACCATCGCCGAGCTGCGTATCGACGCCGATCTGCAGCTCGGCAGGCACCGGGAGCTCATCACCGAGCTGACCAGGATGGCCGCCGAGCAGCCGACGCACGAGGGGCTGCAGGCCAAGCTCATGCTGGCGCTGTACCGCTCGGGCAGGCGCTCCGACGCGCTGCGCGTCTACAGCAACGCCCGCACCAGCCTGGCCGACCAGCTGGGTCTGGAGCCCTCGCGGGAGCTGCAGCGGCTGCAGCAGGCGGTCTTGGCCGCCGAGCCGTCGCCGGAGCCGACGAAGGTCGCGCGTGAGGTCGTCCAGGCCGCCCGCCCGGCCGCCGTGTCGCCGAGCCAGCTGCCCCCCGGCCTGCCGAAGTTCATCGGCCGGGACAAGCAGCTCGAGGCCGCCCAGGCACTGCTCACCGACCCCGAGATGCAGGCCGCGCGCGTGCTGGTCACGGTAGGGGCCCCGGGTGCGGGCAAGTCGACGTTCTGCACGCACCTGGCCCACCGGGTGCGCGGGGCGTTCCCGGACGGGCAGTTCTACGCCGAGCTGGTCGGCCGGGACAACACCCCGATCGACTCGTTCACCGTGCTGGGTGGCTTCCTCGGCGCCATCGGGCACCGGGCGGACCAGCTTCCGGCCACCCTGACCGAGCGCGCCAGGGTGTTCCGCAGCTGGACCGCCGACCGCAAGGTCCTGGTCGTCCTGGACGACGCGGTCAACGAGGAGCAGATCCGGCCGCTGCTGCCGTCCGGCCCCGGCTGCGCCACCGTGGTGGCCAGCAGGCGTCGGATGTCGGACTCGTCCATCGCGGGCACCATCGACCTCCCGCCGTTCGACGAGGCCGAGGGCGTGCGTCTGCTGACTGACGTCCTGGGCCGCGCCCGGGTCGCCGGTGACATGGGCTCGGTCCGCGACCTGGTCGAACTCTGCGACGGCCTGCCACTGGCCATCCGCGCCGCCGCGGCGCAGCTCGACCTGCGTCCGCACTGGCCCATCGGCAGGCTGGTGGCCCGCATGCGCCAGCTGCAGTCGTGTCAGACCACGTCGGACGACGTGCCGATGTTCAGCAGCGTCCGCCGCAGCTACCAGCTGCTGCAGGGCGAGACCCAGTCCGCCTTCCGCACCGTCGCGCCGGTGCTGCGGTCGGTCTCCCCGCGCCACGCCGCCGAGATCCTGGGTGTCGACGAATGGCGTGCGGAGACCCTGCTGGAGGAGATGGTCCAGTTCCAGCTCGCCGAGGTCGACGAACAGAACGGCGACGCGGGCGACAACACGGTCTCGGCGTTCCACTACCGATTCCGCCGTCCGTTCACCGAGGTGGCCAAGTCCCTTGACCGGGCTCCCACGTTGGACATCACCCCCACTCTGGCTCGTCGTGCGGAGCCCGCCGTCCCCCAGGCGGCCGGACTGTCGGCGTAGTGACACGCTGGGAAGTACGCGCTAGACCGGCACTTGGTTCACACTGAGGAAACTTTCTCTAGGAAGACCTTGAGCCACAACGGAAGGGCCGCACTCGACAACAGGTCGAGCGCGGCCCTTCTTGCATTGCTTGGGTTCTGAGTCTCTTGCCCCGGGCGTGAGGTGATCTGGTGTCTTCGCTCTTGTTCTAGACAAGGGATGGTCGTTGCTTGGGGCTACGGCGGTTCATTGCCTGCTTGATGATGGCTGGGTTGCGTAGGGGCTGCGTCCGTTGGTGCCAGGGGGTGGCCCGTTGGGCGGGTTGCGTTGGGGCGTGGTGGTTTGGTGGCCATCGCAATGTGTCCTCGGAGACCGGTCGAGCCCGACGAGAGTCGCCCGATAGTGGCTCGATCTCACGTTGAGCGCACCGCGACTCCGCCCCAGCACGCTGTGTCCATCACGATTGGGACTAGAAGGGGCACCAGATGGACCACGGCCTGCACGGAAAGCACGTCCTCGTCACCGGCGGCAGCCGCGGAATCGGCCGCGCCACCGTGCACGCCTTTGCCAAGGCGGGTGCCAAGGTCGTCGCTGTCTACCACCAGCCCAGTGAGGCTTCGCAGCAGCTCGCCAACGAGCTCAAGGAGCTTGGTGACGGTCACCTGATGGTGCAGGCCGACGTCACCGACGCCGCCTCCACCGCCCACCTCGCCGAGGCCGTGAGTGCGCACTTCGGTGGCAAGCTCGACGTTCTGGTGAACAACGTGGGTGTCGACGGCCGCGCGGCGTTCGGTGAACTGGCCGAGGAAGAGTGGCACCGGGTGATGGACCACAACGTCACCTCCGCCTACCTCGTCACCAACAAGGTCCTCAGCCAGCTCGTGGACGGCGCCGCGATCGTCAACATCGGGTCGTCGCTCGCGCTGCGCGGGCGTGCGTTCGGTGTGCACTACACCGCGTCTAAGGCCGCGCTGATCGGTCTCACGCGCGCGCTGTGCAAGGAGCTTGGGCCGCGGGGGATCCGGGTCAACCTGGTCTCGCCCGGCGTGACCGAGACCGAGCCGGGTGGCGGGCTGCCGCCACACGTGCAGCAGATGATCGTCGGCATGACGGCGCTCGGGCGCATGTGTCAGCCCGAGGACGTCGCGGGCGCCGTCCTGTATCTGTCCGGTGAGACGTCCAAGTACGTGACCGGTTCCACAATCAACGTCGACGGCGGCGTCTAGTTCCTTAAGTAGGGGCACGCCCACAACTTTCGTAGGGCGTGCCCCCTATCTTTGCCCTTACTTGGTCGACCTTCGTCAACCTTTCGGGCATCCCACGTATCTACTAGTCGGTCGACTGTTCTTGTCTTGACGGATTCGAGTTCTTGTCTTACTTGTCCAGCTTAGTTCGATAGCGTTTCGAGTAGACCTCCATCACCGGCTGACACTGTCATCTCGCTTCGCTTCCACGTCTCGCGTAGGAGTTGCCGTGCATCGCACACTGATCGTCGCCAAGTTGAAGACCTCCGATCCCCAGGAGATCGCGAACGTCTTCGCCGAGTCCGACGCCACGGACCTGCCGCACATGGTCGGTGTGTCCCGCCGGACCCTGTTCACCTTCCATGACCTGTACTTCCACCTGGTCGAGGCTGATGACGACATCACCCCCGACCTGTACAAGGCGCGCAGCCACCCGTTGTACAGCAAGATCCACAACGACTTGTTGCCGCTTGTTTTCCCGTACGACCCGAATTGGAAAGAGCCCAAGGACGCCATGGCGAATCCTTTTTACGTCTGGGAAGCCAAGGAAGGTCGGACCCTGTGACCGCGGTAACTGATACTGACGTCGCGGGCCGGGTCAACAACGAGAAATTCACCGCCGCGCAGGTGCGAGTCAACCGGGAAGCCGTTGATTCGAACACCCGCCGTGGTGGCGATATCCGAGTGACCTTGAGTCCGAAGACCGTGCGCAGCTGCTCCGGTTTCGGTGGCATCCTCAAGCTCGCCCCCGGCGATTTCATCACCGAGCACTACCACCCCTATTCCGAGGAATTCATCCACGTCGTCGAAGGCGAACTGGAGATGATCCTCAACGGTGAGCCGATCGCGCTCGGCGCGAACGACTCGCTGATGGTCCCGATCGGGGTGCGGCACCGCCTGGTCAACGTCGGCACCAGCGAGGCGCACGTGGTCTTCCACCTGTCGCCCCTGGCGCCGCGGCCGGAGCTGGGCCACGTGGACACCGAAGAAGCACAGCGGCCAGAGCTGGCCAACCCGGATGTAGGGGGACACCCGTGACGAGGCAAGTACTGAGTCACGTCGGCACCGGACAGACGCAGCGGCCTGAGGGGGGACATCAGTGACAAGGCAAGTAGCGATCACCGGCGTCGGGGTCGTCGCACCCGGCGGCGTCGGCCGCGAGAACTTCTGGGGTCTGCTGACCGCCGGTCGCACCGCGACCCGCGCGATCAGCCTGTTCGACGCCAAGGACTTCCGCTCGCGCATCGGCGCCGAGGTCGACTTCGACGCCAAGGCCGCAGGCCTGACCGCGCAGGAGATCCGGCGCATGGACCGGGCCGGGCAGTTCGCGGTCGTCTGTGCCCGTGAGGCCATCGCCGACAGCGGCGTCGACCTGACCGGTATGGACCCCGGCCGCATCGGCGTGAGCATCGGTTCCGCGGTCGGCTGCACCATGGGCCTGGAAGAGGAGTACGCGGTCCTCTCCGACGGCGGCAAGCGCTGGCTCGTCGACCACACCTACGGCGTCCCGCACCTCTACGGCTACATGGTGCCCAGCACCCTGGCCGTCGAGGTCGCCGCCGAGGTCCGCGCCGAGGGCTCGGTCGGCCTGGTGTCGACCGGCTGCACCTCCGGCCTGGACGCGGTCGGCCACGCTGTGCAGCTCATCGAGGAGGGCTCGGCCGACATCGTCATCGCCGGGGCCACCGACGCGCCGATCTCGCCGATCACCTCGGCCTGCTTCGACGCGATCAAGGCCACCTCGCCGAACAACGCCGACCCGGAGCACGCCTCGCGGCCCTTCGACGGCACCCGCGACGGCTTCGTCCTCGGTGAGGGCTCCGCGGTCATGGTGCTGGAGGACCTGGAGTCGGCCAAGGCGCGCGGCGCGCACATCTACTGCGTCGTCGGCGGCTACGCCAGCCGCTCGAACGCCTTCCACATGACCGGCCTCAAGCCCGACGGCCGCGAGATGGCCGAGGCCATCCGCGTCGCGCTGGCGGGCGCCAAGCTCAACGCGTCCGATGTGGACTACATCAACGCGCACGGCTCGGGCACCAAGCAGAACGACCGGCACGAGACCGCGGCGTTCAAGGCCAGCCTCGGCCACCGCGCCTACGAGATCCCGGTCAGCTCCATCAAGTCGATGGTCGGGCACTCGCTCGGCGCGATCGGCTCGATCGAGGTCGCCGCGTGCGCGCTGGCGCTGGACCGGCAGGTCGTGCCGCCCACCGCCAACCTGCACACGCCCGACCCCGAGTGCGACCTGGACTACACGCCGCTCACGGCGCGGGACCACAAGATGGACGCGGTGCTCAGCGTGGGCAGCGGGTTCGGCGGCTTCCAGAGCGCCATGGTGCTTGCGAGGCACTGAGCCCCGCTAGCGCGGGGGCGATCAGCTCCCTGCCGACCAGACACCAACACCTGAAAGGCATTGAGGCATGAGTCCCACAACCGCGGTGGTGACCGGGCTCGGGATCGTCGCACCGACCGGCCTGGGCATCGAAGAGCACTGGCAGGCGGTGCTCGCGGGCAAGAGCGGGATCAGCCGGATCACCCGGTTCGACCCGTCCGAGTACCCGACCAAGCTGGCTGGCGAGGTCGCTGGGTTCACCGCCAAGGGGCGGGTACCCGGCCGACTGATCCCGCAGACCGACCACTGGACCCACATGGCGTTGTTCGCCGCCGAGTCGTCGCTGGCCGACGCCGGTGTCGACCCGACGGAGCTGCCCGAGTTCGAGATGGCGGTCGTCACCTCGTCCTCCTCCGGCGGCACCGACTTCGGTCAGCACGAGATGGAGCGCCTCTACCAGAACGGCCCGTCCTGGGTCGGCGCCTACCAGTCCATCGCGTGGTTCTACGCGGCCACCACCGGCCAGATCTCCATCCGGCACGGCATGCGCGGCCCGTGTGGCGTGATCTGCGCCGAGCAGGCGGGCGGCCTCGACGCGATCGGCCAGGCGCGGCGGCTGCTGCGCACCCAGTCGCAGCTCGTCGTCACCGGCGGCACCGACAGCTCGCTGTGCCCCTACGGCCTCGTCGCGCAGCTGCCGACCGGCCTGCTGTCCACTTCGGACTCCAGCGACCGGGCGTACCTGCCCTTCGACACCGACGCCGCGGGTTACGTCCCCGGCGAGGGTGGTGCCATCCTGGTGACCGAGCGCGAGACCACCGCCAGCGCGCGGGGCCTCGGCAAGGGCTACGGCACGATCCTGGGTTACGCGGCGGGCTTCGACCAGTCCGAGCGCACCGACCGCAAGCCGGTGCTGGCGAGCGTCATCCGGCGCGCGCTGGACGACGCCCAGCTCAACACCGCCGACATCGACGTCGTGTTCGCCGACGCCAGCGCCGACCCCAAGCAGGACCTGGTCGAGGCCGAGGCGATCACCGAGGTGTTCGGCGCGCGGGGAGTCCCCGTGACCGCGCCCAAGACGCTGACCGGTCGCCTGTTCGGCGGCGGTGCCCCGCTCGACGTGGCCACCGCGCTGCTGGCGCTGCGCGACGGCGTCATCCCGTTCACCGCGGGCCCCAACCGGCTCGCGAACGGCATCGAGATCGACCTGGTCCTCAACACCCCGCGCGAGGCGCAGCTGCGTCACGCCCTGGTGCTGGCCCGCGGCTACGGCGGCTTCACCGCCGCCATGGTCGTCGGCAAGGGCGACCGCGCCGCTTCCTGAGAACCGGCTGCTTCCAAGAACTGTGCAGACAACCGACTGAAGGAGTACCAGTGAGCAAGTTCGATCTGGACGACCTGCGCGCGATCATGCGCGAGAGCGCGGGCGTTGACGAGGACATCGACCTCAACGGCGACATCGCCGACATCGAGTTCACCGAGCTGGGCTACGACTCGCTCGCGGTGCTGGAGCTGGCCAGCCAGGTCCAGCGCAAGTACAGCGTGCCGATCCCGGACGACGCCGTGCACGAGATGCTGACCCCGCGCGCCGCGGTGGACTACATCAACAAGCAGTTCTCGATCGCGGGGGTTTAGGACTCATGTCAGGGCACACCGACAACTCGATTCTCATCGACGCGCCGCTGGACTACGTCTGGACGCGCACCAACGACATCACCGCGTGGACCGAGCTCTTCAGCGAGTACTCCATCGCCGAGATCATCGAGCAGCGCGACAACACCTTCCGGTTCAAGCTCGCCCTGCACCCCGACGAGACCGGCAAGGTCTGGTCCTGGGTGTCGGAGCGGACCATCGACCCGGAGACCCACACCGTGCGCTCGGCCCGCGTCGAGACCGGCGTCTTCAAGTACATGGCGCTGTTCTGGGAGTACACCCAGACCGACGATGGCGTGCTCATGCGCTGGGTCCAGGACTTCGAGATGAAGCCGTGGGCGCCGCTGGACGACGCCGGGATGACCGAGCGCCTCAACACGAACACCGCTGTCCAGATGAAGCTGATCAAGGACAAGGTCGAGGCTGAGGCTAAGGCGCTGGTCTGATCTTCCGGTCCAAACGAGTAGGGAGGTAGCTGGTGCTCGCGGTTCTCATTCCGTTGGTACTGCTGATGAGCGGTTTGTCGGCCGGGGTACTGCTCGGCACGCAGTTGGGTGGATTCCCGCTGCTGGCCGCTCTGCCGACGGACCGGTATGTGCACGCGCACGCTTTCTTCGCCACCCGGTATGACCCGTTCATGCCGATCTGCTTCGTCGGCACGGTCCTCGGCGACATCGCCCTTGCCGTGCTCGCCCCCAAGGCGGCGGCCTCGGCGATCTACGTCGTCGGCGCGGTTCTCGCGCTGGCCACGGTGCTGATCTCGCTGATCAAGAACGTGCCGACGAACAAGTGGGTCCAGACCCTCGACCCCGACAACCTGCCCGAAGGCCCTGACTACGAGGGCACGCGGACGGAATGGGGCCGGTGGAACCGCAATCGCAGCTACCTCGCGGTGGCCGCGCTAGTGGCCAACTGCGCCGCGTTGGCCCTGTTGCTCTGAACAGCGTGTTGCTCTGAAACAGCGCGCTGATCTGAACAGCGCTGTCGATCTGACAATCAGAAACAATGTTGGAAGGAAACGCAATGGATCTGGGCCTCAAGGGGAAGAAGGCGCTGGTCACCGGCGGCGTCCGCGGCGTTGGCCGCGGAATCGTGCTGGCGCTGGCCAAGGCCGGTGTCGACGTCGTCACGTGCTACCGGCAGGAGAGCGAGCTCGTCGAGTCGCTTCGCCGTGAGCTCAAGGAGATCGGCGGCCAGCACCACGTCATCCAGGCCGACCTGGCCGAGCCCGAGCAGATCACCGAGTTCATGACCGAGGTCAAGAACCAGTTCGGCACCCTCGACCTGATCGTGAACAACGCGGGCACCATCTCGCACGTGCCCTACGGCCAGCTCGAGCTCGACGAGTGGCTGCGCATCCTCAACACCAACGTCACCGCCGTGCACCTGGTCATCCAGCAGGCGCTGCCGTTCCTGGCCGAGGACGCCTCCATCGTCAACATCGGCTCGAAGTCGTCCGAGGTGGGCATCCCGCTGCGGTCGCACTACACCACCACCAAGGCGGCGCTGCGTGGTCTGACCCGCTCGCTGGCCAAGGAGTTCGGCACCAAGGGTCTGCGCTTCAACGTCCTCGCGCTCGGCGTCATCGAGACCGAGGCGCTCGACGCCATGCCCGAGGAGCAGCAGGCCATGATGCGCAAGCGCTACAGCGAGAAGACCGCGCTGGGCCGCCTGGGCACCCCGGACGAGGTCGCGGGCGCTGTCCTGTGGCTCGCGTCCGACCTGAGCAAGTACGTCACCGGCGCCACCATCCACGTCGACGGAGGTATCTCCTAAATGTCCGCCGCAACGCAGACCTTCACCGCGTACCGGGTCATGCTCCGCATGGAGATCAACCCGGGCATGGAAGCCGACTTCGAGCGCGTGTGGACTGAGGTCGGCGACTCCGTCACCTCCCACCCGGCCAACCGCGGCCAGTGGCTCTCGCGCAGCCAGGAGGAAGAGGGCGTTTACTACATCGTCTCCGACTGGGTGGACGAGCCGCGCTTCCGCGAGTTCGAGCTGTCCCAGCGCCACGTGGACCACCGCGTGAAGCTGCACCCCTTCCGGTCCAAGGGTTCCATGGTGACCATGAACGTCGTGGCGCACCTGAGTGCCTCGGCCACCGTGACGACCCACGCGGAGTGGGAAGCCACTCAGGCGTGAGCGAGCTTGCGAGCGAACCATTGACACAGTCCGGCGGTGGGTTATGAGTGAGATCCGCATCTTCATCTACCACGCCACCGACGATGTCGAGGGTGTCGAGCAGGCCTACCACGAGGTGAGCAAGGAACTCGTTGGTGTGCCAGGGATGCTGGGCAACGACCTCATGCGGTCGGTGCACGACCCGCTCGGGTTCGTGGTGATGAGCCGGTGGGTCGACATGGACGCGTTCAACGAATGGGAGCAGGGTCCGGCCCACAAGGGCCAGACCTCGGCGTTGCGCAAATACCGCGACACCCGTCCCGGAGCTGTTCCGTTCGCGCTCTATGAGGTCACCGCCAGCTACTGAGAAGACAGTTTCGGGAGGGTGTTGGACCGGCTGGACCGGGGGACACCCTCCCGCTGTCGTTTCAGGGGGATGAATAGGGGTGGGCAATGCGTGATTTGACGAAGGAAGAAGAGGAAAAGCTGCGCCAGTGGTGGCGACACATCTTCGCTGCCTGCGGGTATGGCCTGGTGGTGATGGGTTCGTTCGACACGGGCGCACCGCTCGGCGTAGCAGGATCCAGTGACGAACAGGTTTCCGGCCGGTCACCCGAGCGGATTCCAGCTCCTACTGAAAAGTAACTGATCAAGGCTGAGGGTTCTCACAGGGACACTTTGGCTCCGCTACTGAAAGTAACTGATCAAGGCTGAGAGTTCTCTCAATTCTGCTTCGATCGTGCCTCTAGGTGACAAAGGCAACATCGTTACAGGAACTTTCGTGCCAAGGGCGATTCGTCCGCAATGGACATTCGGCGGGAACGTGAAGGGGATCTCCATGACGACGGCTGTGCCGCTCGAACCGGCCAAGCAGCAAAGCGATGCCGCGGGGTGGGTGCGCTGCGAGCAGTGCCGCACGCTGACCTATGGCAAGCGGTTCGCCCGGGAACTGCGGGTCTGCCCGTTCTGTGGTCGACACCATCCGGTGGAGCCGGAGTTACGGCTTCAGCACCTGCTCGACGCGGGATCCGCCCGCGAGATCGAGGTCGCCGACACGGTGCGCGACCCGCTCGGCTTCACCGACTCGAAGTCCTATGTGGACCGCCGCAACGACGCCGAGCGCCGCTCCGGCCGCACCCGCGGGGTCATCCCCGTGCGCGGCCTGATCGAGGGCCAGCCGGTGGTCGTGGCGGTCATGGACTTCGGCTTCCTCGGCGGCAGCCTGGGCAGCGCCGAGGGTGAGGCGATCACCGCGGCGGCCGAGGCCGCGCTCGCCGACCGGGTCCCGCTGATCGTGGTCACCGCATCGGGCGGCGCGCGGATGCAGGAGGGTGCCCTCTCGCTGATGCAGATGGCCAAGACCAGCGCCGCCTTCGCGCTGCTCGACGAGGCGGGCCTGCTCACCATCACCGTGGTGACCGACCCGACCTACGGCGGCGTGTCCGCCTCGTTCGCGACGCTGTCGGACATCGTCATCGCCGAGCCGGGCGCCCGGATGGGCTTCGCCGGGCCGCGGGTCATCAAGCAGACCGTGCGCCAGGACCTGCCTGAGGGCTTCCAGACCGCCGAGTTCCTGCTGGCCACCGGCATGATCGACGCCGTGGTCAAGCGCGGCGACCTGCGCGGGGTGCTCTCTCGCCTGGTCGCGGCGGCCAGCCACCGCGCGGGCCCGGACGCCATCTACGGCGAGGTGCCTGACAAGGTCGTCATGCGCGAGGCGACCGATCTGCCCGCGCACCTCGCCGGTCGCCCGGCGTGGGACGCGGTGAAGTTGGCCCGTGAGCTGCAGCGTCCGACCATGCTCGACCACGCGGGCCAGTGGCTCGACGGGTTCTTCGAGCTGCACGGCGACCGTCTCGGCGGTGACTGCCCGGCCATCGTCGGCGGCATCGGCTGGGTCGCGGGCCGCCCCGCGGTCGTGATCGGCCACCAGAAGGGGCACACGACCGGCGAGCTGGTCCGCCGCAACTTCGGCATGGCCACCCCGTCCGGCTACCGCAAGGCGGCCCGGCTGTTCCGGCTCGCCGAGAAGCTGACCATGCCGGTGGTGACGCTGATCGACACCGCGGGCGCGTACCCGGGCATCGAGGCCGAGGAGAAGGGTCAGTCCATCGCGGTCGCCGAGAACATCCGGCTGATGTCGCGGCTGCCGGTGCCGATCCTGGCGATCGTCACCGGTGAGGGCGGCAGCGGCGGCGCGCTCGCGCTCGCCGTCGCCGACCAGGTGTTGATGCTGGAGAACGCCACGTACTCGGTCATCTCGCCGGAGGGCTGCGCGGCGATCCTGTGGAAGGCGCCGGAGGCGGCCAGTCAGGCGGCCGAGGCGCTGCGCGTCGCGGCTCCTGAGCTGCTGCGGCTCGGCGTGGTCGACGGCATCGTCCCCGAGCCCGTCGGTGGTGCGCACACCGACCCGACGTCGGCATCGGAGCTGGTGCGCCAGGCCGTGGCCGAGGTGCTGCACGACCTGTGCGATGTGGAGCTTGACGAGCGGCTGGCACGCAGGCTCGCACGGTTCCGCGCATTCGGTGTGGTTGCTCAGGGCGGCAGCTGATGCCTGAACTGGAGCTTGTTCGATCCCGTGGTTTCGGTGTGGTTGTTCTAGACGGAGGTGTGGCATGACGGAAGCGCAGGAAAGGGCCAGCGACTGGCTGGCGGCCGTCGACCCTGACAACAACGACAGGGACGACCGCAATGTGGCACTGGAGCAGATGTGCCGCAGCATCGACGGCATGCTGCGCACCGGCAAGGCCCCGATCCGCCGGGTGCGGATGTCGCTCGGTGTCGCCAGTGTCGAGGTCGAGTGGGACTACCCGCAGCAGGTCGCACAGCCCGTCCCGGTCGCCCAGGCGCCGGTCGCGGCCGTCGCTGTCGCGGTCGAGCCGGTCGCGGTCGAGTTGTCAGGCCACGCGGTGAAGTCGCCGCTGGTGGGCACGTTCTACTCCGCGCCGGAGCCGGGTGCGGCCACGTTCGTCAAGGTCGGCGACGAGGTGCAGGCCGGTCAGCAGATCGGCATCGTCGAGGCGATGAAGCTGATGAACCCGGTCGAGGCCGACCGCGCGGGTGTCGTCGTGGAGATCAAGGTCGGCAACGCCGAGCCGGTCGAGTACGACCAGGTGCTCGTCGTGCTGGCGCCGTCTGAACAGGAGTGAGCGCCGTGTTCGACAAGGTCCTTGTCGCCAACCGGGGGGAGATCGCCCTGCGGGTCCTGCGGACCTGCAAGGAGATGGGCATCCGGACCGTCGCGGTCTACTCGACGGCCGACGCCGACTCCGCCGTCGTGCGTGCCGCCGACGAGGCGGTCCAGATCGGCCCGCCCCCGCCCCGCCAGAGCTACCTGTCCGCGCCCGGCATCATCGAGGCCGCGCTGCAGACCGGTGCCCAGGCGATCCACCCCGGCTACGGGTTCCTCTCCGAGGACCCCGACTTCGCCGAGGTGTGCCAGGAGAACGACCTGGTCTTCATCGGCGCCCCGGCGAAGGTGATCAGCCAGCTCGGCGACAAGGCGGTGGCGCGTGAGCTGATGACGGCGGCGGGCCTGCCGCTGCTGCCGGGCAGCACCCGCACCGCCGACAACCTGACCGACGCGGTGGAACTGGCCGACCACATCGGCTTCCCGGTCATCATCAAGGCGGCCGCCGGTGGTGGCGGGCGCGGCATGAGCTTGGTCCGCGACCGCGCCGACCTGCCCGCCTCCTACCGCCGCACGCGCGGTGTGGCGCACGCGGTCTTCAACGACTCGCGGGTCTACATCGAGCGCTACGCCGACGCGGCGCGGCACGTCGAGGTGCAGATCCTCGCCGACAGCTTCGGCAACGTGGTCCACCTCGGCGAGCGCGACTGCTCGATCCAGCGCCGCCACCAGAAGCTCATCGAGGAGACCCCGGCGCCGGGCCTGCCCGCATCGCTCATGCAGGAGATCGCCGAGGCCTCGGTCCGCGGCGCGAAGGCGGTCGGCTACGTCGGGGCGGGGACGTTCGAGTTCCTGGTCGACGACAGCGGCTTCTACTTCATGGAGATCAACTGCCGGATCCAGGTCGAGCACCCGGTGACGGAGATGGTCACCGGCATCGACATCGTGCGTGAGCAGCTCCGCATCGCCGCGGGCCTGCCGCTGTCGGTCAAGCAGGAGGACATCCACCCGCGTGGCGTGTCCATCGAGTGCCGGGTGAACGCCGAGGACCCCAAGCGCAACTTCGCGCCGACCCCGGGCCTGCTCACCGAGTTCGCCGTGCCGACCGGCCCGTTCACCCGGGTCGACACGCACGCGTACGCCGGCTACAAGATCCCGGCCGACTACGACTCGATGATCGCCAAACTCGTGGTCTGGGCGCCGGACCGCGAGCAGGCCATCGCCCGCATGCAGCGCGCGCTCGCCGAGTTCCAGATCGCGGGGAACGGGGTGCGTACCACCCGTGACTTGCTGAGTGAGGTACTCGACGAGCCGACGTTCCGGGAGGCACAGCACACGACCGGGTTCCTCGACAAGATGATGAACCCGGCGACTGTCTGATCGCTCGTGCCTGAAAGGGGTGGCTGCCGCGACGCGGCGGTCACCCCTTTCCGCTGCTATCGGTAGCCTAGAACGCCTGCTATCGGTAGCGTAGAAGTGCTGCTAACGGCAGCGTACGGCTGGTGGGTGACTATCTGGCGCGAACTGTCGACGCCGAACTCGACGAGCTGATCCCAGGACTCTCGGCCATCGCGCTGGAGGGTCCCAAGGGGGTGGGCAAGACCGCGACGGCGCAACGCCGGTCGCGTACGGTCTTCGCGTTGGACGACCGGGTCACGCGTGAGCTGCTTGAGGCGGAGCCCCGGCGCCTCGACCATGCGGCTCCTCCCGTCCTTGTTGATGAATGGCAGCGTCACCCGGCTGTCTGGGACTGGGTGCGACGGAGTGTGGACCGTGATCCGGCTCCTGGACGCTTCCTCCTGACCGGCGGCGCGACTCCGGTCAACGCGCCGACGCATTCAGGCGCGGGCCGGATCGTGCGAGTGCGGATGCGTCCTATGAGCCTCGCCGAGCGAGGGGTGCATGACGCGTCGGTGAGCCTCGCCGACATGCTGAGCGGAGCGCGACCTGCCATCGGCGGGGACACCGCCGCTGACCTCCCGTGGTACACCGACGAGATCCTCCGGTCGGGATTCCCGGCGATTCACGGGCTGCCCGAACGCGCGCGACGCGCCCAGCTCGACGGCTACCTCCAACGCATCGCCGAACACGACTTTCCCGAACAAGGGCACCGGATCCGGCGCCCCGCCACCCTGCACGCCTGGCTCACCGCCTACGGCGCCGCGACTTCCACCACCGCTTCCTACAATGCCATCTTGGACGCGGCGACGGCGGGTGAGCAGGACAAGCCCGCGAAGACGACGACGATCGTCTACCGAGATGTGCTTGCTCAGCTATGGCTCTTGGACCCGCTGCCGGGTTGGCTGCCGACTTTCAACCAATTCACTCGCCTCGCGCAAGCGCCCAAGCATCACCTCGCCGATCCCGCGCTCGCCGCCCGTCTCCTTGGGGCGACCCACGATTCATTGCTGAGCGGAACCGCCACCGGGCCCGGGATCCCTCGCGACGGGGTCCTGCTCGGCGCGTTGTTCGAGTCGCTGATCGCGCTGAACCTGCGGGTATACGCGCAGGCGAGTGAGGCAACGGTCCATCACCTACGCACGCGAAACGGTGATCACGAGGTCGACTTCATCCTCCAGCGGGGCGACCACAAGGTCGTCGCGATCGAAGTCAAGCTCAGTCAGACGGTCGATGACGCGGACGTCGCGCACCTGCGCTGGTTGGCCGAGCGCCTCGGCTCGGACCTGCTGGACGCGGCGGTCATCACGACCGGCCCATTCGCGTACCGCAGGGCCGATGGCATCGCGGTGATTCCCGCGGCGCTCCTTGGGCCCTGAGGACTTGGAATCTCATGTGCCGGTTCAGCCGAGCAAGCCTTTGCGGTCCGCCTGCAAACCGGCCTGGAACCTGGTCCGAGCGCCAAGCGATTCCATGATCCGCCGCATCCGGCGTTCGATCGTGCGCTGGTTGACACCGACCTTCCTGGCCATCGCGGCGTCGGTGTAGCCCGCGGCGGCGAAGAGGAGGACGTGAGTGTCGCCTTCGGGGAGGTCTCTGGCGGCGGGACCCAGCAGGCAACGACCGTCCTATTGCGACATTCACCCGGTTCTGCGCGGTCGGCGGCTACTGCTTCTTCGGCGCCGAAGGCTCCGCCGACCCCGACGGCACCATTGCGGGCCACAGCTGGAACTACACCTCGTGCTCGGCGACCTGACCCAGCCCTGACCGGCCGGATGGCCGCTCCTGTGCGAAAGGGCGCCCATCCAGTCCTCCCGTCTGTAGCATCCGGATATGGGGGAGAGTGACTTAGCGGGGACGCCGCCAGCCGTCGCGCGGCGCAGGGCCTGGGTGCCGGTGCTGGTGATGGGCGGTGCCGCGATCGGGTTGGCGGTGTCGGCCGGATTGGTCGAACCGGGATTCGAGGAGACGGGCATCGGACTGGCCTTCCTGGGCGGGACGATCGCCGCGCTCATGGTCGGGCTGCCGTTCGCTGACCGGGCCAGGGTGCATGGGGCGGGGGAGCGGTACCTGTCGGCCAAGACCCTGAGCGGCTGGCGGACGGTCGACCTGCACCGGCTGCGCCGGGTGTGGCGGCTGCGCGTGCCGACGGACGCCCGCATGCGCGTCGACCGGTTCGTGATCACCGACGCGAACCGGGTCCGGCTCGTCGTCGATGCTCCCGTCGCCGACGAGGCGTTGCGGCGCGTGTACGCCGAAGGCCATGGGGAGCAGCGGTTCTCGCGCGGAGTGCTGGACAGGCTTGAGATCATCGAGCGTTCACTGCGGGTGCGGATGGCGGCCGCGCTGATCAGGTTCGTGCTGGCGATGGCGCTGTACGCGGCGGTGCTGGCGGCCGCTTTCACGGTGGCTTGGTTCGTCGGCACGTTCTAGTCGGGTTTGATGTGGACCATGAGCGAACCCGTTTACTCGATGAGCCGCGTGGCCACCGGCCCGACCCTCTACATCGCGGGCCAGGTGCCCACCGCCGTCGACGGATCGGTGTCCGAAGACGCGGCGGCGCAGACCGAGGTCGTCCTCGCCAAGATCGCGGCGATCCTGGCCGAGCACGGGGTCGGCTGGCCTGCCGTGGTGAAGCTGACCTACTACCTGTGCGACATCGATGACCTCGCCGCCGTCCGCGCGGTTCTCGGCCGGACCCTGCCGACGCCGCGACCAGCGGCGACGCTGGTGGCGATCACGGACCTGGTCGACCCGCGCTTCCTGATCGAGATCGACGCCGTCGCCGATCTGGGCGCCGAATAGAAGTAGGCCCCCGGTCGAAAATCGACCGGGGGCTTCTTCAACTGCGAAACGTCAGTGCGCGTCGACCTTCTCGGGTTCGGCCGACGGTGCCGTCGCCACCGCGGCCTGGGCGGCGCGGCCCCAGATGCGGGGGCCGATGAGGTTCAGCGCGGCGGGCATGACCAGCAGGCGGATGACCACCGCGTCGAGGATGACCGCGATGGCCAGGCCCAAGCCGAGTTGCTGGACCACGCTGATCTTCGCCACGAGGAACGAGGCGAAGACCGCGACCATGATCAGGGCGGCGCCGTTGACGAGGCCCGCGGTGTCGCGCAGGCCGCCGGTCACCGCCGTCGCGTGGTCGCCGGTGGCCACGAAGCGCTCCCGCATGCGGGAGATCATGATGACCATGTAGTCCATGCTCAGGCCGAACATGATGGCGAACACCAGCGCCGGTGTCGTGCTGTCGATGCGCTGGTCGAGCCAGTTCTGGCTGACCATGGTGAGGATGCCGAGGCTGGCCGCGACGACCATGGCGTTGAGCGCCAGGGCCAGCAGCGGGAGCAGCCACGAGCGGAACGCGCGGGCCAGCAGGGCGATGGTGATCAACGCGACCGCGCCGAGGATGGCGGGGAAGGTGTCGATCAGGACCTCGTCGAAGTCCACGCCGTGGGCGGTGGCACCGGTCAGGTGGACGGTCACGCCCGCCGGGACAGCGCCGGGCAGCTTGTCGCGCAGGGTGCGGACGAGGTCGTGCGCGGCGTCGGTGTCGGGGTCGTAGCCGGGGACGATGATGGTGCGGCTGACGCGCTTGCCGTCGTGGACGCGCCACATCTGTTCGAAGCCTTCTTTGGCCTCCGGCGGCAGCTGGTCGAACTTGCCGTCGATGGCCAGATCGAGCGCCTCGGACGGCAGGCCGATCGAGCGGACGTCGGTGATCTTGTCCATGTTCGGCTGCGCGGCGATGACATCGTGCACCGCGCGAACGCCGTCCATCAGCTTCGCGGTCGGGTCACCCTGCGGGGTGCTGACCACGACCTGCAGCGGGAACAGGTTGCGGAACTCCAGGGCGGACTGCAGCTTCTCGATGCCCTGCCGCGAGTCGGCCTCAGGCGGCAGGATCGTCGCGCTCGCGACCGGAGCCTGCAGGCGGATGTCGGACATGGGAAACGCGAGCGCGCTGAACGCGGCGATGAGGATCAGCAGCAGGGCGACCGGCTTCGCGTGCAGCTTGGCCATCAGGCCGGGGCCGCTCTTCTCCTTCTCGGCGCGCGGCTTGAGGGACAGCCAGTTGATCCGCTTGCCCATCAGCCGCAGCGCGGCGGGCAGCAGGGTCATCGACATGGCCAGCGCGACCAGGGTGACCACGATGCCCGCGATCGCCATGCTGCCGAACACCATGATCTGCGGGATGAACAAGGCAAGCAGCGCGACGACGACGGCAAGGCCGCTGAACACCACCGCGTGGCCCGCGGTCCGCATCGCCGTGCGCAGCGCGGGTTCATACACCTCGCCCTCGGCGAGTTCGTCGCGATACCTCTTGATGATGAACAGCGAGTAGTCGACGGCGACAGCCAGACCGATGATTGACACGGCGTTGGTGAACAGGGTCGACAGGTCGGTCAGGTAGGTGATCAGGTAGCCGACCGCGGAGGCGACGACGAGCGCGAGACCGGCGAGCACGACCGGCAGCAGCATGGCCGCGACCGAGCGGAAGACCAGCAGCAGCACGATGATCAGCAGCGGGAACGCGATCAGCTCGGCGGTGGCGGCGTCCTCCTCCGACTGCGCGCTGAGGTCGAAGTCGAGTGCCTGCGCGCCGGTGACGTGCACCTGGACGTCGTCCTCGCGCAGCGCTCCCAGCCTGCCGCGCAGGTCCTTGATCTCACCCTGGATCGTGGACTTGTCGACCCGGAAGCCCAGCTGCAGGAACGTGGTGTGCTTGTCCGAAGAGAGCCACTTCGGGTCGAAGGTGTAGTCCTGCACGGTCGCCACATGGTCGGTCGCCTTGGCGATCGCGGTGGCCTTCGGCAACACCTCGGTGACATCGCCGTCGGGCTTGGTCAGCACGACCTGCAGTGTCTCGGGGGTCTCGTCGAACGAGCGCTCAAGCTCGGTCTGACCGGCGGCGGCCTCGCCGCGCGGGTTGTCGAAGCCACCCGCCTTCAGGGCTCCGGTCAGCTCGATCATCAGTGGAACGCAGATCGCGGCGATCACGAGCCATACCGCGATCACGGCTTTGGGGCGGGCGATGGAGAACCGGACTACGGCGTTCACTTCTGGTGCGCTCCCAGATCGGTGGGCGGCCGACCGACGCGACCGTCGCGCGCATGGTCTCGTAAACGGCTCGAAGGTTACTGGAGCCGTACTGGAGTCACCACGAATGACCACTTCGAGTGAATCACCAGGCACCCACTAAGTGGGGCACTCACCATTCGCACCCGGTGCGGAGTAGCGCCAGACAACCCTCGGAGCGCATCGGAGACACCTGCATGACGGACTCAACGCGTGTATTGACCGACGCTCACGTCGACGCCCTTGTTCAGGATCTCGTCGCGGTGAAGCCGACGCTGCGGGCCGAGGACATCCGGCCGGAGTCCTCGATCACCGACGAACTGGGCTTCGACTCCCTCGACCTGGTCGAGCTGGCCAACCGCATCCGTGACGACTACCCGGACTTCGACCTGCGCATCTGGCTCGCCGAGGCCATGTCCTCCGAGGTCGACAGTGTCGGATCGATGGCGGCGCTGCTGGCGGCCTCGCGCAAGGCGGAGGTGGCGCGATGAAGACCAAGGTCGACTACGTCGCCCTTGCCCATGAGCTGGCCCCGAGGTTCGCCGAGCGCGCGCGTCAGCACGACGCCGATTCGAGCTTCCCGCACGAGAACATGGCCGAGCTGGTCAGCTCCGGCTACACCGCGATGACCGTCCCCGCGGAGTTCGGCGGCGACAACGCGACCCTCGCCGAGCTTTGTGAGGCCCAGCAGATCCTCGCGGGCGGCTGCGCGTCGACGGCGTTCGCGGTCAACATGCACGTCCACGGCCTCGCCATGATCGCCCGCCTCGGCGGCGCGAGCGCCGAGTGGGCCTGCCGCGCGGTCGTAGACGGAGCGGTGATCTCGGGTGGCTTCAGCGAGCCCGGTGTCGGCGGCAACTGGTGGCACCCGACGACCAGGGCCGAAGAGGTCGACGGCGGGTTCAAGCTCAACGGCTTCAAGGGCTTCTTCACCGGCTTCCCCGGCGCGACCCACCTGTTCCTCTCGGCGGCGACGCTGGACGACCGCGGGCTGCCGCAGCCGATGGCGTTCCTGGTGCCCAAGCCCGAGCAGGGTGTCCGGGTCGTCGGCGAGTGGGACGCCGCGGGCATGCGCGCCACCGGCAGTCACTCACTGGCGCTGGAGGACCTCTATATCGAGGACAAGTGGTCGGTCGGCGAGCGGGGAACGCTGCCGATGCTGTTCATGATGGGCGTGCACTGGGCGTGGTGCAGCTTCGCGTCGTGCTTCGTGGGCATCGCGCGCGCCGCGCTGGACCACGTGGTGGCCACGCAGCAGAAGCGGATCATCAGCGTGATCGGCAAGCCGAACGCGCACCTGCCCGGCATCCAGTTCCGTATCGCCGAGATGGCGGCCAAGGTCGCCGCGGCCCGCGCGCACCTGGAAGCGGCCATCAACGCCGAGCACGACGACGTCGACCCGCTGGCGCACTACATCGACATGAGCGTGATGAAGTCCAGCGTCACCAAGCTCGCGCACGAGGTGGTGACCCTGGGCATGCAGGTCCAGGGCGGCTCCGGGCTCTCCTCGGCCGACCCGCTGCAGCGGATGTACCGCGACGTCGTCGCCGGTCTGCTCGTGCCCCCGGCCACCGACGTGGTGCAGGAGTGGGCGGGCAAGCAGGCGCTGGGCGTGCCGATCTTCGCCGAGCCCCGCTGGGTGGGCTGACAAGTGACTGCGATCAAGGAGAGCGTCATGCAGACCGCACGCGAACTGGCGGAAGGCTTCGAGAAGCGCCGCGCGGGCCGGGTCGACGCCGGTGACGTCCGGGAGAACCTGGCTGAGCTGGCAGCGGCCGGTGTCACCGTCGGCGCGATCAAGGACGCCGCCGAGCGTCGGGCCGTGCTGGCCACCGTCGCCGCGGGTTGCGGGGCGACGGCGTTCAAGCTGGCCGAGACGTTCTCGGCCGGTATGGCCTACGGGACGCTGTACGACGCGGCCGTCCGGCTCGGACTGGCTCAGCGGGCGTACGAGATCGCCGTGGAGCGGGTCAAGACGCGCGGCTTCGAGGTGACCGGCCTGCCCGGCACCCAGTTCGCCGTGTCCCGGATGCGCAGCTCGCTGGCGACCATGGTCGCGCTGCTCGACCGGCAGGCGCTGCGCGCGGCGGCCGACGGCGCTGTCGGTCTCGCCGAGGCGTGCGTCGCGCACCTCTATGTGGCTCCTGAGGCCGATTCCGTCGTCTCGACCGCGTTCAGCGTGATCAGCGGTGACAGCGAGGGCACCGTGCGGCTTTCCCAGATCTGGCACGACCTCAAGGCCGTGAGCGCTCCGGTGTCGGGCGACCTCGCCCGGGAGCTCGTCGGCAAGAACGCCGTGGGCATCGACCCGACAGAGACCCCGAGGTGGTTGTGATGGCAAAGACAGTCGGCCACATCGCGAGCACCGACCCCGCAGAGACCCCGAGGTGGTTGTGATGGCAAAGACAGACCGTCATGTGGCGGCGCTCGATCCGGCCGACGTCGCGATCGACAACGAGTACTACCACGAGGTCGGCGACGGCTGGTGGGACCTGACCGGCCCGCTGCGCGCGCTGCACGAGATGAACCCGGTGCGGGTCGCCCATTTCGACGAGGCCGCGCGCGCCACGTTCGACCGTGAGCCCGGCCAGGTCACCGTGCTCGACATCGGTTGCGGTGGCGGCCTGGTGTCCGAGCGGCTGGCGGCCATCGGCTACGACGTCACCGGCGTCGACCTGTCCGAGGGCTCCATCGAGGTCGCGCGCAAGCACGCCGCGGCCAGTGGCGTCACGGTGAACTACGTGGTCGGCTCGGCCTACGAGCTGCCCGCGGGCGACGGCACCATCGACATGGTCGTCATCTCCGACGTCCTCGAGCACCTGCACGACCTGCCCGGCGCGGTCGCCGAGATCGCCCGCGTGCTGCGCGACGGCGGCATCGTCGTGTTCGACACGATCAACCGCACGGTCATGAGCTACCTCAAGGCGATCGTGCTCTCGGAGAAGATCCTCAAGATCGTCTACCCGGGAACGCACAACTGGAAGATGTTCATCCGCCCGGACGAGCTGGTCTCGGTCTTCGCCGACCACGGCCTGACCATGGGCGCGCTGCACGGCCTGGAGCCCAAGGCCCCGCCGCACAAGCTCATCCCCAACGCCATGCGCGGCCGCGCGATCGGCGAGTTCCACCTCGTCAAGTCGACCGCCGTCAGCTACATCGGCCACGCCGTCAAGACCCCACTGGAGAGCTGAGACATGGTCTGGATCCGCTCCAAGAGCACGCGAGAGATCACCGTCCACACCGACCGGGAGACGCTGCGCCGCACCATCGCGGCCGTGCTGGAGACCGGTCGGCTGATGCCCGGCGTCGACGAGATGTCCGACCTCGGCGACGGCGTGTTCCACCTGCGCCTCGCCACGGTGTCCAACGGCGCGGTCGTGTTCACCCCCGACTACCAGGCCCGCTACGACACCACCGACGCGGACCTGGTCACGTGGGAGCCGCACGGCGAGCACAACTTCCGCTCCTGGGGCCACTTCCGCATCTCCGACGGCGCGGCCGACGGTGAGCAGATCCTGGAGATCGAGACCCGCGCGGAGGCCTCCGTCGACGTCGCGCCGGTCGTGATCATCCTGATCGAGCCGTTCGCGCAGAAGGAGAGCGACGAGGCCACCGAGGGCTTCCTCGCGGCCATCCGTGACTCTATTGAGACCGCGAGTGTGGCCAGATGATCTCGGCGACCCCCGCCATCGCGCCCGCGCGCATCCTGGGCCTGCGCACCGCGCAGGCCGGACCGGCCATCTCGCAGGACGAGATGTTCGAGACTTTCTACAAGAACCTCTACGTCGACGTCCCCGACGCGGAGAAGCTGTTCAAGAGCACCCAGGTCAAGCAGCGCAGGCTGGCGTGGCCGCCCGCCAAGGCCTACGGCGACGGCTGGCCGGGCATGCAGGCCCGCATCGAGGCGTGGGAAGAGAACGTCCTGGCCATGGGCCGGGAGACCGTCGGCGGGGTGCTTGAGGGCGTCGACACCGACAAGGTCGGCAGCTACACCTTCGTCAGCTGCACTGGCTACGCGGGCCCGACCCCGGAGATGCTGCTGGCCAAGGAGTTCGGCCTGCCGCAGAACCTGCGCCGCACCTTCGTCGGCCACATGGGCTGCTACGCGGCCTTCAACGGCATCAAGGTCGCGCTGGACTCGCTGGCCGGTCGGCCCGGCGAGCTCGCGCTGGTCACCTGCGCGGAGGTGTGCTCGGTGCACCTGCGCCCGGAGGCCACCAAGGAGCAGGTCGTGGTCTGCGGCCTGTTCGGCGACGCCGCCGCGACGCTGCTGCTGTCCTCTGTGGACGGCGACGTGAACGACGTCGAGGGTCCGGTCATCCTCGGCACGCACACCGAGACGCACCCGGAGACCTCCGCGGCCATGACGTGGAAGGTCATGGACGACGCCTTCCGGATGACGCTGTCGCCGTATGTCCCGCTGTACCTGTCGGAGACCATCGAGCCGTTCGTCGGCAGGCTGCTCGGCCAGCACGGCCTGACCCCGGCCGACGTCAAGCACTGGGGCATCCACCCCGGCGGCCCGAAGATCATCGACTACGTCGGCGAGCGTCTGGGCCTGCCCAGTACCGCGTTGGAGCCCTCGCTGCACATCCTCGGCTCGTGGGGCAACTGCTCGTCGCCGACCGTGCTGCTGATCCTCGACCACATCATCAACGAAGTTCGCCCGGCGGCGGGGGAGTACGGCGTGTTCATGGCGTTCGGCCCCGGTCTGACCATGGAATCGGCCCTGGTCCGCTTCTAATCCGCGATATCGACCACTTCGATCACACGAGCGAACGGCCCGGGCAACGGGGCCGAGCCCTGTAACCACCGAGCATCCACCTGAACGGAGTCGGCCATGGCCACCCCAACCACCACCGTCGAGAGCCTGGTCGCCGACCTGCTCAGCCAGCAGTGGGTCATCGAGCTGTTCACCGACCTTGGCGAGCGGCAGCGCCAGTCGCTGGAGATCGCGAACCAGGTCCGTGAGCGCGCCGCGTCCAACCACGTGTTCTGGCCGTTCCACGCCCCGCAGTTCCCGCTGGTCGTCGCCGAGGCCTCGGGCAGCCGGATCACCGACATCGACGGCAACACCTACCTCGACTCGCACCTCGGCTTCGGCTCGCAGGCCCTCTTCGGCCACAACCCGCCCGCCGTGGTCGACCACATCAAGGAGCAGCTGGGCCGCTCCACCGGCAACGGCTACCTGAATCTGACCGAGCTGCAGCTGGTCGACCTGCTCGAGGACATGCTGCCGCACGCGCAGAAGTTCGCCTTCCTCAACTCGGGCACCGACGCCACCAACGCCGCGATCCGCCTGGTCCGCGCGCACACCGGCAAGCGGATGATCGCCAAGTTCGAGGGCGCGCTGCACGGCGTGCACGACCTGGCCGCGCACAACACCGCGTTCTGGTACCACGGCCACCCGGTGCAGCCCTTCCCCGAGGTGACCGACAACGGCATCGCGCCGATGCCCGCCCTGACCGGTGTCGCCCCGGCCTCGCCGGACGAGCTGCTGATCCTGCCCAACGACACCGCCGCGGCGCTGGCGCTCATCGAGAAGCACCGCGACAAGCTCGCAGGTGTGCTCGGCGAGGCCGTCTCCTCGTCGTTCCCGTACGTCGAGCACACCGTGCCGATGATCCGCGAGGTCGCCCAGCGCTGCAAGGCGCTGCGCATCCCCTTCATCCTCGACGAGGTGCTGACCGGCTTCCGCTACGGCCCCCAGGGTGCGGCGGGCTACTTCGACATCCCGGCCGACCTGTACTGCTACGGCAAGGTTGTCACCGGCCTGGGTCTTCCGCTGTCCATTGTGGCCGGTCGTAGCGACATCATCGACCACATGCAGACCTCGGGTCTGCCGCTGACCGACCTGGGGCGCAAGACCTGCGTGCAGACCACGCACGCGGGCAACCACCTGTCCCTCGCCGCCTCCTTCGCCGCGCTCAGCAACCTGCGCGACTCGGGCGACGCCTACTACGACCGCACCCGGGCCAAGGTCAACAAGGTGCAGTCGAAGCTGGCCGAGTTCCGCGCCGAGACCGGCATCCCGCTGCGCCTGCTCGGTTTCGGCGACTTCATCGGCTCGTTCGGCTTCGTCGCCGAGGAGTCCTACGGCGACTACCGCGAGTTCGCCGAGGCGGTCAACCCGATCGGTCTGTTCCTGTTGACCCTGATGCTGCGCCGCCGCGGCGTCTACACGCTGAGCCTGCCGATGTTCTTCACCGGCGACGCGCACAGCGAGTCCGATGTGGACGAACTGCTGGCCGCGGTGATCGACTCCGCGCTGGAGCTTGACAAGCACGGCTTCCCCTTCGTGCTGCCGAAGTAACACCACACCACTGCGCTCGACGGAAGATCAACACGGGATCTGGCCGTGTCGGTGCTGCCAGAGCGACAAACCACCTCGTCGGGATCAATACAGGACAGGCGAAATCATGACCATCGCGGAAACTCGGCCGGACACCCGTACGCCACTGGAGATCGTCACCGAGCTGCTGTCACAGCAGTGGGTGATCGAGCTGTTCACCGAACTGGGGCAGCGCCAGGCGAAGTCGCTGGCGCTCGCCGGGCAGGTGCGCGAGCACGTCGTCACCAACCACGTGTTCCTGCCCTTCCACGCGCCGATGTTCCCGCTGGCCGTCGCCGAGGCGCAGGGCAGCAAGCTCACCGACGTCGACGGCAACACCTACATCGACTCCCACCTCGGCTTCGGCGGGCAGTCGCTGTTCGGCCACAACCCCCAGCCGGTGGTCGACTTCGTCCGCGAGCAGGCCCTGCGCGGACCCGGCAACGGCTACCTCAACCCGCTGGAGCTGCAGCTGGGCGAGCTTCTCAAGGACCTGATCCCGCACTGCGAGAAGTTCGCCCTGCTCAACTCCGGCACCGACGCGACCGGCACGGCGATCCGGCTGGCCCGCGCGAAGACCGGCCGCAAGCTGGTCGCCAAGTTCGAGGGCTGCTGGCACGGCGTGCACGACGTCGCCGCCCGCAACACCTCGTTCTTCGCCCACGGCCACCCGAAGGTCAACCCGTTCCCGGAGATCACCGCCGACGGCATCGAGCCGCTCAACGCCTTCACCGGCACCGCGGACGTCGACATCCTGATCCTGCCGCACGACGCCGCCCTGGCAGGCGCGCTGATCGAGAAGCACAAGGACGAGCTGGCCTGCGTGATCGCCGACGCGGCCTGCCAGTCGTGGCCGTACGTCGAGCAGACCATCCCCGAGGTCCGCGACGTGGCGCTGCGCTGCCAGGGGCTCGGCGTGCCGTTCATCCTCGACGAGGTGCTGACCGGCTTCCGCTTCGGCACCGCGGGCGCGGCGGGCAAGTACGAGATCCCGGCCGACCTTTACTGCTACGGCAAGGTCGTCTCCGGCCTCGGCCTGCCGCTGGCCGCGATCGGCGGCAAGGCCGAGTTCCTCGACATCGCCACCACGTCGGGCACCTCGCTCGGCGACATCGGCACCAAGACCTTCGTGGTCAACACCCACTCGGCCAACCACCTGTCGATCGCGGCGTCCTACGCCTCGCTGAACATGCTGCGTGAGGCGGGCCCGGCGTTCTACGAGCGCACGGACGCCAAGGTCGACCGGATCAAGGACCGCCTCGCGGCGTTCCGTGACGAGTCGGGCATCCCGATCCGGCTGCTCGGCTTCGGCGCCTTCGCGGGCACCTTCGGGTTCGTCCAGCAGGACTCGTATGAGAGCTACCGCGAGTTCGGTGCCGCGGTGAACCCGCTCGGCCCGGCCGTGCTCACCCTGATGCTGCGCAAGCGCGGCGTCTACACGCTCAGCATGCCGATGTTCTACACCGGCGACGCCCACTCGGACGCTGACATCGACTTCGTGGCCGACGCCGTGATCGACGCCGCGGCCGAGATGGGTCGCAACGGATTCCCCTTCGTGATGCCCTGAACCCCGAAAACCTTGCGGAGTCGACATGAGCATCGACAGCGGCTTACGGGCCGACCTCGAAGTCCATCCTGACCGACGCGGGTTCGTCCCGGACCCGGACGCGCCCATCGCGTCGCTGAGCACATCGGGCACCGTGGCGGGCACCCTCGTCGATCGCGCCCGCCGCGAGCCCGACGCGGTGGCCTACTACCTGCCCGACGAGCCGGAGTCCGACCAGCGGATCACCGTGGCCGACCTGCACGACCGGGCGCACGCGGCCGGGTCGGCGCTGGCCGCGGCCGGGCTGACCAGGGGCGGGCGGGTGTGCCTGTGCCTGGACACCTCCGCCGACCTGCTCTCCGGGCTGTTCGGCGCCGCGCTGCTCGGCGCGGTGCCGTCGGTGGTCGAACCCCCGCTCACCGCGGGCCGCAAGCAGCTGTGGCTGGAGCGGGTGCGCCACATCGTGGCCGTCGCGGAGCCGCAGGTGCTGGTGTGCGCGGAGAACCTGCGCGAGGACGCGGCCGAGGCGCTGGCGGGCATGAACGTCGCCGTGATCAGCCCGCCGTTCGGCGACGGGCTGGTCGCCGACCCGGTGCTCACCGCCGAGCCGGAGGAGCCCGCGTTCATCCAGTTCACCTCGGGCACCACGTCGGCGGCCAAGGGCATCGTGCTCAGCCACCGCGCGGTGTTCGCCGCCGCGTCGGCGATCGGCCTCGGTGGCCCGTTCTTCGAGGGTGACCTGCTGGCCAGCTGGCTGCCGCTGCACCACGACATGGGCATGGTCGGCGCCACCATGACGCCGTTCCTGCTGTCGCTGCCGTCGGTGCTCATCCGGCCGCTGGCCTTCGGCACCCGGCCCGACCGGTGGGTGCGGCTGATCCACCAGTACCGGGCCACCATCTCGCCCGCGCCGAACTTCGCCTACCGGCTGGTCTCGCTGCTGGCCCGCAAGATCGACCTCGACGGGTTGGACCTGAGCTGCTGGCGCAAGGCGTTCAACGGCGCCGAGGTCGTCGACGCGGGCACCCTGGCCGACTTCCAGGAGGTCATGGGCCGCTTCGGGTTCGCCGCGGAGACGATGCGGCCCTGCTACGGCATGGCCGAGCTGGGGCTGGCCGCGACGTTCTCGCCGGTCGGCACCCCGCCGCGGATCGAGGTGCTCTCGCGCGCGGCGATCGCCGAGACCGGCACGGCGGAGGCGCCTCGCTCCACTGAGGACGCCCACCCGTTCGTCTCATCGGGCATTCCGGTTCCTGGCACCAAGGTCAGGGTCAGCGACACCGAGGACATCGACCTGCCCGACGGCCACATCGGCCGGGTCCGGGTGGCCAGCGAGTCGATGATGACCGGGTACATCAACGGCCCCGCCGACCCCGTGCTCGACCTGCGCGACGGTTGGCTCGACACCGGCGACCTCGGGTTCCTGCTCGACGGCGAGCTGTTCGTCACCGGCCGCGGCAAGGACCTGATCATCCTGGCGGGCCGCAACTACCAGCCGCAGACCTTCGAGCGCGCCGCCGAGACCGTCGACGGGGTCCGCCCCGGCGCCGCGTCGGCGGTCGGCGTGCCCGACGCGAAGAGCGGCACCGAGAAGATGGTCATGGTGGTGGAGAGCAAGTACCACCGCGACCCGGCCACCGCGGCCCACACCGCCAAGCTCATCGAGCGGGCGGTCGCCGAGCAGACCGGCGTCCGGCCCGCCCGCGTGATCATCGTCAGCCCGCGCACCCTGCCCAAGACCTCCAGCGGCAAGCTGCAGCGTCCGCAGGTGGCCGCGGCCGTGGCGGCCGGCGTCCTGGGCGGGTGACCGGCGTGGAACTGGCACTCGTCGGCGGGTCGCTGCGCCCGGGTTCGGTGAGCGAGCGGGTGCTGCGCATCTGCGCCGACCTCGCCGCCGGGCACGGCGCCCGCACGACGGTGCTCACCGCCGACCAACTCGACCTGCCGCTGTACCGGCCGGGGGCACCACAGCGCCCATTCAAGGCGCAGGAGCTGCTGGCGGCGCTGCGGCGGGCCGACGGGGTGATCATCGCGACGCCGACGTACCACGGCGGCGTCTCGGGGCTGCTGAAGAACGCGCTGGACTACGTCGAGGACCTGGCCGGGGACACCCCGGCCTACCTCGACGGGCGCGTCGTCGGCACGGTCGCGGTCGGCTGGAGCGAGCACGGCGCGGCCACCGCGGTGGCCGAGCTGCGCACGGCGGTGCTGTGCCTGCGCGGCTGGGTCACGCCGATGGCCGTGACGGTGAACTCGGTTCCACTGTCCAATTTGGAAGGTTTAGCCGCCGACGCCGCGCTGCGTTCGGATCCTCGGTTGATGCGCAGGCTCGAAATCCTGGTCGGCCAAGTGGTCGACTTCGCCGGCACTCGCCTGGTCACCGCTGTCTAGGCGCTGTCCTGTGAGTCCGGTGCGTGGGATCCGTGATCCGGGCGGTTCCTGGGCGCGCGGGTGGGAAGCCGCTCGTACTGGGCGTACTAGGGCTTTCCGCCCGCGCGGCCAGGGGCCGTTCGGGCGCGGATAGCGCGTGCCGGACTCGCAGGACAGTGCCTCAACCCTTAGGAGAGAGACGTGAGCACCACCACCGACACCGGTCTGAGCCAGGAAGGCTCGGTCGAGGACCTGCACCGGGCCGTGCGCGATCACTACGACAAGCTGGTCGACCTGTACGAGGACCTCTGGGGCGAGCACATCCACCACGGCTTCTGGGACCTCGACGCGCAGGACGTGCCGCGTGACATCGCCCAGCAGCGCACCACCCAGGAGCTCATCAAGTTCGGCGGCATCGCGCCCGGCTCCAAGGTCCTCGACAGCGGCTGCGGCATCGGCGCGTCGGCGATCATGCTCGCCGACACCATGAACTGCACCGTCGACGGCATCACGCTGAGCCACGAGCAGGTCAAGCGCGCCACCGACAAGGCGGCCCAGGCGGGCGTGGGCGACAAGACCCACTTCCAGGTCATGGACGCCATGCACACCACCTACGAGGACAACACCTTCGACGTCATCTGGTCGATGGAGTCCTGCGAGCTGATGCCCGACAAGCGCGCCTACCTCGCCGAGAACCTGCGCATCCTCAAGCCCGGCGGCCGCCTCGTCGTGGCCACCTGGACCAGCCGCGACGACCAGCTGAACCCGAAGGAGGTCAAGCTGCTGCGCAGGCTCTACCGCGACTTCGCCATCTCGCACGTGCTCCCGCTGGAGCACTACGCCGCGCTGTGCACCGAGCTCGGCTACACCGACGTCGCCCAGGCCGACTGGACCGACAACGTCAAGGCCACCTGGAAGCTCTCGGCCGACATCGTCAAGCCGCTGGTGCGCGACCCGTCCTACGTGTGGAAGCTGGTGAAGGCCAAGGGCGCCGACATCTTCCGCTTCTTCAACTCGGTCCCGCTGATGAAGCAGGCCTACGACAAGGACGTCATGCACTACGGCGTCTACACCGCCGTCAAGCCCAGCTGAGACATCCGCATACATCGACACGACACGCGCCGTGGGGCCGACTTGAGCCCCACGGCGCGTTCGCGTTCACATCAGATGTCCTGCCACACTAGATCCACTGACGGACGGTCACGTCGGCGAAGCCGCCGTTGTCCCACAGGGTCGGATCGTTGATGCCCACCTCGAGTGTGCCGCCGACCGCCGGGTCGACGAACACGCACGGTCCATTGGTGATCGCGCCGCTGGGCAGCTTGTGCCCGACCACCGGGAACCAGGAACCCGCGTCGAACCAGCGGCCCTGGACGAACGCCCCGCCCGAGTTCATCCGGCCGATGAGCGTGTAGGCGGGCTCGCTGGGCAGCGGGAAGCCCGTGCCCGCCCTCGTGCCCGACAGCCCGATCACGTCGACCGTGGTGCCCCAGCCGTCGATGCGGGTGAACCCTGACGCGCTGAGCCGCAGGGTGTCGCCCCGGAACACGCCGATCCGCGACGAGTACGGGCTGATGGTGTTGGCGTGCGCGTGCCAGGACTCGGTGATGTTCTGGTGCGGCGCACTCGTCTGGCAGCCGGTCAGGCTCGCGGCGTTGGGCGGAAGGAGATTGGCCTCGATGCGGTAGAAGCCGTACCCCGGCGGCGTGGTGCTGTTGGGGAAGCGGACGACCGCCGCGTTGTCCAGGTTCGTGGCGCTCCAGAAGCTGCGCAGGGTCAGCGGGCCCGCGCTCGTGGGCGGCGGGTTGACGAAGCCCTCGATGCGCAACAGCGTGTACTCGCTGCCGGAGACCCTGCGGTCGCCGATGTCGCCCGACCAGGCCGGGTCCGTGGTGAGGAAGTTGTCCGAGCGGTCCGGGCTCCACCAGTGGAACAGCTTGACCGTGCCCGCGGGCTGCGGGTTGGCCGGATTGAACACATCACCCTGGCGCCCGACGATGACCCAGCCGGGGCGGTCCGCGCATGGCGAGATGTTGTAGTACCCGCAGGTCCACACTTCCTGCGCGGTGGTGAAGTAGTCGCCGGTGGTCGCGTTGAAGAACGTCACCAGCGGAAGCTGTGTCGGACCCGTGGCGGCGGCCGGTGTCGCCGTGCCGATCGCCAACCCCGTCATGGCGATCGCCGTCGCGGCGATGGTGGTGATCCAACGCCTGGCTCTCTTGATCATGTCTCCTCCTGGATCGCCCCGGGCTTGTCGCCCGGTGGCGTGTCCAAGAGTCGTTCGCCGCGGCCGTGGCCACGACCAGGAAACCTCCGCGCTCCTGGTTGGAAACCTGGGTGGCTACGCGCCGGGGACGAACCGGCGCGGGCCGATCAGGGCGGCGACACCGATCAGCAGGTAGCCGAGGGACGGTCCGAAGGCGCCGATGTCGAGCTTGCTCAGGTCGACTGCCTTGACCAGGTCCATGACGCCGTAGATGTGCACGCCGGACATGGAGATCAGGATCAGGCCCGCCACGCGGCGGAACATGGTGACCGCCGTCTTGAGTACGAAGACGACCAACACGACCGCCGCCAGCGCCGCCACGGCGATGGCGATCTCCTTGGTACCGAGGCTGTGCTCACCGAACGTGCCGGTGAGGGGGCCGAAGCCGTAGCGCAGCAACAGGTAGCCGAGGCCGATCAGCATCAGCCCACCCCACACCACCTTCATCGCCACCGACTCCAGCACCGCGGCGAACGCGAGCAGGATGCCGAGGATGATCAGCGGGTAGCTGAGGAACACCACGTACAGGTCGCCGAAGCTGTCGATCTCGCCCTTGGACAGCTGGTCCCACAGGGTGAACAGGGACCTGGGGTCATTGCCCGCGCTCGCCCACGGCAGGACGGTGAGGCAAAGGATCTGCACCAGCGAGCCGACCAGGGTCAGGATCAGACCGATGCCGGGTAGCTTGAAACTGAAGCCGC